>NZ_JBIAXT010000052.1:0-44423 GCF_042896945.1 Streptomyces sp. NPDC001222
TCCACGGCGGCCGCTCACCCCTTCTCATGTGCAGGCTAACAAGCCATCAGACGCCGTCATTCCAAGGCGAGTTGCAGCATTCTGTTAGGAGTTCTAAGGACCGCGTCAATAGTCGTGGGTGGCTCGTCGGCGACGAAAAAGTCCGACAATCGGCAGAAGGCTGATCCCATGTGTCTCGCTGCAGGTACCGCCGCCGAAGCGGCCAGTGCTAGGCCTCGTCCCGCCCTCGGGCCCGCGGTGGACCCCATTCGTCTTGAACCGGTCGACGAGGTCGAGATCACGATTCTCGTCGACAACGTCTACGACGCTCTGCTGGGCGGCGATGAGCGCACGCGCCGCGCTCCCTTCAGCGTCGGTGTCAAGCCGGCGCCGCACTTCGAGGAGGGCGAGACCTTCGTCGGCCTCGTCGCCGAGCACGGCTTCTCCGCGCTGGTCACGATCAAGCGGCTCGGACACACCAGCTCACTGCTGTTCGACGCCGGGCTCTCGCCGACGGCAATGGTCGCCAACGCCGACCGGCTCGGAGTGCGCTTCGACGATCTCCGAGCGGTCGTGCTCAGTCACGGCCACTTCGACCACGCCGGAGGTCTGGCCGGGCTCGCGGTACGCCGGCGCGCCTCGACAATGCCGATGCTGGTACATCCCGAGGTGTGGACTCGCCGTCGCGTGGTGCTCCCGGGTTCAGAGATCCAGCCGTTTCCCACCGTCAGCAAGAAGGCTCTGCGCCAGGAGGGATTCGACGTGGTGGAACGGCGCGTACCCTCCCTGCTCCTCGACGAGAGCGTACTGATCACCGGTGAAGTCGACAGGACAACCGAGTTCGAACGGGGCATGCCGCCCAGTCATGAGGCGTGGACGGGCGAGCGGTGGGCACACGACGCGAAAGTCATCGACGATCAGGCCCTCGTCGTGAACCTCCGGGGGCACGGACTGGTGGTGCTGACCGGCTGCGGCCACGCCGGCGCGGTCAACATCGTTCGACACGCCCTACGCCTCACCCAGGTCGACCGGCTCCATGCCCTCGTCGGCGGACTCCATCTGAGCGGGCCGGCATTCGAACCGATCATCGCGCCGACAATCACCGCCCTGGCGCAATTCGCGCCGAGCCTGGTCGTTCCCGGCCACTGCACAGGCTGGCGTGCGCAGCATGCACTGGCCGCTGCGCTCCCGTCGGCCTGGGTACCAAGCTCGTCCGGCACCTCGTTGCACCTTGAGAGCGCGCCCACCTGACCTGCGGGCCCCTGCGCCAGAAGAGAACTGCGCCCACAGCGGCCTACCCGACCAGGTTCGAGTGTCCCCAGGACCCTGTTGCCCATTGAGTCGAACAAGCCGCGAGGGCGAGTTCGTGGCGGGCGAGGCGGCTGGTGTGGCCGCGCTCGAGCGGGCGGCCGTGCCACCAGGCGTCGAGGAGATCGTCGCCGCGGCCTCGGGCGCGCTCGCCGCCTGGCTCGGCAACTGGTGGGCGGTCCCCACCGCCGCGCTGTTGACGGCCGGGGTCGTGGCTCGGTGGCTACGGCGCCGCCGGCGGTCCTGCCGCCCACCGCGTCGTCCTCAGTGATGGGAATGCCCGGATGGCGGCTCACCCGCTGGCCGCCGCTGCCACCGGCAGTTCCGATCACCAGTCCCCAAAGGCCAACCCGTGTCCGGCCCAATGGCGCTGCCGATTCTCGTGAACATCGAACACGGCGAGCGTGGGGCGCCTCCCAAAGTGATGAACAATTGCTGTCGAATGGTTCTGGCTCAACTTCTGTGATGCGGCCACTCTGAGTGACAGACGGACTCCTTCGAGCCGTACGCGAAGTCGCCCGAAAATGGTCCGTGGACCAGGCAGTTGGGCTGACAGTTCGGGGCCGTGGAAGAGGTCGCGCTCCGGCTGAAGGAGCTGTTGTTCCCGTCGATCCCGGACGCCGCGATGCTGTCAGTGGACGTGGACATCGAGATAGTGCGCGTTGACGCGCAGAGCATCGCGGACGGCGCTGTGTGTCCAGTTTGCGGAGTCTGGTCGAACCGAGTTCATGGTTCCTACCTGCGGTTTCCCGCTGATGTGCCGAGCGGTGGCCGAAGCGTTGTCCTCCAGTTGAGAGTCCGCCGGTTCACCTGCGAGAACTCGGACTGCGCACGCCGTACCTTCGTCGAGCAGATACCCGGCCTGACGCGCCGGCACGGTCAGCGGACCGAGCGATTGCGCTCCACCCTGGCCGCGGTCGGTCTGGCACTCGCAGTCCGGGCCGGAGCCGGCTTCGCCCGCGTTCTCGGCGTATCCGTCAGACGCAGCACGGTCCTCCGGCTGGTCGACGCACTTCCCGAACCCGAGGTCGCCGCGCCGCGGGTAGTCGGCGTCGACGAGTCGATTTGTCGCCGAGTGGCCACGTCCCAGGGCCGGACCGTATGATCCATGCTGCCGGTGACCAATATTTTCCCGTTGGACTGAATGCAATGGACGTCACGCCGCTGCGGTGGCCGGTCAGCGAATCTCCGATCTGTTTGCGCGTGACCACGTTCCAGAGTCGGACGGTATTGTCGCGACTCGCGGTTGCGAATATCGATCCGTCGGGACTGAATGTCACCGCGTTGATCTGCGCGGTGTGACTGGGGGGAGTCTCGCCGATACGGCGATGTGTGGCGGCGTCCCAGAGCACCACCGTGTCGTCCTCGACCGGCCCTCGGGCCTCCTATGGCAATGAGTTCAGGCGTCGCCAACAGATCAGTGCGCATCCGAGGGCGAGGAATGCCTCGTGGATGTCGTCGCGTGTCTCCCCGCAGATCCGCAGGCGGCGGAAGCAGTGCCGATGGGCGAACGCGCGTTCCACGACGCAGGGTCGGGTACCGGGCCCGGAGTCGTGCTCGGTAGCCCGCCGGGTGATCAGCGGCTTCACTCCGAGATCCCGGACCGTGCGGCGGTACGTGTCGTGGTCGGGGCGCCGCAGAAGGGGCACTGGGCGACGTTCGCCTTCATCAGCAGTGTGGGCAGCGGGCTGTTGAGGATCTCCTCGCGGGGCAGGGTGAGGCCGAAGTGCCGTTCGATGACGCCGAGACAGGCGCGGTGCACCGTGCGGTGGTCGTCGACGAGCCGCTCGGGATCTTCGGGTGGCAGACCCGCGGCCCTCAGTTCCGCTTCGAGGGCGGACGCGACCTCCGGGTCCCCGTCGACCCCGGTGTATCCCCAGGAGCCGTCGAGGTGGAGGTTGAAGGTACACAGGGTGCGGCCGTCGTGCTCGTAGGAGAAGTACGGGGGGACGGGCTTGCCGTTCTCCTCCTCGTACCACAGGCGGTAGACATGGGCGCCACCTCGTGACACGGGCGGCTCCGATCCGAACTCCCCGTATCAGAAACCGTGTTGGACGACGTAGGACCACTCGTCGATCTCGCCGTAGCGCAGGGCGATGGCCTGGTGGGTGTCACCGAACAGGCCGCTCATCACGTCGTCGGCCTGCCACCCGGTGAGGCTTCCCAGGAACCGTGGCAACTGCTTGTTCCGGCCGAACCGGCTGGCGGCGACACGCGCCGCCAGTTCCTCTCCGGCGAGGTCGAGGGCGATGACGACGCTGTATCCGCCCCAGTCGATCGACTTCGGTTCCGCGAGCCAGGTGATTCCGTCGGTCATGCGGATCACCCCATCAGGCGCACACCCCGCCTCGCTGCGACGGAGGCCACAATTCTGTCAGAGTCCTTTCTACGCCGGGCTGTTGCGCAGCTCCGTCAGAGATGACGCGGTCAGCGGACGGGGGGTGTGGTCCGGGTCGACGAGGACCACGGTGCAGGCGGCGGCGTGGGTGAGCGCGGTGGTGAAACTGCCGTCGGCGAACTGGGCGAGCGGGCCGCGCGGCGAGCGTCCGACGGCGACGGTGGACGCATGGATCTCGGCGGCGTGCCGGGCGAGGGCCCGGCCCGCCGCCGCGTGGTCGCCGACAGAGGCGAGGATCTGGCCGCTGGCCGGTATGCCGTGCGCGGCCAGCCGGTCGAGATGGGCGATGACGGCCGTACGAGCCTGGTCGAAGTCCTCGGTGTCGACGGCCTGTTCCTCGACGACGGCGGTCTGCAGGACGTGGACGACCTCCAAGGGGCTGTCGGTGTCGTGGGCGAGGCGGGCGGCGGTGTCGACGATGATCGCGGCCCGGTCGTGGTCTCCCACGGCGACCACCACAGCGGGCGTGTCGGCCGCCACCGGGGTGCCGACGGGGGTGAAGGCCGGGGCTACGGGCCGTCCTTCACCGGCGCGCTGCTCGGCCCGGCCGAGCAGACGGTGACCGCTGGCCAGGACCGGGATGGCCCCGACGAAGGTGGCGGCGCCGAGGTAGAAGGGGACGCTCAGGTCGGTGGCGTCGGCCAGCTTGCCGGCGACGTACGGGGCCAGACCACCGCCGATGAAGCGCAGGAAGCCGTAGGCGGAGGAGGCCACGGGGCGCTCGACGGGCGAGACCAGCATGACGGCCTGGGTGGTGAGGGTGTTGTTGATGCCGATGAAGGCGCCGCTGACGATGACCGCCACGATGACCACCGCCGGGGTGCCGACGCCGGCGGCGATGACGGCCATCACGACCCCGAGGCACAGCAGGTTGGCGTACAGCACGGGAGCGGTGCCGTGACGGGCTTGCAGACGCGGGGCGAAGAAGACGCTGAACGCGGCCACGAGCAGACCCCAGCCGGTGAAGACCAGACCGAGCTGATGGGCGCCCAGCTTCATGGGGTAGGGCGCGTAGCCGAGCATCGTGAAGAAGCCCCAGTTGTACAGCAGCGCCATGATGCCCATGGTGAGCAGTCCGCGGTGGCGCAGCGCCCGGAGCGGGGCGATCGGTGACGTGGGGCGCTTCGGCTTGGGCAGGGCCGGGACGAAGGCGAGGGTCGCGATCAGGGCGATGGCCATCAGTACGGCGACGCCGTAGAACGGGCCGCGCCAGCTGATGGCGCCCAACTCGCCGCCCAGCAGCGGGCCCACGGCGATACCGAGTCCGAGCGCGGTCTCGTAGAGGATGATCGCGCCGCCGAAGCCGCCGCTGGCGGAGGCCACGATGACGGCCAACGAGGTGGCGATGAACAGTGCGTTGCCCAGACCCCAGCCCGCGCGGAAGCCGACGATCCCGTTGATGGAGTCGGAGGTGCCGGCCAGGGCGGCGAAGACGACTATGAGCGCCAGGCCGGTGATCAGGGTGCGCTTGGCGCCGATGCGGCTGGAGACCCAGCCGACGATGAGCATCGCCACCGCGGTCACGATGAGGTAGCTGCTGAACAGCAGGGAGACCTGGCTGGGCGAGGCGTGCAGGCTCTTGCCCAGGGCGGGCAGGATCGGGTCGACCAGACCGATGCCCATGAACGAGATGACGCAGGCGAAGGCGACCGCCCAGACGGCCTTGGGCTGCTTGAAGGGGCTCGCGGCCCCTCCGTGCGAAGCACTCATACGTATGTGTCCTCCGGAAGCTGCGGGGGTGGGTGGGGTGGTTCAGGAACCTCGTTGGCGGTCCTGGATCGCACGGGCGAGGGCAGGCAGTGCGACGTTCACCGCGCGCTGCTCGGGCTCGGTCAGTTCCTCGATCAGCTCCTGCAAGGCCTGCGCGCGTTCGGCGCGCCGCTGCCGGAAGACGTCCAGACCGGTTTCGGTGATCTCCACCAGTACACCCCGTCCGTCGGTGCTGTCCGCGCTTCGCCGTACGAGGCCGGCGCGTTCCATGCGGGTGACGAGCTGGGTCATGTTGGGCTGGGAGGCACCCTCGGCCCGGGCCAGCTCGGTCAGCCGGTGCGGACCTTCCCGCCCCAGACGGCCCAGGGCGGAGGAGGCCGCGGTACTCAGACCGGCGGTGGTGGCTCTGTGACGGACATAACGGACCATCCGCTCCCAGGCGATCATCAGGTCCTCGGACGAGACCTCGGGCGGATCGGAGTCCATAACCGGCTTATGCATAACTGCATTATGCATATAGGTGTACGGCGAATCAATGGGTGTGACGCCTCGGGTGGTCCGGGGTGGCGGACGGTCACCTCGATACGCCGCGTGACTCCCCCGGGGGAGGGCTGGGGGTTCCCCGGGGCGGAGGCGGGCCCCGGTCGATGTCTCGATGGGTGAGGCGCGGAGGTGGTGGCTCTCCGGGCGCTCGCCCTTCTCTTGCGGCCGCTTCTGACCAGCTCTGACCGATTCAGAGCGTCCGTGAGCGTATGTAGGGAGCGGTTATCGGTCTGTCGTACGAGGCCTCATACCAGGGCGGGAAGCTCTGCGGAGGACTTTGTCAACAGGCCATCGCAGCCATCCGAAAGACGACTACTCTGAGTTGCCGTCGGTCGACGCAGAGACGGGAGATGCGGCTCTTTTCGACCGGCGCCGCGATGCCGCACGCCCGAGTCGCGCAGACCCCGCGGGAGCCCCACGCCCCGACGCACCCAGTACGAGGACGCCGATGTCTCACCTCCGCGCACCGGCCGCACGCGCAGACCGCCGTGAGGGCGGCCGGCACGGGCGGCCGGCCGCCCAGCCCGCCCCCACACCGGCCGAGACCCCCATACGGCACCAACTGCTGCGCCTGGCGATCCTGCCGCCGGTCGCGGTGGCCCTCAGCGCGTGCGCCGCCGTGCTCTTCACCGTCCGCACCACCGGCGCGCGCCTCACCCCCATCCTCTGGATCGTGCTCGCGGGCGCCCTCGCCGTGACCCTCGCGGCCATCGTGATCGCCGCCGTGGCCGCCGAACGCACCGCCGTGTCCGTGCGGGACCGCCTCCACGAGCTGCGCCGGGCCAGCGCCCGCGGCGCGGCCGACCTGCACCGTCTCGTCGAGGCGCTGCGCCGCGGGGAGGCACCGCCCGCACGCGGACCCCGCGCCGAACGCGGCGCGGGCGCCGACGACTTCGAGCAGCTCGCCGCGGAGCTGGCGCGCGCCCACGACGGCGCCGTCGCCGCGGTCGTCCAGGCCGCACAGCTCTCCAGCCGGGCCGGCAGCGAACAGAAGCTGGAGGTGTTCCTCAACCTCGCCCGGCGACTGCAGTCCCTCGTGCACCGGGAGATCTCGATCCTCGACGAGCTGGAGAACGAGATCGAGGACCCCGACCTGCTCAAGGGCCTCTTCCATGTCGACCACCTCGCCACCCGCATCCGGCGCCACGCGGAGAACCTCGCGGTGCTCGGCGGCGCCGTCTCCCGCCGCCAGTGGAGCACGCCGGTGCCCATGACCGAGGTGCTGCGCTCCGCCACCGCCGAGGTCGAGCAGTACGCACGGGTCAGACTCGTCCCACCGGTCGAGGGCACCCTGCGCGGACACGCCGTCGCCGATGTGATCCATCTGCTCGCCGAACTCGTCGAGAACGCCACGGTGTTCTCGCCTCCGCACACCCAGGTGCTGCTGCGGGCCGGCCTCGTCACCTCGGGGCTCGCCGTGGAGGTCGAGGACCGCGGGCTCGGCATGCCACCGGCCGAGCAGAGCAGGATGAACGCCCTGCTCGCCGACCCCGACCAGGTCAATGTCGCCGGCCTGCTGGCGGACGGCCGCATCGGCCTGTTCGTGGTCTCCCAACTCGCCCGCCGGCACGGCATCCATGTGCGGCTGCAGACCAATATCTACGGCGGTGTGCAAGCCGTGCTCGTGCTGCCGCAGGGCCTGCTCGGGGAGGACTGCGGCACGGCCGGGGCCATGAATCCGGGCGTGGTGCAGGGCACGGTCATCGGGACGGCACCGCTCACGGCCTCCGGGACGACAGACCCCCGGGAGACGGAGGGCGTCGGCACGCCCACCCAGGCCCCGCCACCGTGGGACAGTCGCACCGGCCGCGCCTCGTCCGGCGCCTCGGAGCACCCAGTGCCGCCAGGACCCCGGCAGCCGGGGGACGTCCGGATCCCGGGCAGCCGGGCCCGGACACCGCTGCCGGTGCGGGACGCCGGCGCCCCGCGCCCCAACCCGGCCGAGGCGCAGCCCGGAGTCCGGCCAGGTGACCGTCCGACCTTCGTGAGCACTTCCGGCGGGGGCGCTGAGAGCCCTGGCGGAGTCGCAGGGGAGCCCGGCGGACTCGTGCCGGCCCCGGGCGACGCCGAGCCGGCCCCCGGCGGTTTCGCGCCCGCTCCCGGCGGTGTCGCGCCCGCTCCCGGCCGATTCGTACCGCCCCCGCTCGGTGTCGTCTCGGCTCAGGGCGGACTCGCATCGCCCCCCGACGGACTCGCGGGCGCCCCGGGCAGACCCCCGGCACCGCAGCCGGGCACCGTGCGCGGCACCATGGGCAAGCCCCGACTGCCACGCAGACGGGCCCAGGAGCACATCGCGCCCCAGCTCCGCGGCGGCCCCGCCGCCCCCGTCCACCAGGACGCCGGGCAACTCGTCGGCCACGACCCGGGCTTGATGGCCGCGTTCCAGCGGGGCATCTCCCTCGCGGAAGCGCGACAGCAGGCGGACCCGGACCCCGTCGAGGCGGCCGCCCACCCCGAGCCCGACGTCCCACGCCCACCCGGACCGGAGCTGACGGCTCGTCATCGTGGCAACTCCTCGGCCGGATGACCGCCGAACACATCGGCCGGACGACGGCCCCCGTCCCACCCGCTCTCGCGAACCCGCGTACCCCAAGGAGTCGATCCACCATGGCGAGCGACATGCCGACTGCCCATGTCTCCGACCTCGACTGGCTGATGAGCGGCCTCGTGCAGCGCGTACCCCACACCAAGAGCGCGGTCCTGCTCTCCTGCGACGGGCTGGTGAAGTCCGTGCACGGCCTCGACACGGACAGCGCCGACCATATGGCCGCCCTGGCCTCGGGCCTCTACTCGCTCGGCCGCAGCGCGGGCGTCCGCTTCGGGGACGGCGGCGACGTACGGCAGATCGTCGTCGAACTCGACTCGACCCTGCTCTTCGTCACCACCGCCGGTTCCGGCACCTGTCTCGCCGTGCTCGCCGACCGCGAGGCCGACGCGGCCGTCCTCGGCTACGAGATGGCGATGCTCGTGAAGAGCGTGCGGCCCTATCTGGTCACCGCGCCCCGCCGGAGCGCCGAGCAGCCCTCGGTGACCGGGCCTTGAACGTGACCGCGGCCGGAGACGGCCCTTGGCTCGACGACGCGGCCGGACGACTGATCCGTCCCTACACGGTCAGCAACGGCCGCACCCGGCCGAGCACCGCCCTCGATCTGCTCTCCCAGGTGATGGCCACGGGCACGAGCCCGCTCGGCACGCTCGGCCCCGAGCACGCCGAGGCGCTCGGCCGGTGCGCGGTCCCCGTCTCGGTCGCCGAGGTGGCCGCGCATCTGAAGCTGCCGGCGGTGGTCACCAAGGTGCTGCTCGCCGACCTCGTCGACTGCGGGGCCCTCACCACCAAACCCCCCGCCTTCCACCACAACCCCACTGACCGGTCTCTGCTGGAGGCAGTGCTCGATGGACTACGACGACAGCTCTGACCCCTTTCCCACCGCGCTGAAGATCCTGGTGGCGGGAGGGTTCGGAGTAGGCAAGACGACCTTCGTGGGCGCGGTGAGCGAGATCTCACCGCTGAGCACGGAGGAACTGCTCACCACGGCCGGCGCCGCGACCGACAGCCTCGACGGGATCGAGAACAAGGTCGAGACGACCGTGGCCATGGACTTCGGCCGCATCACCCTCGACCCACAGCATGTGCTGTACCTGTTCGGCACGCCCGGACAGGAACGGTTCTGGTTCATGTGGGACGAGTTGTCCGAAGGCGCGCTGGGGGCGGTCATCCTCGCCGACACCCGCAGGCTGGAGGACTGCTTCGCCGCCGTCGACTTCTTCGAGCAGCGTGGACTCGGTTTCATCATCGCCCTCAACGAGTTCGACGGCTCCCATCGCTACGACTCCGGGGAGGTGCGGGCCGCTCTCGATCTCGACCCGGAGATCCCCGTGGTGTGCTGCGACGCCCGGATCTCAAGTTCGGGGGTGCAGACGCTGCTCACGCTCGTCCGCCACCTCCTCGCACACACCCCGGCGACGACACCGGCCCCGAGGCCCGGAGCGCGGACATGACCCTGAGCCGACTGCTGCTGACCCCCGAGGACCGGGATGCCCCCGAGCGCGTCCGCCGACTGCGCCTGCTCGGCCTGGGCGAGCGCGCCGAACCGGAGTTCGACGCCTTCGCGGACCGGCTGGCGGAGCTCACCGCGGCGCCGTACGCGATGGTCACCTTCGTCGACGAGCACCGGCAGTTCTTCGCGGGCCTCCACCAGCCCGACGACCGCCCGCTCACCGCGCTCCCCACCTCGGACGGCACGAGCGCGCCCGCCCGTCAGCTGGGTCGCGAGTACGGCTTCTGTCCGCATGTCGTCGTCCGGCGCAAGGCGCTCGTCCTCGAGGACGTCCGCGACTATCCGCGCTTCGCCCAGAACCCCGCCGTCGACGAGATCGGGATCCGCTCCTATCTCGGCGCGCCGCTCGTGGACCGCACGGGCACCGTCCTCGGCACGGTCTGTGCCGCCGACGTGGAGCCGCGTCCCTGGGGCCGGGAAGGACTGGACACCATCAAGGCGCTGGCTGCCGAGCTGACGGAGGACATCGCACGCCGGGAGGGCGGCACGACCTGAGACGGCGTGCGCCGGGACCGCCCTGCCGTGGCGTCCCCGCGCTGTCTTTCCGGGCGTCCGCTGGGTGCGGGCGGCATGGTGTCTTTCCGGGCGTCCGCTGGGTGCGGGCGGCATGGTGTCTTTCCGGGCGTCCGCTGGGTGCGGGCGGCATGGTGTCTTTCCGGGCGCCCGCTGGGTGCGGGCGGCATGGTGTCTTTCCGGGCGCCCGCTGGGTGCGGGCCGCATCGTGTCTTTCCGGGCGCCCGCTGGGTGCGGGCGGCATGGTGTCCTTCCGGGCCCCGCTGACTGCGTGTCCCGCTCGATCCTGAGCCGGTCGCGTCCGCGGAACGGGGAGCGATGCCGCAGGTGACACGGGGGGCGTGAAGGAAAGCTGTGGCGGCGCTTAAGAAATCCTCGATGGACCGGTGCGTCGCCGTAGGGCAGATTGCTACGCGATTCCACTCCTCTCCCCGGTGCGGGCTCCTTCGGCGTGTCTGGAACCGGGACCTCACTCACAGGAGCCGTAGCGTTGAAGGCGCTGGTCAAGGAGAAGGCGGAGCCCGGGCTCCAGCTCGCGGACGTCCCGGAACCCGCCATCGGATCCGGCGACGTACTGATCAAGGTCCTGCGGGCCGGCATCTGCGGCACCGACCTGCACATCCGGGCCTGGGACGGCTGGGCGCAGCAGGCGATCCGCACTCCGCTCGTGGTCGGGCACGAGTTCGTCGGCGAGGTCGTCGAGACCGGCCGTGACGTCACGGACATCAAGGTGGGTGACCGGGTCAGCGGCGAGGGCCATCTGGTGTGCGGGAAGTGCCGCAACTGCCTGGCCGGGCGCCGCCATCTGTGCCGGGCGACGGTCGGGCTCGGAGTCGGGCGCGACGGCGCGTTCGCCGAGTATGTGGCCCTGCCCGCGGGCAACGTCTGGGTGCACCGCGCCCCCGTGGACCTCGACGTGGCCGCGATCTTCGACCCGTTCGGCAACGCGGTGCACACGGCCCTGTCGTTCCCGCTGGTCGGCGAGGACGTCCTGATCACCGGTGCCGGTCCGATCGGTCTGATGGCGGCGGCCGTGGCCCGGCACGCGGGCGCCCGCAACGTCGTCGTGACCGATGTGAGCGAGGAGCGCCTGGAGCTGGCGCGCAAGATCGGCGCTAGCCTCGCGCTGAACGTCTCCGAGGCGTCGATCGCGGACGGCCAGCGTGAGTTGGGCCTGCGTGAGGGCTTCGACATCGGTCTGGAGATGTCCGGTCGCCCCGAGGCGATGCGCGACATGATCGCCAACATGACGCACGGCGGCCGGATCGCCATGCTCGGACTGCCGTCCCAGGAGTTCCCCGTCGACTGGGCCCGGATCGTCACCTCCATGATCACGATCAAGGGCATCTACGGCCGCGAGATGTTCGAGACGTGGTACGCGATGTCGGTCCTGCTGGAGGGCGGTCTCGACCTGTCGCCCGTGATCACCGGCCGATACGACTACCGCGACCACGAGGCGGCGTTCGAGGACGCGGCGAGTGGCCGGGGCGGCAAGATCATCCTGGACTGGACCGCGTAGCCCTGCCCCGCGACTTCCCGCCTTACCGCGTAAGCACTTTGAGGAGCTTCCCCATGTTCGACTCCGTGCGCGACGACCTGCGCGCCACCCTCGACGAGATCCGGGCCGCCGGTCTGCACAAGCCCGAGCGTGTGATCGGCACCCCGCAGTCCGCGACCGTGAACGTCACCGCGGGCGGCCGCCCCGGCGAGGTGCTCAACTTCTGCGCCAACAACTACCTCGGCCTCGCCGACCACCCCGAGGTCATCGCCGCCGCCCACACGGCGCTGGACCGCTGGGGCTACGGCATGGCGTCCGTGCGGTTCATCTGCGGTACGCAGGAGGTGCACAAGGAGCTGGAGGCGCGGCTGTCCGCGTTCCTCGGCCAGGAGGACACGATCCTGTACTCCTCCTGCTTCGACGCCAACGGCGGTGTCTTCGAGACGCTCCTCGGCCCGGAGGACGCGGTGATCTCCGACGCCCTCAACCACGCCTCGATCATCGACGGCATCCGCCTGTCCAAGGCGCGCCGCTTCCGGTACGCCAACCGGGACATGGCCGATCTGGAGCGGCAGCTCAAGGAGGCCTCGGAGGGCGGTGCCCGCCGCAAGCTGGTCGTCACCGACGGAGTGTTCTCCATGGACGGCTATGTGGCCCCGCTGCGGGAGATCTGCGACCTCGCCGACCGCTACGACGCCATGGTCATGGTCGACGACTCGCACGCCGTCGGCTTCGTCGGCCCGGGCGGCCGCGGCACCCCCGAACTGCACGGGGTCATGGACCGCGTCGACATCATCACCGGCACCCTCGGCAAGGCGCTCGGCGGCGCCTCCGGCGGCTATGTCGCCGCCCGCGCCGAGATCGTCGCCCTGCTGCGCCAGCGCTCCCGGCCGTATCTCTTCTCCAACACGCTCGCCCCGGTGATCGCGGCGGCCTCGCTCAAGGTGCTCGACCTGCTGGAGTCGGCGGGCGACCTGCGCGAGAAGCTGGCCGGGAACACGGCGCTCTTCCGCCGCCGGATGACCGAGGAGGGCTTCGACATCCTGCCGGGCGACCACGCGATCGCCCCGGTGATGATCGGCGACGCTTCGAAGGCCGGACGCATGGCCGAGCTGCTGCTGGAGCGCGGCGTGTACGTCATCGGCTTCTCCTACCCGGTGGTCCCGCAGGGCCAGGCCCGTATCCGGGTGCAACTGTCGGCCGCGCACTCCACGGACGACGTCAACCGCGCCGTCGACGCGTTCGTGTCCGCCCGGGCGGAGCTGGAGGGCTGAGCAGCCCGCGCTTCTTGCGATAATCGTCTGCATGATCGAAGCGCGGCGGCTGCACATCCTCCGTGCGGTGGCCGACCACCGCACGGTGACGGCCGCCGCCGCCGCGCTCTATCTCACCCCCTCCGCCGTGTCCCAGCAGCTCGCCGCACTGGAACAGGAGACCGGTCACCGGCTGGTCGAGCGGGGCGCCAAGGGGGTACGGCTGACCCCGGCCGGTGAGATCCTGCTCGGCCACACCAACGCCGTCCTCGCCCAGCTGGAGCGGGCCGAAGCCGAGCTGGCCGCCTACGGCGCCGGCTCGGCGGGCACGGTGACCCTCGCCTCCTTCGCCACCGGCATCGGCCTGGTGGTGGCCCCCGCGCTGGCGCGGCTCGCCCGCACCGCGCCCGGCATCCGGGTCCGGGTCCAGGACGCCGAGGGCGACGCGAGCCTGCCCATGGTCCTGGACCGGCAGGTCGACGTCGCCGTCGCAGTGGAGTACCGGGGCGCGCCCGACGCGGACGACCCCCGGCTCACGCCCGTCCCGCTCTACGCCGAACCCTTCGACGCGGTCGTGCCGGTCACCCATCGGCTGGCCGGCGCGACCGAGGTGCCGCTGGCCGAGCTGGCCAAGGACCCGTGGATCGGCCCCTACCCGGGTAATCCCTGCCACGACGTCGTCGTGCTGGCCTGTGAGCACGCCGGGTTCCAGCCCCGCCTGGAGCACTCCTCGGACGACTTCCGCGCGGTCGTGGCGCTGGCCTCGGCCGACGCGGGCGTGGCCCTCGTTCCCCGCTCCGCCCTGCGCGGAATGGACCTGACGGGCGTGGTCGTCCGCCCGGTCGACGGGGTCGCCCCCACCCGCCGGGTCTTCGCGGCGGTGCGCCGCGGGGCGGAGGCGCACCCGCTGATCCGCCCGGTGCTGGACACACTGGCGGAGGCCGCGACGGTGAACTGACGGGCCGGACCGGGACAGCGCGTCACGGCCGGTCGAGCTCATCCCATATCTGGCACGCCATCCCGGATACGGGATATGCTCCCGCCATGGCAAGTGACGTCATGGATCCCGTCGACGCCCGGCTCGCCGCGCGCCTCGCCGAGCTGCGGGCGGAGCACGGCTGGTCGCTGGGCGAGCTGGCGGACCGCAGCGGAGTCAGCCGGTCCACCCTGTCCCGGGCGGAACGCGCCGAGATCAGTCCCACCGCCTCGATGCTGAACCGGCTGTGCGGTGTCTACGGCCGCACCATGTCCCAGCTGCTGAGCGAGGTCGAGAGCGAGCCCGCCCAGGTGGTGCGCGCCGCCGACCAGGCCCGATGGCAGGACGCGGCCGCCGGCTTCGTACGACGGTCCGTGTCGCCTCCGCACCCGGGCCTGCGCGGCGAACTCGTCGAGGGGCGGCTCGCGGCAGGGGCGGACATCGCCTACGACCGGCCGCCCGTGCCCGGACTCGAACAGCACATCTGGGTCCTCGACGGGACGCTGGAGGTCACCGCCCAGGACGTGGAGCACCGGCTCGCCGCCGGTGACTGCCTGCGGCTGCGGGTGTGGGGTCCGACGCGGTTCCGCTGCCCGGGCCCCGGCGAGGTGCGCTACGCGCTCGTGGTGGTGCTCCCATGACCCCGATCGTCCGGCTCGCCGCCGGGGACCTGCTCGCCCGCGCCGGGGAACTGGCCGAGTTGCTGACCGACACCGTCGAGGGCGGTGCCTCCGTGGGATTCCTCGCCCCGCTCGACCGGGCGGAGGCCCTCACCTGGTGGAAGGGGCGGGCGGCCGCGGTCGACGCGGGAGGTCTCGCGGTGTGGGCGGCGACGGCGGGGGAGCGGGTGGCGGGCACCGTGAGCCTCGTCTTCCCGGACAAGCCGAACAGCCGCCACCGTGCCGAACTGGTCAAGCTCATGGTGCACCGGGAGGCGCGCGGCCGGGGCCTGGGGCGTGCGCTGCTGGCCACCGCGGAGCGGGCCGCCGCCGAGGCCGGGATCACCCTGCTCCATCTGGACACGGAGACCGGCAGCCCGGCCGAGGCCCTGTACCGCACCGCGGGCTGGACGCGCGCCGGGATGATTCCGGACTACGCGGCGACACCGGCCGGAGCGCTGAGCCCGACCACGATCTTCTACAAGCGGGTCGAGCGGGCCGCCGGCATCCTCCCCTGAGCACGGGCCCGCTGTCAGTGGCATTGGCTACGGTGCCAGACATGCCGGATGCCGAAGACGTACGCCGTATCGCCCTGTCGCTGCCCGAGACGGCCGAGAAGACCGCCTGGAGCATGCCCACGTTCCGGGTCGCGGGGAAGATGTTCGCCACGCTGCCCGAGGACGAGACCTCCATGGCGGTGCGCTGCCCCAAGGAGGAGCGGGACGAGCTGGTGCTCGCCGAGCCCGGGAAGTTCTGGGTCGCCGGGCACGAGGCGCAGTTCGCCTGGATCCGGGTACGTCTCGCCGCCCTGGAGGACGATGCCGAGCTGCGGGACATCCTCGCCGACTCCTGGCGCCAGGCGGCCTCGCCCCGGCTTCTGGAGCACCACCCGGAGCTGGGCCTGCCCGCCGGAGAGTGACAGGACGGGGGACGGCGGACAACGGGTGCGCGACCATCGTCCCGAGTGCGGTATTGTTTCTGTGCACGTTCGGCCCGGGGAAACCCCAGGTCAGACGGGCAACGGGACGTGGCGCAGCTTGGTAGCGCACTTGACTGGGGGTCAAGGGGTCGCAGGTTCAAATCCTGTCGTCCCGACACGTGTGACCAGCGGGTCTGCCGGATTCGGCAGACCCGCTGAGTCGTTTTTTCCGGCCGGGCGGTGCCTCCCATCACTCCCCGCGGCCGCCGGGGGCCACGGTCCGACACCGCACACCGGCGGCCCCGGAATCGTCCGACCTCCGGCGGACTCTGCGTATGAGGGTCGCGGAGTGGTCGCACGGAACGACGGCGCCCCAGCTCTTGATCCGGTTCCCGGCCGCCCTCGGCGCGCGTCCGCTACGACGCGCTCCGCTCCTCCTCCACGACCGCGAACTCCGCCTCTCCCATGGTGAGTACGCCGTCCGTCAGCGGCGTGCACCGCACGCCGCCCTTGCCCCGCAGGGCGCGCTGCGCGCCCGGACCGATGACGGCGTCCATCCACGCGCAGGGCCGGGCCAGGCGGCGTACGGCCAGCAGGACGGGGCCGGCGCCGGTGTCCAGCGACACCGTCGAGCCCACGTACGCGTCGATGTCGATGCCGCGGAGCAGGACGTTCCGGCGGGTGAGCCGGAGATCGGCCGCCGGATTGATGTCCAGCGGCAGGTTCTCGGCCGACATGAGCGTGACGGCGGCGTCGCGATGCGCCGGGCGCGCGTAGTAGCGGTCGCCTGCGACACCCAGGTTCCGCCGCACCTCGACGCTCTGGACCAGCTCCTCCACGGCCGCGGCCGAGGGCCCCTCGGACGGCCGCCCCAGGTACCGGTGCACCGGCGACACCAACAGCTGCACGACTTTCACCACGGGCATGCGTCCACCCTATGGGCTCCGGCAAGCGGCTCAGGAACGCGCCGCCCGCTGCTGCTTGTCCCACTGGTCCCGCGAGAGGGCGGTGGGCCGCGGGAGCAGGACTCCGTCCACGTACAGGTCGACGTGCTCGTTGTAAAAGGCGACCTTCCCCGCGATGGCGGCGCAGGACACCGTCGGGAAGTCGTACGCCCAGACGAGGTCGTCATGGGCGGCGGCCCCGCTCACGAAGGACCAGTACCCGCTGGTCCTCCCCTTGTACGGGCACGCCGTCACCGTGTCCGAGGGGCGCAGCCGGGTCCAGTCGACATAGGCGCGCTCCAGGTAGTAGCGAGTCGGCAGGCCGGTCTCGAAGAGCTTCACCGAGGACGGCGCGTCCGCCAGGACGGTGCCGTCCACCTCGACGCGCACGCTGCTGGACGAGCGCAGCGCGTCCACCCGTGTGTACGGGCTCCTCGGGTGCACGAAGACCTGCTCTTCCTCCTCGAACCAGGCGTCGATCGCGTCCCACCGGAATCGGGCGGTGCCGATCAGCGCCTGCGGGGCTCCCTCGTCCCAGACCCACGCCGCACCCTCGCGGACCTCGGAGCCGACCCGCAGCGAGTGCCGCCGCGCGGGGCCGGGGCTCAGCCGGCCGGCGCGGCCGTCGTCGGCGAGGACGCCCTCGACCAGATCCCGCAGCGGAATGCTGTACTGCGGATAGCCGGGCCACTCCCACACGTACAGCGCGCGCCGGGTGTCGAGCACCCACCGGCCGCCGACCTGCGCGCGGATGCGCCGCGGCACCGGCTCGACGTGCCCGACCGGGATGATGAGGCCCGGATAGTCCACACTCTCGTCCGCCATCGGCGATCACCCCGGTCCGCTCGGCCGCTCCCGTACACCCAGCTTCCCCGGCAGACGCACGAACGGCCACCGCGGCCGACTCCGACGGTGACCAGCAGGTTTGCCGGATTCGGCAGGCCCGGGAGCAGCTCGCGCAGACGCTCGGACAGGGACGGGTGTCCCGGCAGAGCGGGCTGCGAACAGGTAGAGCAGAGGTACGAGCGTATGCACCCGGACTGCTCCACCGGAGACCACGGCCGTCGTGCCCGCTCAGAGCTGGTGCAGACACTCCGTACGCCCGAACGACTTCAGGCGGGTGCACTGCGTGTTCTCCCAGCGGTGCGCTCTGTGGTGCGCGACCATACGGACGCCGACACAGGCTCGATCATCGGCGTCGTGCGTGAGGAAGGGTTCTCGCTGGCCGCCGGCCCCGTCCTCACGCCGCGGGTCTGGGCAGGCGTTCCCAGCCGGCGGGCGCCATGGCGCGCCACGGGTGCGGGGTCGCAGTGTGTGACACCAGCAGAGCAACCAACGTCAAGAGCAAGCGGTCGGCAGAAGGAAACACCGAGACAGAAAGAAGGACGGACGTGTCCGGCAGTGAAAGCGAGAACCCGGTAATCCCCTCCCCAGCCGCCACGCCGACCCGACCCAAGACGAACCGGGACTGGTGGCCGAATCAGCTGGACCTTCAGGTTCTCCATCAGCACTGTCCCCGGTCCAATCCGATGGGCGAGGACTTCGACTACGCCGAGGAATTCGCCACCCTCGACCTCGACGCGCTGAGACAGGATGTCTTCAGGGTGATGACGGAGTCGCAGGACTGGTGGCCTGCCGACTACGGCCACTACGGGCCGCTCTTCATCCGGATGAGTTGGCATGCTGCGGGAACGTACCGCGTCGCCGACGGCCGGGGCGGCGGCGGCACGGGCGCTCAGCGATTTGCCCCCCTCAACAGTTGGCCGGACAACGCGAGCCTCGACAAGGCGCGCCGTTTGCTCTGGCCGGTCAAGCAGAAGTACGGCCGCAAAATCTCCTGGGCCGACCTTCTCATCTTCACCGGCAACTGCGCCATGGAATCGATGGGATTCAAAACCTTCGGGTTCGGATTCGGGCGAGAGGACATCTGGGAACCCGAGGAAATCTTCTGGGGGCCCGAGGACACATGGCTCGGAGACGAGCGTTACAGCGGCGACAGGGAACTCGCCGGTCCTTTCGGTGCCGTGCAGATGGGACTGATCTACGTCAATCCGGAGGGGCCCAACGGCAACCCGGATCCGATGGCTGCCGCGAGGGACATTCGCGAGACATTCGGGCGTATGGCGATGAACGACGAGGAGACGCTTGCGCTCATCGTAGGCGGCCATACGTTCGGCAAGTGTCATGGCGCGGTCGACGCCCAGTACGTCGGCCCGGAGCCCGAGGCCAGCCCCTTGGAGCAGCAAGGCCTCGGCTGGAGGAACACGTACGGCAGCGGCAAGGGTGCCGACGCGCTCACCAGTGGGCTTGAGGGCGCGTGGACCAACGAGCCGACGAAGTGGGACAACGGGTACCTGGACAACTTGTTCGGGTACGACTGGGAGCTGACGACCAGCCCTGCCGGTGCGAAGCAGTGGACTCCCACGGATCCGGCGGCCAGGAACACCGTGCCTGATGCTCATGATCCGTCGAAGAGGCACGCTCCCATGATGCTGACGACGGACCTCGCGCTGAAGGTCGATCCGGTCTATGCGCCCATCGCTAAGCGCTTCCACGAGAACCCGGACGAGCTCGCGGTGGCGTTCAGCAAGGCGTGGTACAAGCTGCTGCACCGCGACATGGGACCCCGATCGCGTTACCTCGGCCCGTGGGTTCCCGAGCCCCAGCTGTGGCAGGACCCCGTCCCTGAGGTCGATCACGAACTGGTGGCGGACGAGGACATCGTCGCCATAAAGGCCAGGATCCTCGCCTCGGGACTGTCCGTCTCCCAGCTGGTCACCACCGCCTGGGCCTCGGCGGCGAGCTTCCGCGGCACCGACAGGCGCGGCGGGGCCAATGGGGCACGGATTCGGCTCGAGCCGCAACGGGGCTGGGAGGTCAACGACCTGCCCGCGGTGACCGAGGTCGTGCGGACCCTCGAGGAGATCCGGCAGGACTTCAACGGTTCGCAGGTCGGCGGGAAGAAGGTCTCGCTCGCTGACTTGATCGTCCTGGGCGGGTGCGCGGCTGTCGAGCAAGCCGCGAAGAACGCCGGGCACGACATCACGGTCCCCTTCGCACCGGGGCGCACGGACGCCTCGCAGGAGCAGACCGACGTGGAGTCGTTCGCCGTGCTCGAACCCAGGGCGGACGGGTTCCGGAATTACGTCCGGGCGGGAGAGAAACTGTCGCCGGAGACTCTCCTGCTGGACCGCGCCAACCTGCTGACACTGACCGTTCCCGAGATGACGGTTCTGATCGGCGGCATGCGGGCCCTGAACACAGGCTTCCGGCGATCCCCCCACGGCGTCCTCACCCAGCGTCCGGAGACACTGACCAACGACTTCTTCGTCAACCTGCTCGACATGGGCACGGAGTGGAAGGCGTCAGCCTCTGCTGACAACGTGTTCGACGGCCGGGCTCGCGCCACGGGCGAGGTCAGGTGGACCGCCACCGCCGTCGATCTCGTCTTCGGTTCACACTCCCAGCTCCGAGCTGTCTCAGAGGTCTACGCCTCTCAGGACGCGGGAGAGAAGTTCGTGCGTGACTTCGTGGCCGCGTGGAACAAGGTGATGAACCTCGATCGGTTCGATCTCGCCTGACCCGACAGTCCCGGTCGGCGGCTCATCGGCCGACCGGGACATCCTCGGGCGCCCGGCTCGGCCCCTTCGGCTACCGGATCGTTCGGGCCCAGCCGTTGTGAGCGGCCGGCCGAGCTGGATCCGGCTGTCCGCGCCGGCCCTGGCCATAAGTCCGCCGATGGCCTTCGCTCACAGATTGATCATGTGCCCGGCCAGCCCGTGCAGGGCGTCCTGGACCGCCTCGCTCAGCGTGGGGTGCGCGTGCACGTTCCTCACCAGCTCGGTCACCGTCAGATCCCACTTCTGCGCCAGGGTCAGTTCCGGGAGAAGCTCGGTGACGTCCGGGCCGATCAGATGGCCGCCCAGAAGTTCGCCGTGGCGTGCGTCGCTGAGGAGCTTCACGAAGCCGGCCGTCTCACCGAAACCGTGCGCCTTCGCGTTCGCGGTGAACGGGAACTTCGCGACCTGGACGTCGAACCCCGCGTCCCGGGCCTCGGTCTCGGTCCAGCCGAAACTGGCGATCTGGGGTCGGCAGAACGTGGCCCGGGGGATCATGCGGTAGTCGAGTTCCATCGTCTCCACCCCGGCGATGGTCTCCGCGGCGACGACCCCCATCGCCTCGGCGGCGTGCGCGAGCATCAGTTTCGCCGTGACGTCACCGATGGCGAAGATGTGCGGCTGCCCGGTACGGCACCGGGCGTCGACGTCGATGGCGCCGCGGTCCGTCAGCCGGACCCCGGCCTGCCCGAGCCCGTACCCGGTCGTGCGCGGCTGGAAGCCCAGTGCCTGGAGCACCTTGTCCGCCTCCAGGATCTGCTGCCGACCGTCCTGCGAGACGACGACGCGGACGCCGTTCGCGGTCTCCTCCATCGACTCCACGCGGGTGGACGTCATCAGCTTGATCCCCTGCCGACGGAACTGCCGGGCCAGCTCCGCGGAGACCTCCTCGTCCTCCAGGGGGGCGACGCGGTCGAAGAACTCGACCAGGGTGACGTCGACGCCGTAGGCCCGCAGCAGGTAGGCGAACTCCACGCCGATGGCGCCCGCCCCGGCGATGACGATGCTCGCGGGTATGTGGTCGGAGAGGATCTGCTCCTCGTACGTCACGATGCGCCTGCCGAGGCGGGTTCCCGGGAGCAGCTTCACGGTGGAACCGGTGGCGATGATGCAGTGGGCGAAGGCGAGGGTGGTGTCCCCGTCGGGCATGCGGACGTTCAGGGTGTGGGGGTCGACGAAGACGCCCTGCCCCTCGTACTGCGCGATGCCGTTCTTGCGCATCAGATAGGTGACGCCTTTCGCGCGGCCGTCGGCCACCTTTCTGCTCCTGAGAAACGCCGCCCCGTAGTCGAGACTCACCGAACCGTCGACCCGCACGCCGAACGTGTCCCGCTCCTGCACCACGAGATGGGCCACTTCCGCGTTTCTGAGCAGAGACTTCGCCGGGATGCAGCCGATGTTCAGGCAGATCCCGCCCCAGAACCGTGCTTCGACGATGGCGGTTCGCAGTCCCAGTTGGGCGCATCGAATGGCTGCCACATACCCACCCGGGCCCGCGCCCAGGACCACCACGTCGAACTCTGTGTTCATGATCCGGCCTCACGGTTGACGACGCGCACATTTGGCGGCGGCCCTCGTCAGCCTAAGCGTGGCCCGGCCGCACGGCATGTCGACGCCGGTCGGTGTCTGACCGGCACCCCCTCCTGAAAGCGAAGTGATGAGTGCCCATGAATGAAAAGCGCCATTAATGGTCGGCTGGACGCATTGAGGGATCGGTAGCCTCTCGCTGGGTGCGAGGGGTTTTGGACTTCCCCGTCGCACTGGCCGGAAATCGCGGTTCCGCACCCCGGGCTCCCCGGGCATAAAGGTCATTCTGCAGGGCACGACGACGAATCAGACCGGCTGTGGGGCGCAGTGGAAAACCGGCGTTTTCGCGGCATTCTCTGACGTATGGCCTTTCGTGTGTCAAGTGCGAAAGGCCCATATCCTCTGCGCCGAGGGATCCCGCATCGTCTCCTGAACGTCCAGGGTCCCCATTACCAACGGCACTTGAACACTGCAGGCGCGGTCCCACGCCGCGACAAGCACTCCGTCATTGCCCGGCACGGGGCCGGCGGGGCGGCAATAATGCGCGTCGTCTCTACCCCCCTTGCGGTCACCCACACCGAGGAGTTGCCTTGACTGCATTCACCACCCCAGACGCGTTCTCAGGCGCGTCAGGGCGGGCCACACGCCCCTTACGGACGGCGGTGCTTCAGCGTGCGTTCGTGCCCAGCCGGCCGGGAGCGGGGTGCTTCGGGTGCTGACCGTGCATCCCCGGCGGCGAGACAGCCGCCCGCGGCTCGAATGGCGAAGATGGCTGACTCTCATGCTGGTCGGCGCCCTGCTCGGTCTCGGGCAGACCGCTCTGGCCCCCCACGCGAGCGCGGACGGCATCCCCACGCAGGACCAGGTGCGGGCGGCGCTGGTGAGCGCGCCGGGCAGCAACCTGTTCTGGACCGGGCGGATGGGCTCGTGCCAGAGCGAGGCCGACAGTGTCAAACCGCTGACCGAGAAGTACGCGAAGCTGCGTGGCCAGAAGACGCTGGAGATGCGCCTCGCCGACGCGGGTCTCAAAATGCCGCCGTTCGACACCCCGGACAACAACGCCAAGGAGATCTGGCGCTTCGCCTCGGCCGAATACGCCCGGCAGACCTCCGATCAGGCGTGGGTGATCAAGGGCAAGTGCGTACGCAAGGGCAACACCTGGGAGACCCGCGAGCTGCCCGAGCTGGAGAACCGCGGCAAGGTCAAGTGCATCTGGGAGATCGACGCGGGTGACCTCGCCCACGAGACGCTGTACTGGAACGCGTGGTGGTGGGGCGGTACCTGCAGGAGTCAGGTGCACCTGCACAACAAAGCCGCGCTGGCCTGCGTCCCGTTCGACGAGCAGGACATCGAAGAAGGCTTCAGGTGGCGGCACTACGACGAGGCGGGGGAGGACAGCTGGAGCTATCTGCTGGGCGGCTGGGCGTACATCGGAGGTGAGCCCTGGTTCGGGAAGCGGGACTCCAAGGTGGATCCCAACGCCCACGGGTACCAGTATTCGATCGAACCCGATGACAGCGGTCCCAATGAGCCCAGCTACCACGTGAACCATACCGACAGGCTCATCGCGTGGTTCCTCCACAGCGGTGACAGACGGCCGTACCTCATCCAGGTCTACAACTACCAGGGCGGCTACTCGCCGGGACGGCCGGAACCGTACAACGACGTCTGCAACTTCGAGACAGGGCTGAGGAAGTCGGACGTCTCCACCTCCAGCGAGCAGTGCGGCGCGGCGGACGGCACGACGTGCAACGTGATGGTCGTCGGCGACTCGATCAGCAACGGGTACGAGGGCGACAGCACATGGCGGTACCGGCTGTGGGAGTGGGCCCAGGACCAGAACTGGCAGGCCCGTTTCGTCGGACCGCTGACCGGGACCGAGAAGCAGAACGCGGCGCACCCGCCGGAGCCGCCGCCGCTGGTGGAGGACGCCGCTGACCCGCCACCGGCGCAGCCCGACCCGTCGCAGTTCACCGGCGCCTACGCCCAGAGCGACGCCCCGGGCTTCGTCCAGGGCGATTCGGGCCACTACGCGATGTGGGGCCGCGCCCTGGGGCAGGACGTGGGCACCATCGAGCTGGTCATGGCCGCCCAGGGCGCCCAGGGGCATCTGCCCGACGTGCTCCTGGTCGAGCTCGGCTTCAACGACATCGGCTGGCAGGGCGCCGGTGCCGGCCTGGTCGACACCATGAAGAAGTTCGTGGACAACGCCCGCAACGCCAACCCGCATGTGAAGATCGTGCTGGCCAACGTCCCGCAGCGCACCACACTCGGCGACGCCAACCCGCAACTCCCGCAGCGCACAAGGGACTACGACGCCGCCCTCGCCCAGGCGGCACCCGACTGGTCCACCCCGGACTCACCGGTCGTGATCGCCGACATCGACAAGGCGATGGGCTGCGACCCGTCCTCCAAGACCTGTGCCACCGCCTACGACGGCCTCCACCCCAACCCACTGGGCGAGTACCGCCTCGCGGCCGCCTTCGGCACCGCCCTGCACGACGCGTTCGGCATCGGCACGGCGGCGCCCCAGGCCCCGGCGAGCGTTCCCGACCGGCAGGTGACCGCACCCACCAACCTGGTGTTCGACGGCAGCCAGCAGGGTGTCACCGTGACCTGGGACAAGATCGTCGGCGCGCACAGTTACGACGTGCAGTGGCGGGAGGTGGTCGACGGCGCGGAGAAACCCTGGGAGGACGCCGTCCCGTCGGCCCAGTTCAACCGGTGGGATCTGCCCTGGCAGTTCAGCTTCCAGCCGGTCGACGGCCACCGCTACGAGGTGCGGGTGCGCGAGGTCGCGGGCGACGCCGACGACCTGAAGTCGGCCTGGTCGCAGCCGGTTTCGGGCATCGCCCACCCGACCACGCCCAAGCCGCCGGACGAGGTGACCGCCCACGCCGCGGAGCCGGGGGGAATCGACGTCAGCTGGACCCCGGTCCACGACGACTCCCTCACCCGCTACGCCGTCTACGTCTACGACACGGACACCCCGTTCGTCTTCGCCAAGGTCTACGGCTACGCCCCGACGGTGAGCCCGCTGCGCCGCATCACCGGCCTGACCCCTGGCCACCACTACCAGGTGTACATGTGCAGCTGGAACGCGTCGGGCGAGGGGATGCCGCACATCGCGGAGGGAACAGTGGTGCCCTGACGGCGACCGCAGGCCCGGGCGGGGGCCGGGCCTGCGGGTCGGGGCGAGCCGTCGCGCGGGGTCCGGGTCAGGACCGGGTCTCGGCGCGGTCGGTCGTGCCCCACAGCGTGTGGAAGCTGCCCTCGCGGTCGACACGCCGGTAGGTGTGGGCGCCGAAGTAGTCGCGCTGCCCCTGGGTGAGCGCGGCCGGCAGGCGCTCGGCGCGCAGGGAGTCGTAGTACGACAGCGCCGCCGAGAACGCCGGCACGGGCACGCCCCGACGGGCCGCGACGGCGATCACCTCGCGCCACGGCACCTGCGCGTCCGTGATCTCCGCCGCGAAGCCCTCGTCGGACAGCAGACTGACCAGGCCCGGGTCCGCGGCGTAGGCGGCGCGGATACGGTCCAGGAAGGCGGCCCGGATGATGCAGCCCCCGCGCCAGATCCTGGCGACCGCGCCGAGGTCGATGGTCCAGCCGAACTCCTGTGCGGCGTCCAGGATCATCTTCCAGCCCTGGTCGTAGGCGATCAGCTTCGACGCGTACAGGGCCTGCTCCACCTGCGCGGTGAAGCGCTCGGCCTCGTACGGGGTGAGGTCCGAGCCGGAGCCGCCGGGCAGTCCGCGGTAGGCGTCCCGCAGCGCGGACTGGCCGGAGGCGGCGCGGGCGAAGGTGGCCTGGGCGATGGCGGTCACCGGGGAGCCCAGCTCCAGCGCGGTCTGCACGGTCCAGCGCCCGGTGCCCTTCTGCCCGGCGGCGTCGGCGACCACGTCCACGAACGGCTTGCCGGTCGTCGCGTCCACGTGGGACAGCACCTCGGCCGTGATCTCGATCAGATAGGAGTCCAGGCGCCCCTTGTTCCACTCTCGGAAGATCTCGGCGATCTCCGCGGGAGAGAATCCGGCGACCTGGCGCAGCAGGTCGTAGGCCTCCCCGATGAGCTGCATGTCGGCGTACTCGATCCCGTTGTGCACCATCTTCACGAAGTGTCCGGCGCCGTCCGTGCCGACATGCGTCGTGCACGGCTCGCCGTCGACCTTCGCGCTGATCTTCTCGAACATCGGACCGAGCGCGGCGTACGACTCCGGTGACCCGCCGGGCATGACGCTCGGCCCGTTGAGCGCGCCCTCCTCGCCGCCGGAGACACCCGCGCCGACGAAGTGGACACCGCGGTCGCGCAGGGACCGCTCACGGCGCCGGGTGTCCGCGAAGTGCGCGTTGCCACCGTCGATGATCATGTCACCGGGCTCCAGGAGCGGGGCGAACTCCTCGATCACCGCGTCGGTGGCCGCGCCCGCCTGCACCATGATCATGAGGCGGCGGGGGCGCTCCAGCGCCGCCACGAAGTCCTCGGCCGTCGCGGCGGCCACGAACGCGCCCTCGTGCCCGAACTCCTCGACCAGTGCCTTGGTTCTGGTCGGGGTGCGGTTGTGCACGGCGACGGTGTACCCGTGCCGGGCGAAGTTCCGGGCCAGGTTGCGGCCCATCACCGCGAGTCCGGTGACGCCGATCTGGGCGGTCGCCTGCATGCTGTGCTCCTTGGGTCCGGATCCGCCCCGGCCCGCGTGTCCGGCGGGTGCGGCGGATGTCGCTCCGTACGGCTTGTGCCGCTGTACCGGTCAAGTACGGACGAGGGGGCACCGGTTGCTCACCGCAGGGGCGGGATCTGGAGGAAGGCCGCGTCGGCCGCGGGGCGAATGCGGTGCTCACGTCCCGACGACATGGAGGGAGGCCCACAGCGCGACCACCGCCGCCGCCAGGGCGGTCGGCACCGTGATCGCCGCGAGCCGGGTGAACTCCCTGAGGTCCACGCCATGGCTGTGCTGATGGACGATGCGCCGCCACAGCAGCGTGGCCAGCGACCCGGCGTAGGTGAGATTGGGGCCGATGTTCACGCCGAGCAGCACGGCGAGCACCGCGCCGGGCCCGGACGGGACGGCCAGCGGCAGCAGGACCAGGACCGCAGGCAGGTTGTTGATCACGTTGGCCAGCAGGGCCGCCAGCGCCGCGATCCCCAGCAGGGCGGGCAGTCCGGTGCCGCCCGGGATCAGCCGGCCGAGGGCGTCCGAGAGGCCGTTGTCGACGACCGCGCGCACCACGATGCCCAGGGCCAGCACGAACGCCAGGAAGGACGGCGCCGCCGCCCGCGCCACCGTGAGCGGGGTGGCCCGGCGCCGGACGAGCGCCCGGCCGGCGAGGACCAGCGCTCCGCCCAGCGCCGACCACGCCGGGTCGATGCCGACCGCCGAGGCGACCACGAACCCGGCGAGCGTGCAGGCGACGGTCACCAGCGCGAACAGCGGCAGGTGCGGCGGTTCGCCGGGCTCCTCGGCCGTGGCAGCGGCCGCGAGGTCACGGCGGAAGAAGCGCCGGAAGACGACGTACTCCGCCGCGATGGCCACCAGCCACGGCAGGGCCATCAGGGCGGCGAAGCGGGTGAAGCTCAGCCCGGCCGCGCCGAACGCGAGCAGATTGGTGAGGTTGGAGACGGGCAGCAGCAGCGAGGCCGTGTTCGACAGATGAGTGCAGGCGTACAGATGCGGCTTCGGGCGCGCGCCCATCCGGGCCGCCGTCGCGAACACCACGGGGGTGAGCAGCACGATCGTGGCGTCCAGGCTGAGCACGGCGGTGATCACCGAGGCGAGCGCGAAGACGGCCGTCAGCAGCCGGCCGGGACGGCCCGCCGCCCAGCGCGCCATCCATGCGCCGCAGGCCCGGAACAGCCCCTCCGCGTCGCAGAAGTGCGCCACCACCAGAACGGCGGCCAGAAACCCGACCACCGGCCCCAGGCGCTCGGCCTCGGCCCGCGCGTGGTCCAGCGAGAGTGCGCCGGTCGCCACCACGATCCCGGCGGCGGGAACCGCCACGACCGCCTCCGGCAGCCCGAAGGGACGGATCACCGCGCCGGCCAGCACTGCGATGAGCAGAAGGACGGAGAGGGCCTCGGCGAGCGGGGTGTTCAGGGTGCGGTCCTTACCTTGAGCGGGGGCGGGGCCTTGAGCGGGCCGGTGCTGCCCTTCCATCACACCAGGCCGTTCACGGTCCATCACACCAGGCTCGACGGCCGGCTGCGGCACGCCGGGCCGGACGGCCGGGCGCGGCCACGCGAGGCCGGTGGGTCGGCTCCGGGGCGCCAGTGCGGTGGGTCGGCTTCGGCGCGGCAGGCCGGTCAGCGTGACTCGGCGGAAGGTGCCCGCGGGTATCCGCGCGCCACCGCCGTCACCGTCCTCCCTGCTCCCGCAGCCGCCACCCGTGGTCCACCGGCCCGATGCCGGCGCCCAGTGCGAACCCCGCCGCGATGGCCGCCGTGACGTACTCCTTGGCCCGGCGGACCGCGTCGGGCACCGTTAGGCCCTGGGCGAGCCCGACCGCGACGGCCGAGGCGAGCGTGCAGCCCGTGCCGTGGGTGTGCCGGTTGTCGTGGCGCTCGGCGCGCAGCCAGTGCTCCTCTCGGCCGTCCGTCAGCAGGTCCACGGCCGCCCCGGGCAGATGCCCGCCCTTGACCAGGACCCATCGGGGCCCGTACGACAGCAGGTGCTCGGCCGCGCGGCGCATCCCCGGCTCGTCGGTCACCCGCAGCCCGGTCAGCTCCGCGACCTCGTCCAGATTGGGCGTGGTGACCGTGGCGAGCGGCAGCAGCCGGGTGCGTACGGCGTCCAGCGCGTCGTCGGCGAGCAGCCGGTCCCCGTGCTTGGAGACGCTGACCGGGTCCACGACGACCGGGGCCGCCTCATCGGTGAGCAGATCGGCCACCGTCGTGACCAGCGTGGGCGAGGCGAGCATGCCGGTCTTGACCGCCTGGACGCCGATGTCGTCGACGACGCTGCGGTACTGCGCGCGGACCGCCTCCGCGGGCAGTTCCCAGGCGCCCTGCACCCCGACGGAGTTCTGCGCCGTGACCGCGGTGATCACGCTCATGCCATGGGCGCCGAGCGCCAGCATCGTCTTGAGGTCGGCCTGGATCCCGGCACCGCCGCCGGAGTCGGATCCGGCGATCGTGAGCACACGGGACGGCGCGGTCATGCGCGACCCTCCTCTCGGGTCTGGGTGGTCTCTCGGTGCTCCCGGGCCTGCCGGGCGCGCAGCGGCGCGTACACCGCGAGCGCCACCACGAACGCCACGTAGTACGAGATGTCGGCGCCGTGCAGTGTGTGGGCGACTGGGCCCACGTACAGTCCGGTGTCCATGAACGGCACCGCCGCGGCGAAGGCGACGGCGAACGCCAGCACCGGGAGCCAGGCCGGCCGGGGCCGGGCCGCCTCGGCGGCGAGATCGATGCGGCTGCCGCGCCGGGCGAGCCAGTCCACGACCACGATCGCCACGAACCCGGGGATCCAGTAGCTCACGAACAGCAGGACGTTCTGGAAGCGGGCCGTCGTGTCGGCCGCGTGCATCCACAGCACCAGTGGGAAGCCGAGCAGCACGGCGAGCGCGGCCGCCGCCGGGCGCGGTATGCGCACGCCCACGGTCTGCAGCGCCAGGGAGCCGCTGTAGTCGTTCATCGCGTTGCTGCACAGGGCCGCGAGCGCCACGGCCAGCAGTCCGAAGGCGCCCGCCGTGCCGCCGCCCAGCAGCGTGTCCACCCCTGTGGCCGTCTGGTCGGTCAGCGCGGACGCGCCCCACAGCCCGAGGGCCTGGACGGCCACGTAGGACACCACGAGCCCGAGCAGCGTGCACCAGAACATCCGGGAGCGGGACGTGGCACGCGGCAGATAGCGGCTGAAGTCGCTGGCGTACGGGGCCCAGGACAGGGCCAGACTGAGGGCGATGGTGCTGGTCAGCACGAACGCGCCCGCCCGGTCGGCGCCGTGTGCGCTGCCCGTCGCGGCCACCTGGACGCTGCCGGACATCCGCAGGGCGATCAGCGTGAAGGCGGCCGCGAGCACGAAGGTCATGACGATCTGGAGGCGGTGGATGGCCTCGTAGCCGAGGACGCCCAGGGCCCCCTGCGCCAGCATGATGACGAGGACACCCAGCCAGAACGGCCAGCCGCACAGCCGCGCCAGCGCGTCCCCGCCGAAGAGCCCGATCAGGGCGTCCCAGGCGACCGACGACAGCCACTGCAGCACACCGGGCAGCGCGACCGCACGCCCGAACGCGAGCCGGGCGAGGGGGAGCTGCCCCGCGCCGGTGCGACTGCCCCAGGTGCTCAGATAGGCGGTGGGCACCGCGCCGATCAGTGTGCCGAGGACGACGGCGGCGAGCGCGGTGGTGAAGTCAAGGCCGAGCGCGATGCCTATGGTGCCGGTGAACACACCGGTCATGGTCAGATTGGGTGCGAACCACACGGTGAACAGCCGGCCCGCGCCGCCGTAGCGATGGGTCTCGGGGACCGGTTCGATGCCGTGCCCCTCGATCCGGAGATCGCCGGGAGCGCTGGGCATCCGGCCGTCGAAGACGGCTCGCCGGCTGTCGGCGGGCAGCCCGCCGGGAACATGCGCCAAAGGCATGAAAGACATCCCTCCGCCAGTACGAACTGGTTCAGGTTCGACGGGTGTGATCTCAGCCCCTGGCGGGGCACCCCGTGTCCGGTACGGCGGCAAGGTTAACCCGAGCCCTGGGATGTGCCATACGGAAGGGCCACTGCCGGATCCTGCAGCGGCCCTTCTGCTCTACGACGTGCCGTGTCAGCGCCGGGTGTAGATGAAGCCGGTCTTGTCGACCTCGTCGCCGGAGCGGCCGTGGAATCCGGCGATCTGCCAGCCGCTGGGCGCCGTGCGTGTCACGCAGTCGGAGGTCGTGGTGCCGCCCGCCAGGCTGTTTCCGAGATTGGTCGTGAACTTGGCGTAGAAGATCCTCGTGTGGCCGTCGTACTGGCCCTCGCACAGCTGCGCGCTCGTCACGTACTCGCCGCTGCCCAGGGTGAGGGACGAGGCCGTGCCGCCGGTGCCGCCGTGGGCGAGCGTGGTGCCGTTGCTCAGTGTCAGGCCGATGCGGTCGACGCGGGAGCCGCTGCGCAGGGTGATGCTCGTGGCGCGCGCGCCCGCCGGGACGCTGTCGATGTCGTCGAAGTAGTCCCCGTGCGGCCCGCCGAACTGGTCACTGAGCTGGAAGGCGGAGTTGCGCGACCAGCCGAACGTCGCGGTGATCGGGTCGTGGTCGGAGAGCATGAGCCCGTCGTCGGTGAGGAACTTCGCGTGCTCGTTGTTGTACGAGGTGGCGTTCAGTGAGACGAGCGTGCTGCCCCGGTAGAGGACCTTGTCGACGACCTCGCAGCTGTTCGTGGCCGCGTTCTCGTCGCAGACCAGCGCGTCGCTGCCCTTGGCGGGCGGGGTGCCGCCGCGTATGAGCTGGACCCAGGCGTCGGTGAGGCCGTTGGCCGCGGCGAACTCCGCGATGGTGTCACCGGAGCGGGTGTAGCGGGTGTTGGTGTCGCCCATCACCACGACGGCGTCGCCCGCGGAGTGGGTGCGGATGAAGTCCGTCAGCTGGCTGAGGTTGTCCGCGCGCGAGGCCAGGTCGCCGGCGTTCGTCCCCGCGTTGGTGTGCAGGTTGTAGAAGTCGACGTACACGCCCTCGGCGAGCCGCTCCCGCATGAACGTGAAGCCCTTGGGGGTGAGGCAGTCGCCCGAGTCGTACTGGCACGAGTTCCAGTGGACGCGCTCGAAGTCATCGGTGTCGTACGGCAGGTCGGACAGGGTGTTGAGGCCGCTGCCGATGCCGGCCCCGCCGCTGGTGGGCGTGCGGTAGGGGTGTGTGTCGGAGGCGTACAGGTAGGAGTGGTAGTTGAAGTCCTCCTGCACATGGACGATGTCGTACGGGCCGAGCCGCCCGCCGATCGTCGTCGTGCTCGACTGACGGGGCGTCGGGGCGCTGGAGAGGCCTTCGGGGAGGCCCGCGACGTTGTAGCTGAGCACGCGGAACGTGCCCGAGTCGGCCGCCTGAGCGGCGGGTGCGGCGGTGGTGAGTCCACCGAACACGGCGGCCGTCGCCGCGAGGGTGGCGAGGAGTCTGCGCATGGGGGTACGGCTCCTGGGGTGACGAGGGGGATGTTGCGCGCATGCCAAAACGCAGCGGCCAACGTAGCGGCCGAAGCTGTGAGGGAATGCGCTTTCTGCCGCTTCGGGCAAGACTTCACCCAACGGTCGCCCCAGCGTCGACGACGACCCTAGGCCGCGTGTTCCAGGACCTCCTGCGCCACGTTCTTGTCCAGAGCCGCACGCACCAACGCGGCCGACAGCACGGCCGGTTCGGTGTCCCCGGCGAGCCGCACCAGCCGCTGCGGGTCCTTGGGCAGACCGAGCCGCTCCGCCCCGGACAGGGCCTTGGCGTCCAGATAGGGCCCCACCTCCGGCCAGACCCGCTGCACCTCCCGCAGAAAGATGTCGGCCCCCGCCGGCCCCATCCCCGGTATCTCCTGGAGCAACCGGCGCAGCTCAGGAACGTCCCCGTGCGCCTCCTTCCGCATCCGCCGCAGATCGCCACCCCAACGCTCCGTCAACAGCTCGGCGCCGTCGCCGAGCTGGGTCGCCGTGCGCTCGTCGTAGCGCCGGTAGCCGCCGCGCCCCAGCGCGTCCACGCGCTCCTGCCAGTCGGCCCCGGCCATGCGCCGCGGATCCCGCAGACCCGCCTCCTGCAGCGCCCGCACCGTCTCGAGGGCGATCGAGGTGCGGATGCGGGCGCTGAGCAGCAGGGACATCAGCAGCAGCCGATAGAGCGGCTGCGGGGTGTCCTTCAGCGGGATGCCGGCCTCCTCGGCATACGTGTGACCGTGCTCGCCGAGCAGTTCCGCGACGACACGGTCCGCCTTGTCCTGGCGAGGCACGGGGTCTCACCGCCCCGGCCTGAGCGGGTCGTGGCCGATCGTCATCAACCGGTGGCGCCGCTCGTCGTCCACCACCTCGGGCTCGTTCTCCAGGTCCTGCCCGTCCGTCACGGTGTCCACGACCTCGCGCATCACCTCGACGTCGTCGTCGGTCAGATCCGTGCGCCGCTTCTGCAGGATCGCGAGGACATGCCGCCCCGTCGGCGGGCCCGCCCGCTCGGGCAGCGGCTCGGTGTCCTCGCCCGCGTCCCGGACCCGCAGCCAGGCCGCGAGTTCCTGGGACGTCATGTTCACCACGCGGTGGAACTCGGCCCACAGCGCGTCCATCTCCAGGGCGTCGGTCATGGCGTACTCCTCTCCGCCCTCGGTGGCGGGGCCCTGTCCGTCCCCGGAGGGACGGGCCCGGCCGCTCCGGTTCAGTCCTCCCGCGGCCAGTTCTCGGCGTCGAACATCCAGCGCTGCTTCTCCAGCTCCGCGGTGAGACCGATCAGCAGGTCCTGGGTGACCGGATCGGCCTTCTCCGTGGCGTCGATCCGGGTGCGCAGCCGTCCGATCGCCGTCTGCAGCGACTCCGCCATCAGTCGTACGACGTCCGTGTCCCGCAGCCGGCCGTCCTTCACGCCCGGCAGACCGAAGGCGGACGCGACGGTCTCCGGCCGCCCGTCCGGCGGGACGCCCAGCGCGGCGGCCCGCTCGGCCACCGTGTCGGCGTACGAGCGTGCCGTGGCCACCACCTCGTCCAGCTGGAGGTGGATCGAACGGAACCTCGGTCCGACGATGTTCCAGTGGGCCTGCTTTCCGACGAGCGACAACCCCAGCAGATCCACCAGGGTCTCCTGCAGGGCGTCCCCCGTGACCCGGCGTGCGGGTTCGGTCAGCGTGCCGTGCACCACGGTCATCGCGCGCTTCTCCTTGTCCTCTGTGTACTCGGCGTGCGGTCTTTCGCGGTCCGGAGCAGCTCGTCGCGTTCCTGCTCACCCGTGCCGCCCCAGACGCCCGCCGTCTGCCCGCTGCGCAGCGCCCAGTCCAGGCACTCGCCGATCACCGGGCAGCGACGGCAGACGCGCTTGGCGGCGGCGGTCTCCTCCAGTGCGGGCCCTGAGGACCCCACCGGGAAGAACAGGTCGGGGTCCTCGCCCACGCATGCCGCGTGCCGCAACCACTCCATGGCCGCCCGGGTGCCCGAGGCGGATGGGGTGAAACCCGGTGCGGGCACGCCCGGGAACGGATCGGGGAACTTCCCGGCGGGCCGTCCGCGGTCTATAGTTCAAAACTAGCGGTGCTAATTAATGGTTGAGGCCGGTCAGGAGTCCCGTCGTGCGTACCGTCCACTTCGCGGCAGCCCGCCGCACCCCCATCGGCAAGCTGCGCGGCGCGCTGTCCTCCGTACGGCCCGACGACCTGGCCGCGGCCGTGATCCGCGACCTGGTCGCGCAGGTGCCCGGCCTCGACCCGGGCCGTGTCGACGACGTCTACTGGGGCGCCGCCAACCAGTCCGGCGAGGACAACCGCAACGTCGCCCGCATGGCCGTCCTCCTCGCCGGGTTGCCCGCATCCGTCCCGGGCGCCACGGTCAACCGGCTGTGCGCCTCCGGCCTGGAGGCGGTGACGGCCGCCGCCCGCACGATCGCGGCGGGCGAGGCGGACATCGTGCTCGCGGGCGGCTCCGAGTCCATGAGCCGCGCTCCCTTCGTGCTGCCCCGCCCCGACGAGGTCCTGCCGCACCGTATGGAGACCGCCGACACCCGTCTCGGCTGGCGCCTGGTCAACCCCGCGATGAAGGACCTCCACGGACTGCTGTCCATGGGGGAGACCGCTGAGGAGGTGGCGGAGCGGTACGGCATCGAGCGCGCCCGCCAGGACGAGTTCGCGCTGCGCAGCCACCGCCGGGCCGCGGACGCCCGCAAGAACGGCTGGTTCGACGGCGAACTGTTGCCCGTGACCAGGCCGGACGGGGTGGTGGTCGCCGCCGACGAATGCGTCCGCGAGGACACCTCGTACGAGAAACTCGCCAGGCTCCGGCCGGTCTTCCGCGAGGACGGCACCGTCACCGCGGGCAACGCCTCGCCCATGAACGACGGTGCCGCCGGACTTCTCCTCGTCAGCGAGGAAGCCCTGGACGAGCTGGGCCTGGAGTCCCTCGGCCGCTATGTCGCGGGCGCCTCGGCCGGTGTCCACCCGGACGTGATGGGCATCGGGCCCGTCCCCGCCACCGAGAAGGCCCTCGCCCGTGTCGGCTGGACGATCGGCTCCATCGAGGAGGCCGAGCTCAACGAGGCGTTCGCCGCCCAGACCCTCGCCTGCGTCGACCGTCTGGGCATCGACCCGGAGCTGGTCAACCCCGACGGCGGCGCCATCGCCCTCGGGCACCCGCTCGGCTGCTCGGGCGCACGCATCCTGACGACCCTGCTGCATCGGATGCGTCGCACCGGAGCGGCCCGCGGTCTCGCCACGATGTGCGTGGGGGTCGGTCAGGGCAGCACGGTGCTCGTGGAACGCCCGTAGCCCCTTGCCCCCCGCCCGGCGCAGTGCGGCGGGCCGGTGGACGACGGAGAGCGCGGGCCCCCGCTCGGCGGTCGTCGCGGTCGTGATCTACTGCCACGACACCGACGATCGACGAGAAGCCGAGGCGATGACCCGACACTGCTGCGCGGCGATGACGGACCGGGTGAACCGGGAGTGCGAGCGGCACGACGACGCTTTTGCCTGCCCGGACGCGTTGATTCTGTTCACCGCGCGGTTCCGGGAGTACGGGCTCGTCGTCCACGACGGCGGTACGTCGAGCATCGGGATCGACTTCTGTCCCTGGTGCGGGCAGCGGCTCCCCGAGTCGCAGCGGGACCGGTGGTTCGAGGAGTTGGAGAGCCGTGGCATCGATCCGTGGAACGATGAGATCCCCGCTGAGTTCCAGGACGACCGCTGGCTCGGCGTTTCGGGCGGGAGCCTTTGATGCGGTCGGCGCGGTTTGTCGGGCATGAGCCGCTGATATCCACCAGGGGGCGATGCGTGGGCGGAGGACCGGTCTCCGCATGAACACGATGTCGCTCTGGAACATGTCGACCTGGGGGTTCGTCGCGCTGGCCGGCGCGGCGATGCTCGTCGGCTTCTCCAAGACCGCCGTGAGCGGCGCCAACACCATCAGCCTCGCGATCTTCGCCGCGGTCCTGCCCGCCCGTGCCTCCACCGGTGTCCTGCTGCCGGTGCTGATCGTCGGCGATGTCCTCGCGGTCCTCACCTATCGGCGGCACGCCCACTGGCCCACCCTGTGGCGCCTGTTCCCGGCGGTCGCCGTGGGCGTCGTCCTCGGCACCTTGTTCCTGGTGTGGGCGGACGACGGGGTCGTACGGACGTCGATCGGCGCGATCCTGCTGCTGATGACCGCGGTCACGCTGTGGCGCCGGCGCACCGCCGACCGGGAGGAGGACCCGGACGCGGTGACCACCCGCGCCGGCCGGGTCAAGGCCCGCTCCTACGGCGTCCTCGGCGGCTTCACCACGATGGTCGCGAACGCCGGCGGCCCGGTGATGTCGATGTACCTGCTGTCCGCGGGCTTCCGGAAGCTGGGCTTCCTTGGCACCTCGGCCTTCTTCTTCCTGATCGTCAACGTCTCCAAGGTGCCCTTCAGCGCGGGCCTCGGCCTGATCGACGGCCGCTCGCTGCTGCTGGACGCGGCGCTCGCGGTGTTCGTGGTGCCGGGCGCGTTCATCGGGCGGTGGGCGCTCGACCGGATCAACCAGCGCCTGTTCGAGCAACTGGTGATCGTGGCCACCGTGGTGGGCGCGGCCCAACTGCTGCTGCGCTGAGCGGGACCGCCGGGCTAGGGCCTGTCGTCGAACTCGCGTCGTCGCCCGGAGGGCGGCCCCGCGGCGTCAGGTGCGTGCTCTGGGGTACCCCCTGCTCGAAGAGCTTGGGGGTGCCGGGCTCGGACTCTCGTACTGGACGTACTCGGGTCCGAGCCCGGCATGCTCGGCTCTGCCGGTTACGTCGTCGATCACCGGCTCAACCGGTTGATCGCTGATGCCCGCGCGGTCGCCCTGATGGGCCCGACCAATGATCTGTGCCGAGAGTTGGTGGCGCAGTCATGGGAGAGCTGAGCCGGGTGCGGCGGTGGGGGCACCGCCCGCGCGAGCGAAGCCGAGCGTGGGGGAGCGTGCATGGCCCCGCGGGACAGGCGGGAGTCTGACGACAGGCCCTAGCGCAGCAGCGCGGGAAGGTCCGCGAAGGAGTCGAGGACGTGGTCGGGCTCGCCGCTCGCGGCCCGGTGGGTCTCCGGACGGTACTTGCCGGTCCGGACGAGGACCCCGGTGATCCCGGCCCGCTGGGCCGCGAGGACGTCGTTCTCGATGTCGTCGCCGACCATCAGCGCCCGGCCGGCGTCGACGCCGAGGAGGGCCAGCGCCGCCTCGAAGAACGCGGGCGAGGGCTTGCCCGTGACCTCGGCCTCGATCCCCGCGGCGCGCTCCAGCCCGAGCAGGAACGCCCCCGAGTCGAGCTGCAGCCCCTGGTCCGTACGCCAGTACAGATTGCGGTGCATGGCGATCAGTCGCGCACCCCGCTGGAGATGACCGAACGCGCGGTTGAGGGCTGTGTAGTCGAACTCCGGTCCGGCACCGCCGAGGAGCACGACGTCCGGGGCGGAGTCCTCGTCGGCCTCGTCGTCGACCACCGGGACGCCGACCAGGTCAGCCCGGATGTCACCGCTGTTGAGCAGCGCACACCGCGCTCCCGGACAGTGCTCGGCGAGATACCGGGCGGTGACGGAGGGCGCGGTGAGGATGTCCTCCGCGGCCACCGGGAAACCGGCGCCCGAGAGGGTCTCGGCGACCGACGCGCGGGTGCGGGACGTCGTGTTGGTGACCAGGGCGACGGCGAGTCCCGACGCGCGGATCTGCCGCAGCGCCTCGACCGCGCCCGGCAGCGGCTGCCACGAGACGGTGAGGACCCCGTCGATGTCGATGAGGACGGCGCGCACTGCATCCATGTCAGGACCCTAGCGAGCCGGGCGCCCACGCGCCGTGAGGCCACGGGCGGAGGGCGCCCGGGCAGCCCGTACCCTCATGGCCATGTCCCTGCATGTCCTGGTCCTCGGCGGTACCGCCGAGGCACGTGAACTGGCCGCCTCGCTCGCGGCCCGATCCGGCGTGCGGGTGACCACCTCCCTGGCCGGGCGGGTGTCACGGCCGGGGTCGCTGGACGGGGATGTACGGGTCGGCGGGTTCGGGGGTGCGCAGGGGCTGGCGGCGTGGCTCCGCGAGCACCGTGTGGACGCGCTGGTCGACGCCACGCACCCGTTCGCCGCCGGGATCACGGCGAACGCGGCGCGCGCCGCCGCGGACACCGGTGTCCCCGCCGTGGTGCTGCGCCGCCCCGGCTGGCGGGCGCGGCCCGGCGACCACTGGCACGAGGCGGCCTCGCTCGACGACGCGGCCGCCCTGCTGCCGCCCCTCGGCCGACGGGTGTTCCTCACCACCGGCCGGCTCGGCCTCGCCGCCTTCGCCCGGCTGACGGACCTCCACTTCGTCGTACGGTCGGTGGAGCCGCCCGGGCCGCCCCTGCCGCCGCACACGGATGTGCTGCTCGCCCGGGGGCCCTTCACGGTCGAGGACGAGACCGCGCTGCTGCGCGAGCACCGCATCGAGGTGCTGGTGACGAAGGACAGCGGGGGAGCGGCGACGGCGGCCAAGCTCACCGCGGCGCGGGAACAGGGGGTCCCGGTGGTCGTCGTACGGCGTCCGCCCCTGCCCGAGGGCGTCACGGCGGTACCGGACGTGCCCACGGCACTGGCGCGGCTGGGGCTCGCTCCTCGCTGAGCCGCGGGTCCGGCTCAGTCCCGAGGATTCCTGCGCAGCAGATACGTGTCCATGATCCAGCCCTTGCGTTCCCTGGCCTCGGCCCGCAGCCGCTCGATGCGCTCCGCCGTCTCGGCGAGGGGGCCGGAGACGAGGATCTCGTCCGGCGTGCCGATGTACGCGCCCCAGTAGATGTCGATGTCCTGGTCCGCGTACTGCCGGAAGGTCTGGTGGGCGTCCAGCATGACGACCACGTCGTCGACGCCTTCCGGGAGGCCCTCCGCCAGCCGGCGCCCCGTGGTGATCTGCACCGGCCGGGCCACCCGGTTGAGCCCCGTGCGGTGCTTCGCGACGAGCGCCGAGACGCTGCTGATCCCGGGGATGACGTCGTAAGAGAACGTCACCGTGCCGCGGTCCAGGATCTCCTGAAGGATGCCGAGCGTGCTGTCGTAGAGCGCGGGGTCGCCCCAGACGAGGAAGGCGCCGGTGTCGTCCTCGCCCAGCTCTTCGGCGATCAGCCGCTCGTAGATGTCGGCGCGCGCCGAGCGCCAGTCACCGACGGCGGGGGAGTAGGCGCTGCCGCCCGCGGCCCGGTCGCGCTCGGGGTCCCGTGCCTCGGTCAGCCGGTACGTCCCCTCGGGCAGATGTGCGTCGAGAATGTCACGGCGCAGCTGTACGAGGTCCGACTTCACCTCGCCCTTGTCGAGCACGAAGAACACATCCGTGCTCCTCAGCGCCTTGACCGCCTGCAGGGTGAGCTGGTCGGGGTCGCCCGCCCCGATGCCGATGACATGAATCGTTCGCACGCCCCCGAGTCTGCCGTACGCCACCGGGGAACCGCGCGGCCCCCCGCCCCGGTCCGCCTACCGCTGCTCCCCGAGCAGCCGGGGCGCCCACGCCTGCGCGTCCACCGCGGCCGCCTCCCGCTCCACGACCGTCGCCGACTTCCTTGCCCAGGCGACCAGTTGGGTCACGTCCATGCCGTACGGCCGGTCCTTGCCGGTCTCGGCCGCCCACCCCTCGACCGCCGCGGCACCGCGTCGCAGCAGCCGGGCGCCGCCTGTCGCGTTGCCCCGGGCCGCGTGGGTGAGGCCGACCGCCATCTGGGCGAGCCCGCGCCACAGCGCACGCTCCTCGTCCGGCCCCGACTTCCAGGCGTCCTCGAAGACCTCGTGCGCATGGAACGGCCGTCCGGCGTCCAGCAGCGCCTGGGCCTCGCCGACGGTGTCCTGCGGGGTGCGCACGACACCCTCCGGCTGTCGCGCCACGCCCGGCGCCCCGTAGGGCAGCGGCCGCCCCAGCCCGTCCCGCGGCCGAGCGTTGCGGGCCCGTCCCTCGGCGTCCCGGTCCCGCGCCCGGCTCGCGCCGGCCTCCGATGCGTCGTCCATACCCCGATTGTCCCCCGCCGCCGGTCCCCTTCGGGGCAGCCCCCGACGTGGGGTAAAGTTCTGTCCGCGCGATCACGCGGGCCACCGCGGGAAGCGCACCGGGACGTGGCGCAGCTTGGTAGCGCACTTGACTGGGGGTCAAGGGGTCGCAGGTTCAAATCCTGTCGTCCCGACGGTGCGAAGGGTCTTCGTGGGCGAGAGCCGGCGGGGGCCCTTTTCGTGTGCTTCGCCCTTGACGTCCGGCATGCGGCTCACCTTGCCGTCGCCCAGGTACGGGACATGCCCGAGGGGACACGGTCCGCCGCGCCCGGGAGACCGGAGGCGGCGGACCCGGGCCGTTCAGCTCGCGTCGGTCGGTGTGAAGGTCACCTCTGCCGTGGCCGCTGTGCCGCCCTGGCGGCCGGGTGCGGTCTGCCACTTCCAGTACAGGTTGGTGTGGGCGATCACCTGGGCCGGGGGCGGTGCGCCGTATGCGGTGAGGTCCTCCGTGGTGTGTGCGTCGGCCACGAGTGTCGCGTCGTAGCCCCGCGCGATGGCGCCGTGCAGGGTCGAGCGGACGCATGCGTCGGTCGCGGCGCCCGTGACCACGAGGTGGCCCACGCCGCGCTCGGCGAGCAGCGCCTCCAGATCCGTGTCCTCGAACGAGTCGCCGTACCGCTTGTGGACGAGCGGCTCCGGGTCGTGGCGCTCCAGCTCCGGCACGTACTGCCAGCGTTCGCTGCCCCGTACGAGGTTGTCGTCGGAGTGCTGCACCCAGATCACCGGCACGTCCTCCGCGCGGGCCTTGCCGATCAGGGTGTTGATGTTCGCGATCACGTCGTCGCGGTTGTGGGCGGCGGCCACCACCCCGTTCTGCACGTCGATGATGAGCAGCGCCGTGTTCGGCCGGTCCGGCAGGGTTGTCATGGAGACTCCCGGATTCCTCGTGAGGTGCCAGGTCGCCTCACACCGTAGCGGCGGCCACTGACAACCGGGTGCGGGAACCTCGGCGCAGTAGGGTGCCGTACCGCCCGCCGGGTGTGCGCCCGGGCAGGTCCTGCCCCTTGACTTCGCGGGGCCCCGGCGCCACATTCCCTGACACTGCGTCAGATACGGCTGTTCGTACGCCTCGCCGTCCCTCGTCATCCCGGGAGCGATCTGCCATGGCCACCAGCGCGGACCCCGCGAGACCCACCGCATCCCCCGCGGCGGCCGGACCGTCGCGCCGACAGGTGCTCGGCGCGACCGGCGCCGGGCTCGCCCTCGCGGCCGGGCTGCCGCAGGCCGCCGGCGCGGCGCCCGCGGCCGACCTGCCCCCGCTCGGCACGTACGACGTCGTCGTGATCGGTTCCGGCGCGGCGGGCATGACCGCCGCGCTGACGGCCGCCCACCAGGGGCTGAGCTGTGTGGTCGTGGAGAAGGCGGCCACCTTCGGCGGCTCGGCGGCGCGCTCCGGCGCCGGCGTCTGGATCCCGAACAACCCGGTCCTTCTCGCGGCCGGTGTCCCCGACACCCCGGCGAAGGCGGCCGCCTATCTCGCGGCGGTCGTCGGCCTCGACGTCTCCGTCGAGCGGCAGCGGGCCTTCCTCGACCACGGCCCCGCCATGATCTCCTTCGTCATGGCCCACAGCCCGCTGCGCTTCCGCTGGATGGAGGGGTACAGCGACTACTACCCCGAACTGCCCGGCGGTCTGCCGAACGGCCGCTCCATCGAGCCCGACCAGCTCGACGGGAACATCCTCGGTGCCGAGCTGGCCCATCTGAACCCGCCGTACATGGCGGTCCCGGCCGGCCTGGTCGTCTTCAGCGCCGACTACAAGTGGCTGACGCTCGCCGCCGTCAGCGTCAAGGGTGCCGCCGTCGCCGCCGAATGCCTCGCCCGCGGCACCAAGGCGGCCCTCCTCGGCCACAAGCCCCTGACCATGGGGCAGTCGCTGGCCGCGGGTCTGCGGGCCGGGCTGCTCGCCGCGGGCGTGCCCCTATGGCTGAACACGCCGCTCACCGATCTGAGCGTGGAGGGCGGGGCGGTCACGGGCGCCGTGGTGACGCGCGACGGCGCGCCGGCACTGCTCCGGGCCCGGCGCGGTGTGATCGTCGGCTCCGGCGGCTTCGAGCACAACGCGGCCATGCGCGCGCGGTACCAGCGAGGGCCCATCGGCACCGACTGGACCGTGGGCGCCCGGGAGAACACCGGCGACGGCATCCGGGCCGGCGAGCGGGCCGGTGCCGCCCTCGACCTGATGGACGACGCCTGGTGGGGCCCGGCCATCCCGCTGCCGGACGACCCGTACTTCTGTCTCGCCGAACGCACCCTGCCCGGCGGACTGCTGGTCAACGCCGCCGGGGCCCGTTTCGTCAACGAGGCCGCCCCCTACAGCGACGTGGTGCACACGATGTACGACCGCAACACCAGCGACCCGGACATCCCGGCATGGCTGATCGTCGACCAGAACTACCGCAACCGCTACCTCTTCAAGGACGTCGCGCCCCTCCTCGCCCTCCCCGGGGCCTGGTACGACTCCGGCGCCGCGCACAAGGCCTGGACGCTGGACGCGCTCGCCGGGCAGATCGGCGTGCCCGCCGCCGCGCTACGGGCCACCGTGAGCCGCTTCAACTCCCTCGCCCGGAGCGGCGACGACCTCGACTTCCACCGCGGGGACAGCGCCTACGACCACTACTACACCGATCCCGCCGTCGTCCCCGACTCCTGTCTGGCGCCGCTGTGGCTGCCGCCGTACTACGCTTTCAAGATCGTCCCGGGTGATCTGGGCACCAAGGGCGGAATGCGCACCGACGCGCGGGCACGGGTACTGCGTGCGGACGGCTCCGTGATCCCGGGTCTGTACGCGGCGGGCAACGCCAGCGCCGCCGTCATGGGGCACAGCTACGCGGGCGCGGGCTCGACGATCGGCCCCGCCATGACCTTCGGGTACATCGCCGCGCTCGACCTCGCGGGCGGGTCGTGACCGGGTGCGGCGCTGCTCAAGGGGACGGGGGGCGGGGCGCAAACCCATGGCAACGGGTTCATATAGGCTGCTCGCTTCGGTCCCCACAGTCCGCGAGCGCCCGGGAGAGTCCCAGTGACCGTAGCGATCCCTCCGTCCGACACGGCCGGTTCGCCCGACGACCGGCCCGTCCCCCCGACGCCGGCCGACGACGCCGGGGTTGTCGTACCGGCCCCCGCCGGCGAGGGGTTCTGGGTGGAGCCCGGGGCGGCCGATGACGTGGCCCCGGAGCCGGCGGAGCCGGCGGAGCCCGAGGTGGCCGAGGTCGTGGTCCGCGACGCCCGCGAGTTCGGGGTGTACGCCCGGACCGGCGGCTGGGCGTTCGCGCTGAAGGTGGCGCGCAGCGTACGGCCCGGCGGCGAGCCTGCGGGGGAGACGCCCAAGGTCTCCGCCAAGCGGTTCGCCGAGCTGGCGGGGTGCTCGCCGGAGCGGATCATGCGCTACTACAAGGCGTGGGACAAGGCCGCCGACGACGGTCTGGTGCCGCACCTCGAGATCCTGGTCCCCGGCCAGGACATCGAACTGCCGGACTCCGATGCGTGGCACTCGTACTACACCGCCCGCTCCAGCGCGTCCTCCGAGCGGGGGACCGCCATCGCCGCGGCGGCCGAGGCCGAGGGCATCCGGCCGACCAAGGCGCTGGAGGTCGCCGAGAACCCCACCGCGCTGCGGGCCGCCATCCTCGCCGATCCCGCGACCGCCCGGACCGCGCGGGCCGCGCTGCTCGACCGGCTCAGGGAGGACCCGGTCCTGCAGACCGAGCTGGCCCGTGACGTCGCCCGCACCGACGAGCTGAAGAAGGCGGTCGCCACCGAGAGCCGAGCCGCCGACCGGATCGGCTATGTGCGGCAGATCGTCGAGAACGGCCAGGTCAAGACGCCCGCCGGGCAGACGATCGACGCGCCCGCCGAACTCCGCGCGGAGGCCGAGCGCCATCTGTCCCTCATCGACGAGCTGGACGACGGCGAGGACACCGGACAGTGGGCCACGGAGGCCTACGACACGGTGAAGGAACTCGTCGTCCAGACCGTCGAGGCCGACCCGGAGCTGCGCCGCCAGGAGCGCCGTACGAAGTTCTACGGCAGCCTGCAGCGGGCGACGAAGGTCTTCGAGGAACTGACCCTGGACGACGCGGACGACCTCGACGACCTGTACGAGGACGACATGCTCCAGCGTCTGGAGGACTTGCAGACGGCCATCGGTACCTGCATCGCGGCCCTGCGCAGGGCGGCCCCGGAGCAGCCCTGACGCCGCCCGGCGTATCGGACAGCAGTCGGCTAGGGTCTGTCGTCGAACTCGTGTCGTCGCCCGGAGGGCGGACCTGCGGCGTCAGGTGCGTGCTCTGCGGGTACCCCCTGCTCGAAGAGTTCGGGGGAGTGCCGGGCGGAAGCCCTCGTACTGGAGGTACGTGGGGTTTCGCCCGGTGCGGCGGAGGGGGCACCGCCCGCGCGAGCGAAGCCGAGCGT
>NZ_JBIAXT010000053.1:0-38334 GCF_042896945.1 Streptomyces sp. NPDC001222
CCGGTGGCCGTTCTCATATCCGGACCCTCACTCCGACGCCGGGACAAACACCCGGATCAGGTGGGAACCGGTACACCACTTCCAGGGACGCAACCGCCGCACCAGCCGCCCAACAGCCTGCCGCTGGTCCGGAAGCAGCACCGGCCTGACCTGGCGGCCCGGCTGGGGAACTGCAACCGCAGTCATACGGAAACTTCCCCAACGCAGAGGCGGACGGCGCGCCACCGTCTCACCCTGACAGGGGGGATGCCGCGCTGACGCAGTTCAGGTGGCGTGCGGCCAGGCACGCAGCAAGGCGGCGATCTTCTTTGCGGTGCAGCCGGGATCCCTGAGCAGGTCGCGCAGAGCGATGGCGTCCTCGCGGGTGGGCTTGACCGGGATACCGGAGGCCTCCAGATACATCACGCCCGTCGCCGCCGCCACGGCCATATTGGAGCGCTCCAGCCAGCGGCAGCGGCCGAGGACGTGCACCAGGGCGGCGGCACGGGCGTAGGGGCCGTCATACACGGGCGTGTCCAGCAGTTCGGCCCGGTGGCAGGCCACCGCCGCCACAGGCACCCCGTAGTCCTCGGGGGCCGGATCACCCGCTCCCGCGATCTCAGCGACCTGCAGGATCCAGGGGACGTCGATGTCCAGCTCCATTACGCTGCGTGCGCCCCCGGGTGACGGTCTGCGTCTTCGACCTGGTCGAAGACTTCTTGGTGCTCGTCGAGGAAGCGCCTCGCGGCATCCAGGCCCCGCTGCCGCAGCCCGCCGGTGTCCTCCCGCACGAGCCCGGCGATGTAGTCGCCCAGGCTCAGCCCCCGATCCCGGGCACGGGCCTCAGCCAGTTTCTTGATCTCCTCATCGACGCGCGCACCCAGCTGTGTCTTCGCCATGCCATGATGGTAACAGCTGTTACCAAACGGCGGCCCGCAGACGCGACAAGAGCCGGACGCGACTCTGGCAAAGTCGCCAACCTCGCCGACTTCATCGGGACCGGCGAAGTCAGCGCCAAGGACTTCGGAGAGCAGGCAGTGAGCTAGTGAGCTGCACTTGCTTTCGTGGAGTCCCTGAAGCCTGGGTTACGATCCAGGCGCAAGGACAACCACCAGCAGTGCCAGCACCCCGTAAGTACCCCGATGAGCTCCGCGAGCGCGCCGTCCGTGAGGTCCGGCCGCCCGATCGCGCACGTGGCCCGCGACCTCGGCATCCAGAAGGAGGCCCTGCGGTCCTGGGTCCGCCAGGCTCACTCTGGTGGTCGGGAAAACACCGGCACCACGGTGGCAACGTCCAGGTCATCTCCGCCCGGACGGCTGGCCGATCTGGGTTTCCCCAGTCCGCCCCGGCCTCGAACACGACACCACCTGCGCTCGCACCCACGGCCTCGTCAACGCGCTCAACCGCTCGCTGCCGCCTTGGGCATCCCGGCTCTGACCGACCTCGGCTACGAGAACGCCGGCTCCGGTTCCGTCGCCCCGCCAAGAAGGCGCAGGGGCGCGAACTCGACCTCAAGCAGACGACGTTCAACAAGGTGATCCGCGGCATCCACGGCATCATTGAACGCGCCAATGCCCTGCTCAAGGTCACCTTCATGGCCCTGCGCAGAGTCAGCCTCGACCCCGGCAGCATCACCCGAATCGTCCGAGGCGCCCTCGTCCTGCTCCAGATGGAGCACGGTCGCACCATTTGAACGGAGATCACGAACCGTCACGAGACGTTACACACAAAGGTTCAATCGCGCTGCGCGGCGAACAGTTCCAGGTGCGCGCAATTCGGACAGCGGTAGGCATCGATCTGCCATTGCGGCAGGCCCCGCGTCTTAGCCATGCCCATCATGCCCCGCTCGAGGAGGCTTCCGAACCATCGCGCGTACCCGCGGGCGCCGCTGCCACTGTCACTAACAAAGCCCTGCTCAAGCCCGACCTGACCGCATTGGGTGCACCGTATGTTGTTCATCGAGGGAGTGTAAGGGGGCGGGGGTTGATGCTGGTCAACTGTTGCGAGTTCCCAGGGTCACCGCGTCCATTAGCTGCAGAGACTGACGTTCGAACTTGGTCGGCAGGTGCATCGGCGACGGATGAACGTGCGAGCTCACCAGTCTCCGTTGTGGCGGCCCGGGATCGCCTTCGCCATGTAGAGGTGGCCCTCGGAAAGGCCCTTACTCGCCCAGGGCGTCGAGCAGCACAGTCCACGTACGTCATCGGGTATCCACAGGGGCATGCCGACGCGGGCGGGGAGCTCGACGAGCGCCTCCGAGAGCGAGGGCGTGGCCGGCTTGTCGGGGTCGCGCCCGAAGATGCGGTTGATGCACGTCGGGAAGTACACCGCACGCGCCGACTGCCGCTCGGTGCGCGGGAGGCGGGCGGGTGCCGGCTGCGGCATGGGGCCCGGTACCGGGGGGTTGAGGTCGTTGCCGGCGACGAATCGTGCCGCGCTGGTCAGCTCCGTGAGGACCTTCACGTTTCGCCGGGCGCACAGGTGCGCGCCCGGTGACCCGAGCCCGGCGGGCCGCCTCGCAGCGATGCTGGACACGTTCGACGTACGCCAGCGGCCAGGAGCTCCCGCCTGCCTTCGTGGCAAGCGCGCGGTGATGCGGCGGTAGCCGGGGCCATCCCCGCGGGCGCGGGGAGCAGGCCGTTGCTCGCCACCGAGAATGGCACCATCCCCACGGGTGCGAATCGGGATCCTGACGAAGGTCACCGCCGAGCTGGTGGACACGGCGATAGCCAAACACGACCGAGCCGAGCGGCGCCGTCGCCTCCTGTCGGCTCGGCTGGTCGTGTGCTTCGTCCTGGCCCTGTGTCTGTTCGCCCGGGAGTCGTACGAGGAGGTCCTACGGGTGCTGTACAACGGTGTCCCGTGCAGCCGGGCGCTCGAGCGGGTGAACCGGTCGTTGTTGTGTCGGGCTCGCGCTCGGCTCGGGCAGGACGTGCCGGAGACCAACGTCATCACCGAGACCGGCGCGAACCGGGCAGGCCCCACCGTGTCCAGCCCGGCACAGTTAGGGCCGGTGGCCATGAGTCGATCACCGCATAGCGCGGCCCGTGGTTAAGGCGCGGAGCCGCGGTCAGAACAGCCACGCCCCGAAGGCCGCGACCGCCAGGCCGATGACAAGGAAGACGCCCGCTGTGACGGTGAGCGGAAGCAGCTGCTTGCGCCGCCGCGGCGGGTCGAGGTCGGGCCATGTGCTGCGCACCGCGTATACCCCGACCAGCGCGATCACACAGCCGGACACCACAGCGAGCAGCCCGAAGAACTTGGCCCAGGTGTAGGGGTGGCCCGGGTTCGGGGTCCACACCGCGGCGAGATCGGTGGCGCTCGGTACTCTCACTCGTCCTTCTCATCCTTCGTCAGGTCCTGGAGGTCGGACTCGATACCGGAGCCGGCGGCGTAGACACCCGGTTGAGGGTGGTGCCCACGGTGTTCTTCCCGCGCGCTGGGCCACCAGCGGCACCGTCAGCGCGTCCCTGCCCAGCTCCGCCTCTAGTTCGCGCACGGCGACATGCACTGACTCCTGCACGCGGGCACTGCGTCCACCGGGGCGCACCATTGGTCGACGACTCATGCCAGAACTTTAAAGCACAATCCTTGCATTAAGGTGTCGCCATGGCGGGCGGCCCCGGGCCTCCTCCCACTCAGGCCGCCGGTGCGAGCGCGGCCCGGACGAGTCGGGTCTGCTCATAGGCGTGGCCGGCGCGGAGGAGGGTGTGCTCGCCCAGGGGGCGACCGAGAAGCTGCATGCCGATGGGCAGGCCCGCCGCGTCGTGGCCGACCGGGAGCGTCAGTGCGGGCACCCCGGTGATGTTGGCGGGCGCGGACAGGCGCACATAGGCGTCCGAAACGGCCTCAAGAGTTCCGTCGGGCCAGGTGACCGTCTCTTGGCCGGCTGCGACCGCGGTCATCGGCACCGTCGGGGCGGCGATCACGTCGACCCGCTCCAGAAGGCGGCCCCACTCCTCGCGCATCAGCGCCTGTGCGCGCCGGGCGCGCAGATAGTCCCCGGCGGGCAGCAGCTCGCCGGCCTCCAGCAGGGTCCGGACGTCCTCCTGGTACAGCTCGGGGGCGCTGCGCAGGGTGCCCTCGTGGTAGGCGGTGGCCTCCGGCACCATCAGCCCCCACTGGGTGGCCTGGACGTAACGGGTCATCGGGATGTCGACGCCGACGAGCTGTGCGCCGAGTTCCTTCAACCGGCCGATGGCGCGCCGCACCGAGGCCTCCACCTCGGGGTCGACGTGGTCGAAGTAGTAGTTGTGGGGCACGCCGACGCGCAGCCCCGCGAGGTCCGCGCGCTCGCCGCCCTGGCGGCCCGGCGCGGGGGCGTCTCCGGTCAGAGCGGCCAGCACCGGCGCCACGTCCGCGACGGTGCGGGTGATCGGGCCGACGTGGTCCAGGGACCAGGACAGGGACGTGACACCGTCACGCGGAACCAGGTCGTAGGTCGGCTTCAGGCCGACCACCCCGTTCAGCGCGGCCGGTACCCGGATCGATCCCCCGGTATCGGTGCCCAGGGCGAACGTCGCCGCGCCCGACGCGACGGCGACAGCGGACCCGCCGCTGGAGCCCCCGGCCACCCGGCCACGATCCCACGCGTTGCGGGTCTGCGGGGTGATCAGACCGTAGGCGAACTCGTGGGTGTGGGTCTTGCCGAGCAGGACCGCGCCGGCCCCCGCCAGCCGGGCGGCGACCGCGCTGTCGGCCGACGCGCGGTGGCCGTCCCGGACCCGGGAGCTGGCCGAGGTGGCCATGCCGACCACATCGATCAGGTCCTTCAATCCCATCGGGACGCCGTGCAACGGGCTACGGATCCGGCCGGCCTCGGCGCCGACCCGGGCCTCGGCCTCGCGCGCGGCCCGGCGTGCCCGCTCGGCGGAGACGGTGACATACGCCCCCAACTCCGGCTCGACCCGCTCGATGCGGTCGAGTACGGAGTCCACAAGCTCGACCGGGGACAGCTCCCGCGCCCGGATCGCGGCGGCGGCCGCGGTCAGGGTCAGCTCAAAGGGCTCCATCGGTCATCCCCTTCCACTTCCACACGCGATCGGCGGTTGCGGCGGGCGTCGTCGCGGTCGGGGTCTCCCCGAAGTCCAGTTCCCGCAGGACCGCGACGACCTTCTGGATGTGGTTGGCGACCGACGCGACCACGGCGTGCCGGTCGGCCGGCAGCGACAGGCCGGCGCGGTGGGCCCAGAGAGCCGCCTCCGGCGGGGTGAGTTCAGTGGCGGACAAGTCCGTTCTCCCTGGTCGGGGCGGGGGCGACGTAGCGATCCCCCGCCAAAAGCAAACGGTTTGCTTTAGCCGACGGTAGGCCCTAGTGCGACTTAAAGCAAATATATTGCGTCTAGCCGGGGACGGAGCAGCCCCCAGCGCCCGACCCCGTACCGCCAGAGAGCAAGGGATATAGCGCCTCGGGCTCGAGGGGGCACCCACCCGGGGTGCCCCCTCGATGCGACTACCTGTACGCCTGCAGCTCCGCGGCGAAGCGGCCGCCGTACAACGGGAGGTCGGCCAGCAGGACACAGACCGGACGGCCAGGGACACGGACGACGAAGCCGGCCGGGGCGGGACTGGAAGGTGGGTAAGAACCGTGCCACCAGCCGCAAACGGCGGCGATCAGTCCTCGGACCTGGTGGCTTGGGGCATTTCCGGCGTGCTTATCGCCTCAGCAAGTGCTAGCAGGGCTCCGTCAGGTCTGTCTCGTGGTCCTGTTCAGGGGCACGTCAGGGGTGTGGACGCACATGAAGTGAACCGTCCTCGGGCGAAGTTGGCGCTATTCGTAGCTGATGTGTTCGCGTCGCTGCCGCGCAAGGACCAGCGGGCGAAGGGTGACTGCTATCTGCGGGGGCTGATGCTGGACGGGCGGCGTAAGTCGATCCAGCCGACGGCCGAGCGGCTGCCGGACGGCAACGAGCAGAAGCCGCGGCAGTTCGTGAACCAGTCCACGCCGCGCATACGGTGCCATCGCCGGGCCCGGTCGCCTGCAAGGCATACGCGAAGACCTCCGACTACGGACGAGCATCACTGACACGCCTCGGAGTCATGCCGCACGCAGTATCCGGAGTTCGCCCACGTCAACACGCGGGCGGATCACCCACCCGTGCGCGGGTCGGGCCGAATGACGGGGGCCGCGTTCCAGCTGGCCAGGAGCGGCAGGACGCGGGCGGTTGGGGAGTCGGGCTCGGTCGTGTAGACGACGAGCCGCTGGTCCGGCTCGTGGGGCGCACAGACGATCTCGATATTGAACGACATCGAGCCGGCGGCGGGGTGCTGGATGCGTTTGGTCACGGACGCGTAGTCGCGGACGGCGTGGTCGTCCCACCACCGGGCGACGTCGGGATCGGTGGTGCGCAATTCGTCGACGAGCGCCGTGAGCCGGTTGTCATAGGGGCGGCGGGCGATCTCCCGGCGCATCGTGGCGACGGTGGCCGAGGCGAAGTCCGCCCAGTTCAGAATCCGCTCACGGGCGACCGGATCCTGGAACATGAAGCGGACGAACGACGACCCCGGTTCCAGCGGACGGCCCAGCACCTCCGTGAGCAGGGCGTTGCGGGCCAGGACCTCCCCGCGGTGGCCGAGGAGCAGCACCGGTACATGATCGAGGGTGTGCATCAGCCGCAGAAGGCCGGGATCCGGGCGCTGGAGGGCGTGCGAGGCCGCGGCGCGGTGATGTGTGGTGGGCGCGGCGAGGTCCCGCAGATGCGCGCGCTCGACCTCGTCCAGACGCAGTGCCCGCGCCAACGCGTCGAGCACTTCGGTGGAGATGTTGGCTTGGCGTCCCTGTTCGAGCCGGCTGTAGTAGTCCGGGCTGAGACCGGCCAGCACGGCCAGCTCCTCGCGCCGTAGCCCAGGCACCCGCCGGGCCCCTGGGAATGCCTCGATGCCGGCTTGGGAGGGGGTGAGGCGGTCTCGCCGGGAGCGCAGAAACGCCCCGAGCGCGGCGCGATCGCGTGACATGGCTCCAGGATAGGCGGCCCATCGGCCCGCTGGGTGGTCCTGGCATGCCCAGGTTCGTCCTGACCTGGCCCGATACCAGCGGGCCGCCCTAGAAAGGGACCCATGACTTCCCTTCACACGAACATCAACACCCCCGCAGCCACCCGCGCCCGGCTCTCCGGCCGCACCGCTGTGATCACCGGCTCGACCAGCGGGATCGGTGCGTCGATAGCCCGCACGCTGGCCGGCGAAGGCGCACACGTCGTCGTCAGTGGCCGGCAGGCAACCCGCGGAAAGAGCGTCGTCGAGGAGATCCTGCAGGCCGGTGGCAGCGCCGACTTCGTCCCGGCGGACCTGGCAGGAAGCTACGAGCAACTGCGCGCCTTCGCGGCACAGGCCACCGACGTGCTCGGGGGACGGGTCGACATCCTGGTCAACAACGCGGGCATCTATCCCGCGACGCAGACCGAGGACCTGCCGGACGCGGACCTCGACGCCATGCTGGCGGTCAACATCCGAGCCCCCCATGTCCTGGTCGCGGCGATGGCGCCGGCCATGGCCGAGCGGGGCAGCGGCGTCATTGTCAACATCGGCTCCTGGATGGCCCGGGTCGGCAGCCCCTTCGCGGCGATGTACACCGCGACCAAGGCGGCGGACGAGCAGCTCACCCGCAGCTGGGCCGCGGAGTACGGGTCGCGGGGCGTGCGCGTGAACACCGTCGCGCCCGGGGCGACCCTCACACCCGGCAACGAGGCGGGCCGCGCGCAGCTCGACGCGCTGACGGCCGCCACACCGGCGGGCGTTGTGGTGGGGCCGGACGACATCGCCAAGGGTGTGCTGTACGTCGTTAGTGACGACGCAGCCATGGTCCACGGCATCACGCTCTACGTGGACGGCGGGATTTCCGCCACCCGCCTGTCCTGACCGCCCCTCGAGCTGGGCCAAGCGGGTGATGACCGGCCGGTCGGCACGAGAGTGCCGCCGGCCGGCAACACGTCCGGTACGCGGCCCTGCTGCGTGCTGCAGCCGCGGGCGGGGCGATAGTGCGGGGGGGCGCCGGTGTTCACGGCGCTGGACGCTTTCAGTGCCGCTGAGCGGGCGCGGCAGCTGCTGGAGCGGATGACCGGCCCGTTCCCAGTATCTGCGGCGTGACCGCGGCGGCGTTTGCCACTCCCCCACATCTGGGTGGCCGGACACTCGCAGTCCGTCCCGCTGGACCCGCCGGCACGCGCCGCGGACGTCCTGACCTTGGTCAACGAGGGGCATCTGTACGAGGTCGCCGGCCAGCGCACCCGCATCGACGACGCCCTCGAGCCGGCGGCCGCCGTCAACCGCGGTCCGCTGGCCCCGGCTGTCGCCGGTGCTTGGGCCGCCGTCGAATCGCTGCTGTCGCACCCGGACGATCCAAGGCCGGAGAACGAACGGTCCGGGAAGACCTTGGCGGCCGACCGGATGGCTGCCATCACGCCTGTTCCTGGCCGCGCGTCGAGCTCACTGCTTTCGCCCACCGGCTCAAGCCTCGCGCCGCGGACGAGTCGGCGAAGAACATCGCGGGCTGCGGGATGAACCAGGTGCGCGCCCGTCTGGTCGCGGACGCTCTGCGCGAGCGGGGTGTTGGCGCTCTGGACTTCGCCGGCGCGTCCACGAAGTACTCGGACCGGCCCGCCGCGCAGCGCATGACCGACCTGGTGCAGGACCGGCGGACCGTCCTGGCCGACGTCGCCCGGGCGTTCCGCATCGCCCTGCGGCGCCTGTACCGGACGCGGAACATCATCCTGCACGGCGGAGCCACCCAGGGTGTCGCCCTGGACGCCTCCCTACGGACGGCAGCGCCGCTGGTCGGGGCGGGATCGGACCGCATCGTCCACGCCTTCTACGCCGAAGGTCTCGACCCGCTCGAACTCGCTGCGCGTGCCGAAGTCGCCCTCAGCCTCGTGGACGGAGAAACCGTGCTGTCCGTCGTCGACCTCCTGGGGGAACGCGTTTGACCGGCGCTCTCTGCATCGCTGCGCCGTGGTGGCCCGGCCAGAACCGAGGACGCGAGAGAATGGAGCGGCTCTGCCGCGGGGCCGGCGGGACTGCCTAGCCGGTCGGGGTCGTCTCGGCGGGCGTCGGCACGGAGACCTGGATCAAGGCGGTTCGGGCGCCTACCAGGTCCGGTCCGCTGAGGGTGCCCCAGAAGCGTGGATGATCACGAACGCGCTGAGTTCTTGGGCACGCTCCTGCAATATCTTGCGGGCGCGGATGTCTTCCTCGATCCGGCCGTCCGTCGCCTCGCCGACGGTGGGATACCGGCAGCCGGTCCCGGTGTCGTCCCACCCCTCACTCGGTTCCAGCGACCACGGCCTGTTCTCCAGCGTGGGTGAGGGACCATCGCTTCGGCTTGGGCTGGCAGGGCACCAGGCCCAGCTCCCTCATGAGCTGTCGGGGCCCCTCAAGAGTCCAGCCGACCCCATGGCCTGCCAGCGGCCGACTGCTCGCTCGCCTCCGTGAGAATCATTGGTCTTGCACTTCACCGAGCTGTGCACCGTCGGGTCCACGCCAACCGCCTCCCGCGCCCCCTGTTCGTCCCGACCCTGATCAGGACGGCACCCTCCCCAGGCACTGGGCGCGGTCCGGCCAGGCATTTCGTTCGGGACCTGTGCTTCGTGCCGCTCCTCGACTCGAACGCACTCGGGATCCCTCGTGGCGATCACCGAGCGAATCCGCGAGCACGGGGGGGTCCTCGCGCATCGCGTGCCACTCGGCCCGCATGCTCAAGGTCTTCCAGTGGGGTGGCCTGCCGCGAAGCCCACGAGTTCTATGACTCCCCGTAGGGGCGACGGGGCGGGCGCCCTTACTCGCGGGCCGGGCGGGCCCGTCCTGCGGCCCGGCGACCGAGAGCGTCCGGTGCTCGGCTGTCGTGCATGGCGATCGAAAACCGGGCAATGCGCCAGGTGTGACTCGCGTTGGAATCGTCGTCCTGACTCTGGTGACCGCTCTCGGGGCTCTGGCCGCTGCGGTGGGGATCTCGTCCTGGTGGTGGTTCGTGGCCCTTCCGCTCACGTTCGTGGGTGCGCTGGGTGCCTGGGACCTGGTGCAGCGCCGGCACTCGGTGCTGCGCAACTATCCCGTGCTCGGCCATGCCCGCTTCCTCATGGAGCGCATACGCCCGGAGTTGCAGCAGTACTTCATCGAGCGGAACTATGACGGGCGCCCCTTCGACCGGGACGTGCGCAGCATTGTCTACGAGCGCGCCAAGGGCACCGACGCGGAGGAGCCGTACGGCACCGAACGGGACGTGTACCGGCCCGGTCACGAGTTCCTGGTTCCGTCGATGGCGCCGTGCCCGGTGCCGGAGACCCCGCCGCGGGTGCGGATCGGCGGTCCGGACTGCGGCCGTCCGTACGACATGGCACTGCTGAACGTCTCGGCGATGAGCTTCGGCTCGCTGTCGGCCAACGCGGTCCTCGCGCTCAACGGGGGTGCCGCGGCGGGGGGTTTCGCCCAGGACACCGGTGAAGGCGGGCTGTCCGAGTATCACCTCCGTCCTGGGGGCGACCTCGTTTGGGAGATCGGCACCGGGTACTTCGGCTGCCGCACCGAGAAAGGCGATTTCGACGCGGCCGAGTTCGCCGACAAGGCCGCACACGATCACGTCAAGTGCGTGTCCCTGAAACTGTCGCAGGGCGCGAAGCCCGGCATCGGCGGTGTTCTGCCGGGAGCCAAGGTGAACGCGGAGATCGCCCGGGTCCGGGACGTGCCCGAGGGGCGGACGGTCGTCTCCCCGCCGTACCACCGGGTGTTCTCCACCCCGCGGGAACTCGTCCGCTTCATCGCCCGCATGCGCGAGTTGTCCGGTGGCAAGCCGGCCGGGTTCAAGCTGTGTGTGGGCTCGCGCCGGCAGTTCCTGGCCGTGTGCAAGGCCATGCTGGAGGAGGGCACGGCGCCTGATTTCATCGTGGTGGACGGCGCCGAGGGCGGGACCGGTGCGGCGCCGCTGGAGTTCGCCGACCATGTGGGCACCCCGCTCACCGAGGGGTTGCTCACCGTGCACAACGCCCTCGTGGGCACGGGTCTGCGCGACCGGATCAAGGTCGGCGCGAGCGGCAAGATCGCCACCGGCACCGACCTCGTCAAGCGCATGGTGCAGGGCGCCGACTACGGCAACGCCGCGCGGGCGATGATGTTCGCCGTCGGCTGCATCCAGGCACAGAAGTGCCATACGAACACCTGCCCAACCGGCGTCACAACCCAGGACCCCCGCCGAGCCCGCGCCCTCGATGTGCGTGACAAGACGGTGCGCGTCCAGCGTTTCCAGGAAGCGACCGTGGCCAGCGCCTTGCAGATCATGGCCTCCATGGGCGTCACCGATCCCGCGGAACTGCGTCCGCACATGCTCCGCCAGCGCGTAGCCCCCTTCACCGAGCGCTCCTACGAGGAGTTGTACGAGTGGCTCGATCCGGGGCAGTTGCTCGCCGAGCCGCCGGCCTCTTGGGCGGCCGACTGGAAGGCCGCCGACCCTGACCGTTTCACCGTGTGACCTGGAGGACTCACGTGGCCCGTACTGTTGCCCGCGTCATCGTGGACGCGCTGAGCGAGCTCGGCGTGCGCCAGGTGTTCGGCGTCGTCGGAGACGCACTCAACCCCCTGACGGACGCGATCCGCACGACCGAGGGCCTGGAGTGGGTGGGCTGCCGGCACGAGGAGGCGGCGGCCTTCGCCGCGAGCGCCCAGTCACAGCTCACCGGCACGCTCGGCGTGTGCATGGGCACGGTCGGACCCGGTTCCGTCCACCTCCTCAACGGGCTGTACGACGCGGCCAAGAGCCATGCTCCGGTCCTGGCGATCGCCGGTCAGGTACCGCTCGCCGAACTCGGCAGCGACTACTTCCAGGAGGTCGACAACGACGCCCTCTTCAGCGACGTGGCCGTCTTCCGTGCGACCATCACCTCTGCCGACCAGCTTCCGCAGATGCTGGAGACGGCGGTGCGTCACGCACTGGGCCGCAAGGGCGTCGCCGTCCTCACCGTGCCGGGCGACCTCGGCGAGCGGGAACTGACCGCCGACCGGCCGGCCCGGTTCTCCCTGAACGCACCGGTGAGCCGGCCTGACAGGTCGGCCGTCCGCCGCGCCGCGGAACTCCTCGACCGCTCCGAACGGGTCACCCTGCTCGTCGGGGAGGGCGCCCGAGCCGCCCGCGAGGACGTCCTCAGCCTCGCCGACCGCCTGGCCGCACCGATGGTGCTCACGCTGAAGGCCAAGGCGGGCTTCGAGGGCGACCACAACCCCTTCCAGGTCGGCCAGACGGGGCTGATCGGCAATCCCGCCGCGGCGGCGGCCCTCCAGGACGCGGACACCCTCCTGCTGCTCGGCACGGACTTCCCCTACCGGGACTGGTATCCCGAGGGCCGGACCGTGATCCAGGTGGACACCGAGGCCACCCACATCGGGCGCCGCGTACCTGTCGACGTCGGGCTCGTGGGGGACACCGGTGCCACCGTGCGCGACCTTCTGGACCACCTCACCGCCGCGCCTGCCGGGTCCCATGGCGCACGTGACCGCTCTCACCTGGAGAAGGCGCGTGCACGCTTCGACCAGTGGCGCACAGGTCAGGCCCGGCTCGCCGACCCGTCGCACGACAAGGGCGTCGTGGGCCGCATCCGCTCCGCGCTGGACAACCGTGCCCACGACATCCGCCCCGAAGCACTGGCCGCGGTCGTCGACCAGGTCGCGGCCGATGACGCCGTCTTCACCTCCGACACGGGCATGGCCACGGTGTGGCTTTCTCGCTTCGTCGAGATGCGCGGCGAGCGACGCCTCATCGGCTCCTACAACCTCGGCTCGATGGCCAACGCCATGCCCCAGGCTCTGGGCGCCCAGAGCCTGGACCGCGAGCGGCAGGTCGTGGCCTTCTGCGGCGACGGCGGACTGAGCATGCTCCTCGGCGACCTCATGACCCTGAAGACGTACCGCCTTCCCGTCAAGCTCGTCGTCTTCGACAACCGCCGGCTGGGCATGGTGAAACTCGAACAGGAGCAGGCCGGACTGCCCGAGTTCGGCACCGTGCTCGACAACCCCGACTTCGCCGCCGTAGCCGAAGCCATGGGCGTCACCGGCATCCGCGTGACCGACCCGGCCGACGTGGAGAGCGCCGTGCGACGCGCCTTCCGCACCCCGGGCCCGGTCCTGCTCGATGTCCTCACCAACCCCGACGAGATCGCCGTGCCGGCCAAGCCGACCGTAGAACAGGGCTGGGGGTTCGCGGTGGCCAAGATGAAGGAAATCGTACGCAGCGACGGAGAGCCGAGCGGGGACTGACGGTAGTTCGAGGAATGCCGGTCGGCCGCCGGGGTATGCGCGTGCTTGCCGGACAATGGACCGGCGAGGACGAGGCCGATCGACTGGGAGGGCGCATGATGGCGACGACCGTGCAGACCGCTGGGCAGACGGTGGACCTTCCGGAGGTCGCGGACCCTTCCAAGGTCACGCCGAAGGACGCGCGGGAGTTGTCGAAGCTGTTCTTCGACCAGTTGGCGGTGCTGGAGGAGGGCACCCCCGAGTATCAGTACGCGCGTAACACGCTGATCGAGATGAACATGTCCCTGGTCCGCTACGCGGCAGGCCGGTTCCGCAGCCGGGGGCCGGAGGAGATGGAGGACATCGTCCAGGTCGGCATGATCGGGCTCATCAAGGCGATCGACCGGTTCGAGTTGTCGCGCGAGGTCGAGTTCACCTCTTTCTCCGTGCCGTACATCGTGGGGGAGATCAAGCGGTTCTTCCGCGACACGTCCTGGGCCGTGCACGTCCCACGCCGACTCCAGGAAGCCCGCGTCCAACTCGCCCGTGCCAACGAGGAACTGCGCAGCCGACTGGGCCGGACGCCGACGATCAAAGAGCTCTCCGAGCTGATGAGCCTTCCGGAGGACGAGGTCGTCGAGGCCCAGCTGGCCTCCAACGGCTACAAGTCGGCCTCCCTCGACGCGGCGATCAACGGCAGCGAGGACGGTGAGGCCGCCCTGGCGGACTTCATCGGCGACGAGGACACCGCCCTCGGCCTGATCGAGGACTTCCACGCCCTCGCCCCGATGATCGCCGAACTCGATGAACGCGATCGCAAGATCATCCACTGGCGGTTCGTCGAGGAACTCACCCAGGCCCAGATCGGCGAGCGTCTCGGCGTCTCCCAGATGCACGTCTCCCGGCTGATCACCCGTCTCCTGGCCCGCCTGCGCGAAGGCATGCTCAGCACCACCTGACGGGCGGAGATCCGGCGGCCGGACGGCAGTCCGGCGTGCGCGAGGCTCTGTCGGTCGGAGCCCCGTAGCCGCGTGGTGCGTTCCGCAGGTCGACACCCTTGGGGTGAACGAGGGTTCGCCTCGGCGGGAAGTCGCCCGAGTGCGGGCCGAGCTGAGGGGCACCGTCGTGCGTCCGTAAGCGCTGCCGGTCACGGGTCGGTGACCGTATGACCGCGTCGAGGTGGCGGACACCGAAATCGACAAGCCTGAGGCCCCAAGCCCGCCGCCCGGGGTGCGCGATGGCGGGTCTGGCTTCTACAGGGCCTGAGTGAGCAGCCGGCCCGCCAGCCGGCACGGTGACGGGTGGGGAGGTCGATGTGTTGAGGCGGGGGCCTGCGCGTCCGACCCTCAGTGACGCCGTTGAAAGGGGCTTTCCCGGAATCACACCGGACAGGCCGCCTTTTCGAATTCTCGCTGGAGAACGCAGGGTCAGCGCTTGAACACGTCCTTGGCCTTTTCCTTGGCCTCTCGGGCATCACCTGTGCTCTTTTCTGCCTGTCCCTCAGTGGCCATACGGTCGTTCCCGATGGTGTTTCCCGCGGCTTCCTCGGCCTTGCCCTCGGCCCGCTCGGTCTTTGCCTTGCCCTTCTTGCCGGCAGTCATGGAAGAGCACTTCCTGATGATTCGTGCGGCGCTGTCGCGGTAACCCGCATGTGCCCCGGCATTCCCTGTACAGACAAAGCACCGTTGGCGAATGAAGAAGGAATTGCAGGGCACACGGGCTGCAGGAGGTTGATAAACATGGTTCCCCTGCTGCTTGTTCTGCTTCTTGCACTGCTCCTCTTCGGCGCCGGCTTCGCCATCAAGATCCTCTGGTGGGTCGCCGTCGCCGTCCTGGTGCTGTGGCTCCTCGGCTTCGTCATGCGCTCCACCAGCGCCGGTGGGGGCCGAGGTCGCTGGTACCGGTGGTGATCTGACCCCACGCGCGCCTTCGTCACGGGGCCCGGCCGACATCGGCCGGGCCCCGTGTGCATGCCGGACGCGTAGGCGATCGGACGCGTAAGAGGGCATACGACACCATAGGTGCCCCAAACGGCGGCAGGGGCAGGCGTGTTGCAGTCAAGGGCGGGACGGGCACGCGCGAGGGAGCACGCCCGACCTCCTGCCATGTCCCCGCCTCCGGCCCTTACCGGCGGCCGTGCGCCCACCGGGCCGCGGCCGCGTGCGGAGTCCCGTGGGCGGATGCCGGGCGCAGCGGGCATCGGCAGCGACCGGCTGTTGGAAAACGCCCCGCTGCACCTGGGTGTGCCGAGCGACGTGCGGTCGCCTGCGGTCTTTTTGCAGACGAGCCGATCCGACCGGACATACGTGCCCTCGAAGTAGGCGCCGGCAGCGGTGCCCTCGCCCTGGAGGCGGCCCGCGGCGGAGCCGACGCCTGGGCTGTGGACGTCTCCCGCCGGGCAGTGCTGACCACTCGCGTCAATGCCTGGCGGGCGCGACTTCCGCTGACCATTCGGCGCGGTGATCTCTTCACCCCTGTCTGCGATCACGCGTACCGCCTCATCCTGGCCAATCCGCTCCATATACCGGCACCGCTGGCTCATGGGGCGCCCCGAGGCCGGTTCCGCGCCTGGGATGCGGGAAGCGACGGCCGTCTCATCCTGGAGCGCATATGCCTGCAACGCCGTGGACGTCGTGCTTCTTGGCCTCTTCATACAGCTGGTCCGGTCTTACGGGCAGTCCTCGACTCGCCCGACTCTGCCGGTCCTTGTTGATGGTCCGCGCGGCGATTCCTTGGCGCACTTCCGCAACTCGCCCTAGCGACACTCTTCTTGATGTGCTCGTACTGCCGCAAACGGATGGTCGGACTGCTGATCCGGGGGCCCGCCACCACGCATTGTCCCGCCCTTGCTACGCCTTCCCGCCGTATCGGTGAGACGCCGCGCGGGCACGAGCCCACGCCTCGGGAAGCTCCCGCTCGCGGGCGTCGGCCGCGGCCCTCTCCTGACCGTGCAGCAGGCCCCACGTGAAGCCAGACTCGCCCGCCGCGTGCGCGGCGACCGCCAGACGGCGCAGGGCGTGACGGGTCACAACGCTGTCGTGCTGGGCACCGCTGACCTGTTGTACGGCCTTGACGCGCTTGCCGAGACGTCGCGCGGACTTCCCGAGCGCCGGGCGGGCCGCCTCGGTGGCGTAGCGGAGCTTCTTGGCGGCTTTGCGGGCGGAGTGGACCGCTGCGTCACGCTCGGACCCGGAGGGCATACCAAGCGCACGGTCCATGCGTCGGGCGAGTCGGCCGTAATCCTTGAGAAGCGCCTTTTCCAGAACTTTTTTGGGCTTGTCGGCCGCCCTTGCACGCAGCGGGGGCGAGTCGGTCAAGGTCTTCAGCTTCCCCAGCAGGTCCAGATAGCGAGGCGAGGCGAGCGCCTCGAGGGTGCGTCGGCGGCCCTCGGCCCGCTGCGCCACGTGCCACGTCTGCAGCCGGGCGGTGACGGGTCCGAGGACCAGCTCGCCGGGCAGTTCCCGCAGGCCGGAAGTGACCCGCTCATGGAGTACCTCGTGGTCGCGTTCCGCGCCGAGCTCACCAGCGAGCCACTTGAGATCCCGCCGAATGGGGTCGGTGACGTCACGGTCGAGGACGGAACGGAAGGAGCGCAGGCAGCCGCGCAGGCGGCGGGCGGTGGTGCGCATCCGGTGCACCGCGTCGGGCATGTCATGGCGGACGGCCGGGTCGAGGTCGGTGAGGGCTTCGACCAGCCTGTCCACGTAGGCGATCACCTGGTCGCCGGCCGACCCCGGGGCGACCTCGACGCGCGCATCCGTCGTGCGTTCGAGGAAGGAGGTGGCCTCTGACAGGGCGCGCACCACCTTGGACGGGCTTTCCACGCGGTCCACGCCGTGCTTGCGCAGCACCTTCTCGATGCCGTCCAGGAGCGCGGGGGCGCCGCCGTCGGCGAGTTCGACCTCCATCTCTGTCCACATTGCCTGCCCACCGTCTTCGAGCAGCGAGTCGGCTCGCACCGCGTCTATGCTCAGTTCGGCCAGGTCGGTGCCCTCGGCGTCGAGGAGGCGGCGCCGGGAGCGGGTGGAGCGGATCCGCATCACCGGCCGCAGTGGGGCCCCACGAGTGCGGGAGAGGACAAGCTCCCTCAGTTCCCCAGGAGGGACGGCCTCTGACGACAAAGGGGCCCGGATCTCCTCCCGGCTGTCGCCCGGGAGGGGCAGTTTCAGGTGCCAGCCGGCATCCGTGCCGCCCGTCCTGCGCCGCAGGGACGCCTTGGTGCGGGTCAATCGCAGGTCGTGGGTGTCGTAGTAGACGGCGTCCAGCTCCTGCACCCCGAGAGCCGTGAGCGAGGCGACCGGGTCCACACCGGTCAGGTCGGACGTCCATGAGATGTCGTCGGCCGCCGGCGTCGTGTACTTCCGTTCCGTCTCTCGCATTGACTGGTTCATACAGTTCCCCTTGACGCAATCCCACGGCTCAAACCGGCCCGTACACCGCTTTCGGGCCGTTCTGTGGGGACCGCCGGAAGCTGCGCGGCAGGTTCCGCCGCTCGCTCCGGGAGGTGGGCAGGTCTACCTGCGAGGGTTGCTTACCGATGGGCAGCGTAAGTCGGTCGAGCCGAGGGCCGCACGGCTCGGCGAAGACGGCAACCGGCAGGCACTGCCGGAGCGGAACGAGGCAGCGCGGGCGGTGTTTCCAAGTGTTCGCCGCGGGCACGGCGACAACCGCGATGCCAGCTTCCGCGGCCAGTTGCCCCGTGCGCTCGACGATGGCGCCGCGGATCTGCTGGGACAAGCTGGTGTTGAGGCTGCGGCGATGAAGCTCGACTTCTGGTTGCGTTGCCCGGACTGTCTCGCCCATGAGCTCCTGACTGAGGTGGACCAGGAGCGCCAGCCCGCTGAAGCGACTCCAAGTCTTGTGGCCAACATGCTCGGCGGGAAGGCTCCATCGCTTCACCGCTATCCCATTGGCCAAACTCCGTCCTCAAGCCCCGAAGGGTCCGTACGGTCTCCGGCTCTGGTCCGTAGTCGGTGGTGACGCCGAGTAGCGGTCAGGGCAGAAGGAGCGGTGGCGGAGGGGGTCGAACCCGGCGCGTCCGTGCATCTGCCTGGTGATCCTTTTGGTGCGGGGTTGACGCCTTCGGTGCGGCCGTTGTGGTAGGGCGAGGTGAGGCGGGCGTTCACGGCGGAACGGTCGATTTCGAGACCGTCGGTGAAGCTGCGCAGGTGAGGCAGGTCGATGGCCTGGGCGGTCGTGATCCACTCGGTGAGTTTCACGTCGCCCTCGGCCGGATTCAGCAGGGTGGCGAAGCCGCGTACGAGATCGGCGAGTGCGGTCGTCTCCGGGCAGGCCGCAACGATCTTCTCCGACAGGGTCGTTTCCTTCGGGCGCAGGTTTTCGGGGTCGGTGAGCAGGAGGCGGCTGGCGTGACGTGGGGTAGTGACAGGGCGGTCGCCTTCGGCGCGGCCCTGGTGGAGGCAGCGGACCAGCAGGTTGGCGCTGCCCGGGTAGCCCAACTCCGGGTCGGGGCGGCCCGGGCTCGGCGGGGTCACGGTGATACGGAAGCGGAAACGGGGCGGCGGTGCCCGGTACTCCTGGTCTCCGTGGCGGGGTTGCCGCGCCAGCGGGCCCCGGCGGGGACCTCCTCGCCTTTCATCAGGAACGAGTCCGGTGCCAGCACGGCGTCTTCCCCCATGGTCACGCCGTAGTGCACATGGGCGGCGACCCCGAGCGTGACGCCGGAGTGCAGCGTGCTGTGGTCGGACTTGAACGTGCCGTCCTCCTGCGAGTGGCATTGGATCCTGCTGCCCAGGTTGAGGGTGCAGTCGTCGCCGATCGCGGCCAGGGTGCGGTCGGTGAGGTAGCAGCCGTCGTCGAAGACCCTTCTGCCGACCCGGGCGCCCATCAGGCGCCAGGCCAGCGGCTTGAACGGGGTCCCGTTGAAGACGTGGAAGTACTCCACCGGCAGCTTCCACAACCGCTCGTGCAGCCAGAAGTCGCGGTGGTAGATCGAGCACAACTGCGGGCACAGCCCGTGGAACCGCCCCACCAGGCGCTCCACCAGGATGAGGTAGAAAGCGGTGAACACCAGGGTGAGCGCCGCGGACACGGCGACCATCACCGATCCCGCCACACCGCGCGCGGCGACCGTCGCCACGCCCAGGAGGGTGACGGCGAAGAAGTACAGCCAGCCGGCCCCCAAGAACAGGGCCATGGTGGCGAGGTTGTAGCGGTTCTTCACCGCCAGGTGGCGGGGCAGTTCGTCGCTGGAGAGGAAGTGGTCGAAGCGGCTGTCGCGCTCCACCGACCGCGGGATCTCGAACGACGGCGAGCCGAGCAGGCCGACCCCCTCACGGACCGTGCCGTCCAGCGGCACCATCACCTTCGTCGCCAGCAGGCAGTTGTCGCCCGTGCGGGCGCCGGCGGGGAAGGCGATGTTGTTGCCGATGAAGTTGTCCCGGCCGATTCGCGCCTCGCGGACGCGGAAGGACGTACTGGAGAAGTCGGCGTTCACCACGGACAGGCCGTCGGCCACCATCGTGCCGGTGCCCACCGCGCTGTGGAACGGCGACTCGTGCTCCACCTCGGTGCCGAAGTTGGAGCCGGTCTGCTGCACCGGAGCGAGCCTGTACCCCAGGCCCCTGAGGTAGTGGACGATGTAGGAGCTGTCACCGAAGAGCCGCTTGAAGAACTTGATGTTGGTGGTCCGGGCGATCGTCCGGTGCGCCGAGTAGTGCAGTCCGTACAGCGGATACACCGTGTCCGGTTTGACCAGCCGGTTCACCAGGCGCGGCACCGTGCACAGCACGGCCGTGCCCAGCACCACGAAGGAGAAGAACACCACCGCCGACACGCGCAGCGCGTCGGTGTAGAAACCCGCCGTGGTGATGCCCGGCGTGGCCTTCGCGGTGGTGCCGACCGCACGGGCGATCGCCGGGGAGGTGGCCAGCAGCATGTACGAGCCGCCCACCGCCAGCGGCACCACCACGAACAGGACCTGCACCAAGGTCATCACAGCGTAGGCGGTACGGCGCACCGTGCCGCAGCGCGCCGGCGGCACCCGGCCCGCAGCGGTGCGGGCCGGCTGCGCCGGGGAGCCGTGCCAGTACCCGCCGTCCGGGATGCGCTGGCCGCTGTGCAGCGAGGACGCGTGGCCCAGCCGGGCGCTGTCACCCACGAAGGTGTCAATGTCCAGGACGGTCTTCTCCCCGATGACGACGTTGCTGCCGAGGGTGACGGGGCCGGTCCGGATACGCCCCGCCTGCGCCCGGTAGCACAGGAAGAACGACTCCTTGCGCAGCACGGTGTCGTCCCCGATCGTCAGCAGATCGGTGGCCACCGGTATGCGACGGGAGAGGATCGTGACGCCGCTGCCGATACGCGCCCCCAGCATGCGCAGGTACAGCACGTAGAGCGGATTGCCCACGAAGAAGAACATCGGGTTGGCGTGCACCAGCACCCGGACGATCCAAAAACGCAGGTATGCCGGCCCCCACAGCGGAAACTCCCCCGCCCTCCAGCGGCCCACGAGGATCCACTTGGCCGCGATGGGGAAGACGCACAGCACCGCGAACCCGGCCCCGCCGAACACCACCGACCGCAGATAGATGTGCAGCACCCCCTCACCCGCCGCGACCCAGTGGTAGCCGCGGGCGGCCACCAGCCCGACGACGAAGACGTAGCCGACGAACAACAGCATCTGCACCGCCCCGCACAGCGTGTAGCGGCACGAACTCGCACGGACCGGCGCATCCGCCCCCACCGGCCCGAGCTGCGGGCCCGGCTCCGGACCGCCCCCGGCACCGGCCACGGCAGCGGCCAGGCTCCGGATCGTCGGATGCTGATAGATGTCCTTGATCGACACCGAGGGCAGGTCCGCGCGTTTCCTCACCCGCGCACAGAACTGCGCCATGACCAGTGAATTCGCGCCTAGCTCCTGAAAGAAGTCCCCGTCGATGGCCACCCGGTCCGTCTGCAGGACCTGGGCGAGCACATCAGCGAAACGATTCTGGAGAGCGGCTGGTGAGTCGACACACCCCTCGTTGCCGTCTTCCGATGCACCGGGTACAGATGTCGAAGTTCCGGCAGAACGCACCATAGTGGCAGGCCCTTCGAGATACTCGGTCGCCGACACGGCTCCATGCGACCTCTCCCCCCGGCGGGCGTTCCGGCCCGAACAGGGAGCCCAGACACGACTCCCCCGGACACGAGAACACCCTCCAGTCTCCGCCATCGGCCACCGCACAGCCAGCGGGCCACATGGAACCCCCGGAGCACGGGCTCACCCGGCCCACCGGATCTCACGTTCATTCGACAAGGGGGAAGCGTCACCCGGAGAGGCAAAAACAGGCCTTCCACCTGCGGTGATCCGCGAGAAGAGGGTCCGCCGCCCATCGGGCGTGGAGTCGGGGCACCGGAATTCCCGGCGAGATCGATCTCGGTTTCCAGGCGGTCCCAGGCGCGCTCTTCGAGCTCACCGATGCGGTGCTGTGCGCGGACGGGCCGCTGGTTAGACGGCGTGTTGGCACTCGTGAAGGATGCCGCCGAGCCGGTCGTGTCGGCGTATGTCGAGGTGAATGATCTGCCCTGGCCCGCTGATCGGTTCGGGCATGGAGCGGGCTGGCGGCCTGCGCCTTCGCCTCGCGCCACCGGCGCGCGTCGGCGTCCGCGCCACGGCCCGTGTGGAGCTCGGCAATCAGCTCGTACGCGCCGCCCTCCGGCAGGGCGTAGGGGTAGAAGGCGCGCAGCAGCGTCTGTTCCGCCGCGACGGTGAAGCCCAGATCGGCGAGCTGTCCAGCCTGCGCCAGCACCTCCCACGCCCGGCCGGACAACTCCAGCCGAGCCCTCGGCCTGCGCTCCACACGACCCTCCGACCGCGCCGCCTCCAGCCAGCGCCACACCGTCCGCACACTCACCCCACTGGCCTGGGCACCCGCACGCACATACGCCCTCGTCAACGCCCCGGCGGCATCGAGCTCCATCAGCCACGCCACCAGCACCGGCCCGGACACCCTCAACCCCACCGAGACCTCACCCCCACACGCCCGGCTCCCCAGCACACACCCTTCCGCCCGCGGACACCGGCATCGACCGCCATGCCGTCGCGCAGCTACCGAAGGATCAGAAGTGCCGCTCCCATGACAGTGGAACGGAGCGTGGTGTACCGCCCCATGACAGCCACGACGGCACCAGACACCGCCCTATGTCAGTGACTCCCCCACCCTCAACAACCCACCAGGAGCGCCCTGACCTGATAGACCGTCACTGACACCCACCCATCAACACCAAACCAGCACATCGCACCCAGTGGTCGTCAAACTGAGCGTATGGGTCTCCAACATCAAAACCCGACGCGACAAACTAACCCAGGAGCAGCAGGCCGCCCTCACGCAGCTCGGCGTGGACTGGGCAAAGGCCGGGCCGGTGCCGAGTCAGCCCGGTGTCCCGGATCGGGGGATGACGTCTCTGGAACCATCACTCAGCCGGGCGCCGTTCGCCGGACGGGCTGTGCAGCTGCCACTCGCGAGGCGCTATGCCGTAAGCGGCACGGAAAACACGGCTGAAGTGGCTGGGGCTCACGAAACCCCAGCGACGGGCGACGGTCGCCACTCCGAGCCGCTGGGCCGGGGAGCGCAGGAGATCCCGACGGCACCGCTCCAGGCGCTGCGTCCGGATCCATTCCCCGAGAGTGGTTCCCTCCAGCTGGAACAACTTGTGCAGGTAGCGCACCGAAATGAAGTGGGCGGCGGCGATCGCGGTGGGTGACAGGTCTGGGTCGGAGAGGTTTCGCAGGATGTGGTCTTTCACTCGCACCATCATGGCCGCGGCAGTTTCGGGAGCCTGGGGCCTGAAGCGGCCGCTCCGCTCGTTGATGAACAGTGCCAGCAGGTCGAGCCCCGTCGCGGCGACCTGACGGCCGACGAAGTCGTCGAAGCCCGCTGCTTCGCGCGCCATGCGCGCGAAATAGGTCGCCACCAGTGCGGCACTTCCGCCGCGACCCGAGAACGCTCTCGCAGTCAACGCCTCCAGGTCTTCGTCCCGCACGCGAGGCTCCTTCCGAGGGAAATGAAAGGAGGTGAACCAGAATTCGCCCTGCACTTTCTTTCTGAACACGCGAGACGAATCAGAAATGGAGAAATCTCCCGGCTCTATCAGGCACTCCCTCCCGTCCTGCTCCTTGACAGCGCTGCCTCTGCGTTGAAGCGTGAGGATGAGGAATTCCTTCCCGTCCCGGGCTATCAGGCGCTTGCTGCGCGTCACCTCTTGCGGCCCGGCCTGGACGTCCGACACCTGTGTGCCACCCCATTGGTGGGTGACGATTCTTCCCGGTGGCGGATCTTCCTCCAGGATATTGACATCGAGCGGTACGAACGTCCGGGACACCGCTTCATGCCAGCGCTCTATCCGGTCGGCTGCGGACAGCGCCGCGGTGGAAAGGACGACGGACATCTGGCCCCCTTAACATTGGGTTCGACGGGCAGTTCGGTTCCGGTCACCGGACAGTCCGATCACCGAAGACCCGGTGTGCCTTCCAGAACACCGTGCCAGCCGCCCTGGGCCGGCGCATCGCGTGAATCCGCTAGATCAGGGGTGCCGGACTGAGATGCCCCTCACTTGATGGCTCCACTGGTGGCACCGGCGGCGACGTAGCGCGAGTCCCTCGGTTGAACGGGGCCTCCGGATCAGCCTTCGAGCTTCCCTTTTCAGCCACAGCAGGGTGTTGCTATGGCGGCGGCGCGAGAACGACTCGTGTCCCGTGCGTACTGTCGATGCCATGACGGACATGATCGACACCTTGCTGGCCGCGGATGACGAGCAACTGCGCAGGGGGCAAGGTTCGTTGAAGTGGGACGCTCTGTGACGACTGGGGAGACGTGTGTCTGCCCTGCCGTCATGGCTGGCGCTTTAGCTGATGCGAGCTCCCGTGCCGCTGACACGGACGCGCGGGTCACCCGCGCGCAGCGTCACCGTGAGTTCGCCAGGGCGGCCCAGGTCCTCGCCCTGATGCAGGGTGAGGACGGCGTCCTCGGGGACCAGGCCGAACTCACGGGCGTACGCACCGAACGCGGCGGCCGCGGCACCGGTTGCCGGGTCCTCGACGACGCCGCCGACGGGGAACGGGTCACGGACATGGAAGACGGTGGCCGACTCTCGCCACACCAACTGGACCGTGGTCAGGTCCAAGCGGTGCATCAGGGCTTCGAGGCGCGCGAAGTCGTACGCGAGATCTGCGAGGCGCGCGCGTGTCGCCGCCGCGAGAACGAGATGGCGGGCACCGGCGAACGCGATATGGGGCGGGAAGGCCGGGTCGAGATCGGCGGCCGGCCAGCCGAGCGCGGCGAGCGCCTCCGTGAGGTCGGCGTCGGCGATCTCCTCGATGTGCGGCTCGACGCTGGTGAGCGTGGCCCTGAGCGTCCCGCCCTCCTCGGCCACCTCCACCGGCACGACGCCGACGCTCGTTGCGAATACCAGCTCCCCGGGGCCTATCCGCTCGGCGAGCGCGACGGCCGTCGCGACGGTGGCGTGCCCGCAGAACGGCACCTCGGCCTTGGGGCTGAAGTAACGAATGCTGTACGCCCGTCCCTCCTGGCCTCCGAGGCCCTCCGGGGGCGCGGTCAGGAACGCGGACTCCGAGTATCCGAGGTCGGCGGCGATAGCCAGCATGTCGCTGTCGTCCAGGGCGGTCGCATCCAGAACGACGCCGGCGGGGTTTCCGCCGTCGGCGGCGCTGGAGAATGCGGTGTATCGCAGTACCGCGGGCCGCGGCGCATTCGTCGTCATGCCTGCGGCAACGCGGGGCGGGCCCACGGCTATTCCTGGACCCGAGCAGTGCTGTCGCGAACCCGTCACGGTGTTGTTGGCGCGGGACAGGTCGCCGCACGGATCCTCTGGGCGGATCAGCAACCTTGGGAGGTCGCGAATGGCAACTCCCGCCTCCCGGAGGCTGCGCCGGGCGGGCTGGTCGTCTCGATGGAAGAAGTCCGGGGTCCGTTGCTTTTCTCGCCGCGCAACCGACTCCTCCAGCCACGCCGGGATCAAGGTGTTGCCGGAGGTGGCCCGGGTGCGTGGCCGTCCGCATACGATTGCTGCCGATAGCCGGCCGACCGAGAGCACCTGCGTCGGCGTCGTGCCGAGGATCCCGCCGTCCCGATCACCCACCTCCTCGAAGAGATCCGGGAGTTGGGCTACACGGGCAGCGCCAACCTGCTGGTCCGCTGCCTCCACCAGGGCCGCGCCGAAGGCGACCGCCCCGTCACCACCCCACGTCACGCCAGCCGCCTCTGCTCACCGACCCCGAAAACCTGCGCCCGAGGAAACGACCCTGTCGGAGAAGATCGTTGCGGCCTGCCCGGAGACGACCGCACTCGCCGATCTCGTACGCGGCTTCGCCACCCTGCTGAATCCGGCCGAGGGCGACGTGAAACTCACCGAGTGGATCACGACCGCCCAGGCCATCGACCTGCCTCACCTGCGCAGCTTCACCGACGGTCTCGAAATCGACCGTTCCGCCGTGAACGCCCGCCTCACCTCGCCCTACCACAACGGCCGCACCGAAGGCGTCAACCCCGCACCAAAAGGATCACCAGGCAGATGCACGGACGCGCCGGGTTCGACCCCCTCCGCCACCGCTCCTTCTGCCCTGACCGCTACTCGGCGTCACCACCGACTACGGACCAGAGCCGATTCGTTTGACAGACCCGGAGTGCTTGTCTGCGTTTTCGATCTTCCCGTTCTGTTGCTCGTTTTGCTCGGCCGCGGTGGCCAGGTCATGACGACCATGGGGAGGCCGGGGTGCGGCAGGAGTGGGAGCCGGAGGCCCTGCATCACCCGCATCACCCCGGGCCCCGGGCGGGGGCAAGACCATCCAGGTCCGCCTTCCACGGTGACAGTTACCCCCACGGATCAACCGCGGCCGGGGTGGAATTGATCTTGAGCAGCGGTGGGCCCCGGCCGGTCGGCCGGGGCCCACCGCGTGAACTCCGACTGTGTGTCTGCAGTTGCCTATCGGGTCAGTCGGGGGCGGCGTCTGCGGCCGGGGCGGAGTTCGTCAGGGTGTCGAGTTGGGCGGCGAGGCCGGGGTGGGTGGCGGTCAGGTGTGGGCGGGCGGCGTTCAGGGGGTGGATGAGGGTTGCGGGGTCGTCCTGGGCGAGGGCCGCGTGGAGCTGTCTGAGCGGCAGCCGCGCCGCTTCGGGGAGGTCGGTGAGGGCGGCGATCTGGCCGGCGATGCGGCGCAGGTCGGCGGCGTTGCGGCGGGCGCAGGCGGCAGCGGTACGTTGCGCGGCGCGGCGTCCGCGGGTGGCCTGGACGCGTTGTTCGCCGGTGCTTCCGGTGGGGCCGGGCCGGCCCCGCAGGTAGCGGCGTTCGGCGGCTTGGCGGCTGGCGACGCCGAGGGGACGGGCGAGGTCGGCCCAGCTTGCGCCGGCGTGGCGGGCGGTTTCGATCAGGCCGGTTTCCCAGCCGGAGAGCTGCTCGCGCACCTGCCGCAGCAGCAGGGAGGCCAGGGCCTGCTCAGGGCCGGTGTCGGGGACATCGGGGAAGCCGGGGGCCTCGTGCTGGGCGGCGCGCAGGGCGTCGTCTATGACGTGAAGGGCCGCCGCAGCGGCGAGAAACGATGCCGGGCGGGAAGGGGTCGGCTGGTCGGCTGCTGTCACGGGCACCTCCTTCGGGCTGTCATCCTTCGGACGACGCTCTTGTTTGTCATCCATTGGATGACATGGTACAACGGTTTCCGTGAGGCGCATTGGCAGCAACTGCCCGAACCTGCTGGAGGTGTTTCACCATGTTGATGCGCACCGACCCCTTCCGTGAGCTCGACCGGCTGGCTCAGCAGCTGATGGGCACGGGCACCTGGTCACGGCCGTCCGCGATGGCGATGGACGCCTACCGTGAGGGTCACGAGTACGTGGTGGCCTTCGACCTCCCCGGTGTCAGCGCGGACGCGATCGACATCGACGTCGAACGCAACATGCTGACCGTCAAGGCCGAACGCCGGCCCGTGACAAAGGCCGACGACGTACAGATGGAACTCTCCGAGCGGCCCCTGGGCGTCTTCTCCCGCCAGATCGTGCTGGCCGACACGCTGGACACCGAGCAGATCAAGGCCGACTACGACGCCGGAGTGCTCACCTTGCGCATCCCGATCGCCGAGCGCGCCAAGCCCCGCAAGATCGCCATCGGCGGGGGATCCGACCGCAAGGAGATCTCGGGCTGAGCCTGCCGGCCGACCGGCGGCGGAGGACGGGCACCTGATCTCCCCCTCACCCCGTCCTCCGCCCCTACGGGACGGACTCGAAGAAGGGTGGCGATGGACGTGACCCTGCGACGGGAAGCGTTCCTGGAACAGGTGAAGGAACGCGGCGACTACCACAACCTGCAGGAAGCACAACGCGCGGCCCGCGTGGTGCTCGCCCTGCTCGGCGCACACCTGGTCGGCGAGGTACGCGCCCAGTTGGCGGCGCGTCTGCCGGACGACTTCGCCCTGATCCTCCTCAACCCGCTGCAGAGCGCCGAACCCCTGCCCCCGGAGCGGTTCGTGCGCGCGACGGCCGCCTGGATCGAGGGGGCCACCGAGCAGACCGCGGCCTGGGACGTCAGCGCCGTCCTCAGCACGGTCGCCGATGCGGCCGGCGACGACCTGCTGGGGCAGATCCTGATCCAGCTCCCCGCGGGCTACGACCTGCTCTTCGGCCACCCCCAGGCCGCCTGACCACCCACATGCCGGTGCCCGCACACCGGCACCGCAACCTTCGGCGAGAAAGGCAACCATCACAGTGATGACCGACCGGCGTGCACCCTTCCAGCACACGCCCGTGATGACGTACGAGCAGCTGCTGGACAAGGTCCGCTACGACGGCGTCTACCCCACCCAGGAGAAGGCCGAGGAAACCGTCCGCCTGGTCCTCGCGGGACTCGGACGCCAGATAACGGGCGACGAACGCGTCGAACTGGCAGCCCGCCTCCCCTTCGAAGCCGCACGCATCCTCACCGCACAGATCCCCGACACCCAGCCCCTCACCGGCTGGGCCTTCGTCAAAGACCTCGCCGCCCGCAGCGGCGCCACCCTGGCCACCACCCGCTGGGACACCGGATCCGTCCTCCGTGCCGTCGCAGCGCTGACCGGCCCCGACCTCCTCACCCGCATCCTGCACCAGCTCCCCTCCGGCTACGCCTTGCTGTTCGGCCGCGCCGAACTCACTACAGCCGCATAGGGCGGGCCGGGTGCTCCCGGCGCCAAAACGCGCCGACGACGACACGTGTCGCACAGACCCACGGGACTCATGCGGGCCGCAGATCCCCGGCGCCGCCGAACGCGGCGGCGGGGATCTGCGGCCGCCGGTTCCGTCCCCACCTGACCGCCACTTCACCGACCAGGCAACGACCGAACCAGTCACCGCAAGGGTGAGCCGATGCTGGGCCTCAGCACGGACTCGGCGACGTTGACGATCCGGCCGAGGTCGAAGCCCTCCATGTCGGCGTGGAATTCGGGGGTGGACAGGTACGCCTCCATTCGCTCCCGCACGTCGTCGACGTCTTGGTAGGAAACGAGAGCGTACAGTCGGGGCGCCTCGCTTTCGCGGGCCGCCGGTACCGTCCAGACTTCCAGGCGAGACACTTGAGTTACTGCTGTTGAGCTAGGCTCCGCGCACAGTGTTCGCCGGATCGGCGCGGTCCCAGACGCTCTGAAAAGCCAGTTGCAAGCAGTTGGCGAGCGCCGGGTGTTCGATGTAGAGCGCGGTGGTGGCGCCGGTGCCGGCAACGGGGTCCGGCATGTCACAGAGCACGAGCGAAGCGTCGGCAATGATCAGCTTGAGCGGCAGCTCGGCGATGAACCGCGCCTCCTCCCCGGCTTCGCTGAAACGCCGTACGTGCTCTAGTACTTCGGCGTCGTTGAGCGCGTCATGGGTGTAGATGGCCCGGGCCCGGCCACCTGCCCTGCGCAGTCGGCGCACCGTCGCGATCCCCTCGGTGTTGGCGACCGGGGCAAGGAAGGGCCGTTGGGAGAAGCTCAGCAGTTCGCGTCCGGCCTGTTCCTGGATGTCGGCGAATCGTTCGGCGATGGCCTTGGGATCGCGCAGCACCTCGATGTAGTCGAGCGGGTCGGTCTTGGTACGCCCGTCGGACCAGACGGGCAGCAGGGCAGTGACCAGTGCCGAAGACACTTGCTCGAGCCGTTCGAGGGATTCGCGGTGCAGCGCCATGAGCCGGGCGGTGGCAAGCTCGGGTGCGACCGCGGAGAACGTGGCCACCCGGCCCGGGCGGACGGTGGCGAGCCGACGCCGCACCAGGGCGTCCAATACGTCGTAGACGCGCTGACGGGGCACATCCGCCTCACGCGCCACCTCGGCGGCGGTGTAGGACTCGCGCCTGACCAGCGCGAGGTAGACCCGCGCCTCGTAGCGTGCCAGGCCCAGTGCTGTGAGGTCACTGACTGATCCGTCGTCCACGTCCATGGCATCACACGCTATAGCCGATCCGCTCCGTCCTCCTGGTCGGGGGACGGACGACGTCAACTCTGTCTGGATTCATCACTGTTGGGGCTCGACCGTATTGCTTACCGAGGCAAAGGTTTTGCCATTGACTAATGGTCAGTCGGGCTGGGTACTCAGTAGCATCGCAGGGGCCACCACTGCCCGGGGTGGCAGCTCACACCGAAGAACGTGCGCCACTTGAAGCCCCCCGGCAGTAGTTGGACCCGTGCCCTGTCGAAGCATGGCTGATTTGTCATGACCTTGACCAAAGGGACTTCCTGCCGTAGGGCGCCAACTCCCCAGGAAAGGCAGTCTCTTGCGACCACAGAACACGGACCACACGAGACCCAACCCGCTCCGGCGGTTCACCCGCCGCGGGGCCGCCGCGCTGGCGTCGGCCGCAGCCCTGATAGCCGGCGGCATGCTGGCCGTCGCACCCCAGGCGGTGGCCGCGCCGACCGCGTCCCAGGCTTCGAGCGGCTCCGTCGCCAACCCCTACAGCCCCGCGTACCAGCACCCGTACCGGCACGGCGCACTGCCGACCCTCCAGCAGCATGCCAAGATGAAGGCATGGGCGGCCTCCCAGAAGTCCGCGAGCGTCGCGACCGGGCCGCAGACGCTGTCCTACGGCGGCGGCGTCGACGGTATCGGTGTCCAGAGCGGTCATTCGAAGGTCTACCTGGTCTTCTACGGCACCCAGTGGGGTACGCAGAGCACCAACGGCAGCGGGGACCTGACCTTCTCCGGCGACTCGGCGGGCGCCGCGCCCGTCGCCCAGGAGATGTTCAAGGACATCGGCACCGGTAACGAGCGCTGGTCGGCCGACCTGACCCAGTGGTGCGACGGTCCGAACGTGACTACCGGCGCGACCAGTTGCCCGTCGAACGCCAACTTCGTCCCCTACCAGAGCGGCGGCGTACTGGCCGGCACCTGGTACGACAACTCGGGGGCGTCACCCAGTGCCGCCACCGGGCACCAGCTCGGCGCCGAGGCCGTGAAGGCGGCCAGTCACTTCGGCAACACCACGGCCGCGTCGAACCGCGACGCGTACTACGTGATCCTGTCGCCCCACGGCACCAACCCGGACAACTACCAGGGGCAGTACTGCGCGTGGCACGACTGGAACGGTGACACCACGCTGACCGGCGGCGCGGTCTCCTCCACCGTCGGCGACGTCGCCTTCAGCAACCAGCCGTACAACATGGACTCGGGATCGGGCTGCGGCGTCGGGTTCGTCAACTCCCCCGGCACCCTCGACGGCTGGACCATGACGCTCGGCCACGAGTGGCACGAGATGATGTCGGACCAGAACCCGGCCGGCGGCTGGACCAACCACACCGGCAGCTCGTACAACGGCCAGGAGAACTCCGACGAATGCGCCTGGATCGCTCCGGGCCAGACGGGCGGAGCGGCCAACGTCACGATGGGCACCGGCACCTTCGCCGAGCAGGCCAGCTGGTCCAACGACACCAACGCGTGCGCCATTTCGCACGCGATCGTCGGCGGCACCACGGGCAACACGGTCACCGTGAACAACCCCGGCAACCAGAGCGGCACCGTGGGCACCGCCGTGTCCCTGCAGATGACGGGCTCCGACTCCGACGCGAGCCAGACCCTCACCTACACGGCGACCGGACTGCCGGCGGGGCTCAGCATCTCCTCCAGCGGCAAGATCACCGGCACCCCGACCACCGCCGGCACCTCCTCCGTCACCGTCACCGCCAAGGACGGCACGAACGCCTCCGGCAGCACCTCGTTCACCTGGACCATCAGCACCACCGGCGGCGGCTGCTCCAGCCCGGGCCAAAAGCTCGGCAACCCCGGCTTCGAGACCGGCACCGCCGCGCCCTGGACGGCCAGCACCGGGGTGATCGACAACTCCACCGGTGAGGCCGCCCACTCGGGCAGCTGGAAGGCCTGGATGGACGGCTACGGCAGCACCCACACCGACACCCTGTCCCAGTCGGTGACCATCCCGACCGGATGCAGCGCCACCTTCTCCTTCTACCTGCACGTCGACACCGCCGAGACCACCACGACCACCGCCTACGACAAACTGACCGTCCAGGTCGGCTCCACCACCCTGGCCACCTACTCCAACCTGAACGCGGCGAGTGGCTATGCACTCAAGTCCTTCAACCTGTCCAGCTACGCCGGCCAGACAGTGACCCTGAAGTTCACCGGCACCGAGGACTCCAGCCTCCAGACCAGCTTCGTGGTCGACGACACCGCCCTCAACGCCTCCTGACCCCACCAGGACGCCCTGGGCACAGCACGACACCTTCCGCCCCGGCAGGGAACCACTGCCGGGGCGGAACCGTCCCATCGGCACAAACCACCTGGAAAGGTCACGCCCATGGCGCTCCCGCGCACCCACTTTGCACTCCGCCTCGCCGCATGCCTGGCTCTCGCCGCCACCTCCGCCTGCGGCGCCGACGCCGCGCAGCCTGTCGCACCGACCACGCAGGCGCCCGCACACCTCCGGCTGGACGAGCACGCCAACCACACCACCGTCTCCGCCACTGTGGGCACCTCGGTGGTGATCACACTGCACAGCACATACTGGTCCGACCTCACCAGCAGAACACCCGACGTCCTGGCCGCCGACACCTCGCGGGTCACACCAGCCCACACCTGTGCCCCAGGCGCCGGCTGCGGCACTGTCGAACTCACCCTGCGCGCCGTCCGGCCCGGCTCAGCAGACATCACAGCCCACCGAACCAGTTGCGGCGAGGCCCGGCGCTGCACCGGTGATGAGGGCCGATACAGCGTGACCGTGAAGATCCGTGGATAAACAATGAGGCCGCGTGGATAAACAATAAGGCCGTTTCATCTTGAAGTTGCTGTTCACGTACTGATCCGACGGGCATGGACCACCCACCGCTGGGAAACCGACCGAACCGCCGACCATGACCCACGCCTATTCGCGCGATCTCTTGGCTTGGTATCAAACCTTCAGTGATCATTTAGGGGCCGAGGAGACCGGACACCACGGTGAGCAGAGCCCTCCGTCGTGCAGGTGTCGACGACTTTCTTCACCGCCCGGACCGCCGGCTGCGCGGACAGCTCGAAGGTGGCCTCCAGGCCCGCGTACTCCTCTTTCTGCAGGCCCTTGCGGACCTTCACGTCCTTGGCGAAGGCGACGGTGGAGGCATGGGGGGGGCGGCCTGGTTGCAGGCGCGCAGGGTCGCTTCCAGCGCCTGCGCCTGCGCCTGCGCAGGCTGGTTGCGCCGGTTCACCGAGTTCCTCGGGGCCAAACGCGGGCTCGCTGCGACCCCGCACTCCGGCAGCCCCGCCTTCGAGCCGCTGCCCGCCTACTTCCAGCAGCGTTTCGAGCCCGCCCTCGGATCGCTGCTCGCCGCCGCGACCGCCGCCGGGGAGGTCCGCAGTGACGTCGATCCCCTGGAACTGCTGCACGCGGTGTCCCGCCTGTGCTCGCCGGCCGGCGAGGACCACACCGGTGACGAACGCATGGTCGCCCTGCGCATTGATGGGCTCCGCTACGGAGCCAAGCCGAAGCCCCAGTCCGCCGAGCACTGATAAGGACTCAGATCCAACTGACGCTTTGAGGCGTCCGCCAGCAGATGATCGCGCAGCCGAGTGTCAGGAAAGCTTGGTGGATGCCGGCCCGGATGTCCCAGCGGAAACGTAGGCGGCGGAGGGTGGAGCAGGGCGAAGGCGGCTTCCACGACCCAGCGGTTCTCGTGCGTCCGCTGCCGTGCTCGGTGCCGCGTCGGCCCATGAGCGGGCGGATACCCAGGTCGCGGACCTGGCGGCGGTACGCGTCATGTCGTAGCCGCGGTCGGCGTAGAGCACGGCGGGGCGCTGGCGCGGGCGTCCGCGCTTGCCCTGAACAGGCGGCACCGCCTGGATCAGGGACAGGAGCCGGGTGACGTCGTTGCGGTCGCCGCCGGTCACGGTGGCGGCCAGCGCCCTCTCTGCCGCTATATGGGCGTCCTGCCTTGACTTCGGCTCAGCTCGCTGCCGCCGCGCGTTGGGGCCGGGGCGAGCAAGACGGGGTTCCCAGGCGGCGGCGCAGCTCGCTCTCCAGCCCTGCGGCCGGCACCCGGCACAGCGCTGCCCGGGGCCCTGTACTCGCCACTGGCGTACCGGCAGCACCAGCTCGGGTCTGCTACTGCGATCACATCGCAGGGACACCGGCCCCTGCCTCCCTCAGCGCTCGCCCGCTGCGGTCGTGGGCCACTTTCCCAGCCGGCCGACACGAGGGCACCGAGGCCGCCGGCGCAATCGACGCAGTCGGCTTCAGCGAGGAGCACCTCGCCATTTCCATACGTTGTATGGTACTACTGGAAGGGCAGTTCCGTACGGCGTATGGAATGGCTGGCTCGGAGAACCCAAGGCGCGCATGCATCGCCTGTACAAGCAGCGGATGGTGCAGATCGCACCGTCCGAAAGGAGAGACCATGAAGAAGCTCACGAAGCGCATTGCTGCCGCCGCTTCCTCCGTGGCGGTCGCGGGTGTCGCCGTCCTCGGTACCGGAGGCGCCGCTTCGGCCGAGACTCCCGCGTCCGCACACGTCCCGCGTCCGGCCGTCAGTGCCAAGGCCCACGGCTGCCGCTGGGACCACGGGGTCGGCTTCCTGGTCGAGGAGGGGTACTCCGTGGACGCAGTCCGCGGCTGGCATCACGACGACTGCGTCACCGGCTCGCCCGGCACGGCCGCGACGGTCACCACTGCTGGGACGACAAGGAATGCGGATGGAAGTCCGACCGGTCGTACCGGCACGACTGGAACCGCTACGAGCACCACCGGCGGGACCGGCACCACCACGACCGGAACCGCTGACCGGTGCGACAGATGCCGCTTGCGCCCACGGGCCCAGGCTGCGCGCCTCGCGTGACGCCTGCCGAGCGGCAGGGACGAGACCGCTGGTCCAGGAACCAGCGGTCCGTGACCGCCACCCAGGCAGCCGGCTGAGTGAGGGGCTGTCGCCCCACACCTGCCTGCGGACACCCACCCCGGGTCGCAGGCTCGCGTCGCCCACTGCCGCGACGCCACGAATCGTGCGGTCCGCCGCTGCCGTCCGGCGCCCGGGCCTGCTAGAACGCCTCCCCCTTCGTTGCCTCTTCGCTGCCGGCCCCGGGCGGTCCGGCGGTGGGGCGCAGCCGAGGCAGAAGCGCCTTGGAGTGAAGTCGATGAAGTCTTTGAGAGTCGTGGTGCAGCGAGTGGACGTGCAGCTTGTCGTCTCCCGCGCTTACTCGCTGCCCATGAGCATGCGCTTGCGGTACGAGCCCACCGATCCCTATGTCGTCCGCGCCTGCTTTTTCACCGACAGTGACGAGCCGGTGGAATGGGTCCTGGGACGTGATCTTCTTACTGACGGCACGAGGGGGTGCGCCGGCGAGGGAGACGTCCGGATCTGGTCGACCGTCGGCCGTGGTGACCGAGCGATGTACATCGCCCTCGGATCTTCCGCGGGCACTGCCTTGCTCGAGGTTCCCGTGACCGACGTCATGATCTTCCTGGAGGACACGGAGGCTGTGGTGCCGCAGGGCACCGAGTCCAGGCACATCGACTGGGACACCGAACTGGCGCACCTGCTCGCCGAAAGCTGAGACGCGCCTCCCAACCGCCGGGCGGGACGGGCTCTTTGCCCACGGCAGTGGTGTGGCTCGCGTCGCCATCACCGTCCTGTCCCGCTCCCCCGTATGGGCGTGCCGACGCGGAGACCCCGAAGAGCCTCTTGCATATGCACGCCGCTCCTCCGCCGTCGCTGGACAAAGGACCCGGCACGCGGCCTCCACCGTGTCGCGCCCCGGACCACGGACGCCTGGAAGAAGAGAAGCAAGTGTTCATGTCCCAGTTACTGCGGACGCCCACCCCCGACCGACCCTTGCTCTGACGAGGATTCCGAGCCCCTCGAAAGGGCAACGACGAGCCCTGTGGAGCGAATTGCCACGCGTCAACGTCACCTTTGCAGAGGCCTCTGCGTCCAGGATCCTTTGCGCCCGGCTGGCAGCTGCGGGCGGCGGTCTGCCAGCCGGGCGCCACCGCCGCCTCCACCTCGGCAACCCTGGCGGACTTCGGCGACGGCCTGGTGACGTCCATGCTCACTGACGTTGACCCGCGACAAGTGACGCAGCCAGAAGAGCCAGCATCTGGCGGCTGTCGAAGTCCGCGGCAGCGATGGACTCTTGGGGCAGGGCGCGTTGCCGCCACTCGCCGGAGGCCACCTCGGCGACTTCGTGCAACTCCGCCAAGCCGCCCACCAGACGGCAATGGGCATGGACGAGATGGACGAAGTCGGGGCTAATGCGAGCCGACGAAGTTGCCGTTAGGACTACAGACTCAATGGCCGTCGGCCTGGCCGTCACGAACGGCGGCGAGCCGGCTTTCCAGGCCCGTGATGACCGTGTCCAGCACCAGGCGGAAGACACGGTCCTCGTCGGGGCCTGGATTCGTGTGTCCGTTGTCGTCGACAGTGGGGACGGTGGGGGGCTTGATGTTCGCCCACTGCTGGAGCGCGCCGTTGAGTTCGGCGGTCAGGACACCGGTGACGACGGCGCACACGAGTGCAGCGGTCTCCGGGATCTCCGCGAGCGGCACCCCTGCGGCGCCCAGGATCGTGGTGAGCGCAGCCAGGAACGGATCTTCGCGCTGGATGAAGTCCGGCTGGTGGCTGAACGAGTAGGCCATGAGCTTGGGATGGCGGTGCGCCAGCGTCCGGAAATCCGTAGCCAGCAGGCGCAGGCGCTCCTGCCAGGGAGAGTCCTCCAGCGTTACAGTGCGGAACTGGGCGCCGACCATTCTCGCCACGCCGCGCAGCACAGCCTCTTTGTTCGGCACGTGGTAGTACAGCGACATCGGGTTGGCGTCGAGCACGGTCGCGAGTTTGCGCATGCTGAGCGCCTCGACCCCGTCCGCGTCGATGAGCCGCAGGGCGGCGGCATAGATCCCGGCCTCGGTCAGAGGCACGTCTCTCTTCCTGGTTCCCCGCGGGGGACGCCTCGCCTTTTCCATACCGCGTACGGTATCAGGCCCGTACGGCGTACGGAATGCGAGGCCGATCTCAGCGTGGGCGGCAGGCATGGATAACCAAGGTTGCACTGGACGTTTCATACAGCGTATGTTACCAATTCCGTACGTCGTATGTTTCGGTGTCGTACCCATCAGCCGGCGTCCTTGCCCGCCCCTTTCCCTTGAAGGAGCAAGCCCCGTGACCACACAGTCCGCGAACGACCTGCGTCCCATTCGGTCCCCGCTCGGGATCCCGATCCTGGGCCAGCCGCAGATACCCGACACCAACCCGGTGGCGTACTTCGCAGAGCAGGCCAAGCAGTTCCCCGAGGGCATCTACAGCGTGGACCTCGCCGGCCAGGAGAACGTCTTCGTCTACGACCCGGACCTGATCACCGAGGTCTCCGACGAGACCCGTTTCGGGAAGTCGATCTTCGCGCCGCTGACTCACGTCCGGGACTACACCGGCACCGGCCTGTTCACGGCCGCCGACGACGAAGAGGTCTGGGGCATGGCGCACCGGATCCTCATGCCGGCGTTCAGCCAGCGGGCCATGAAGGGCTACTTCGGCCAGATGCTGGAGATCGCCCAGAACCTGGTCGGCAAGTGGGAGCGCCGGGAGGGCCAGCCGGTCAAGATCACCGACGACTACACCCGGCTCACCCTGGACACCATCGCCCTGTCCGGGTTCGGCTACCGGTTCGACTCCTTCGACAAGGAGCAGCTGCACCCCTTCCTCCAGGCGATCCTCGAGGCGCTTACCGAGTCGATGCGGCGCACGCAGGAGCTGCCGTCGATGACCGCGCTGCGGGTGGACGACGACAAGCGGTACCACGAGAACATCCAGCTGATGCGGGACCTGGTCGAAAGTGTGATCAAGGAGCGCCGTCAGGGGAAGTCCAGCGGTGAGGAGGACCTGCTGGGCCTGATGCTGGAGGCCACCGACCCGGAGACCGGCAAGCCGCTGGACGACGAGAACGTCCGTGACCAGGTGGTGACCTTCCTGATCGCCGGCCACGAGACCACCAGTGGTCTGCTGGCGTTCGCGACGTACTCGCTGATGCGCAACCCGCACGTGCTGGCCCAGGCCTACGCCGAGGTGGACCGGATGCTGCCGGGCGACACGGTGCCGGACTACGACACCATCATGAAGATGGACGTGATCCCGCGGATCCTGGAGGAGACCCTGCGCCTGTGGGCTCCCATCCCGCAGATCATGAAGGCCCCGATCGAGGACACCGTCATCGGCGGCCAGTACGAACTCAAAGCGGGCACGAAGGTGAACCTGCTGATGGGGCCGCTCCACACGCACCCCAAGGCGTGGGACCGCCCCGAGGAGTTCGACATCGACCGCTGGCTGCCGGAGAACCGCGCCCAGCACCACCAGCACGCCTACAAGCCGTTCGGCAACGGCCGGCGTGCCTGCATCGGCCGGCAGTTCGCGCTCACCGAGGCCAAGCTGGCCCTGGCGCTGGTGCTGCAGAAGTTCAAGTTCTCCGACACCACCGACTACAAGATGGACGTACGCGAGGCGCTGACCCGCAAGCCCGGCGACTTCGAACTGGTAGTGCGCCAGCGTCAGGAGCACGAGCGGGCCGTCTTCAGCGTCGCAGCCCTGGACAGCGACGAGGCCCACGAGCAGGCGCAGGTCAGCGGCGTCGGGGTGAACCTGACCGTCGCCTACGGCTCCAGCCTGGGCTCGTGCGAGGACCTGGCGCGCACGATCGCCGACCGCAGTGAGCGCTCCGGCTT
>NZ_JBIAXT010000054.1:0-38185 GCF_042896945.1 Streptomyces sp. NPDC001222
AACGCGGGATACCAGCGCATCCAACACCGTTCGGGACGCGCGCAGTTCCGGGAGCTGGCAGCAAATGCCACTCCTGGACACTGTTTAGGAACGGTGCCTGTGGCAAGGTGGTGAACCTCCGCCAGGCCGGGGCATGGCGGACGCCGAGGAAGCGGAGTCGGTGCTCGCGTGAGTGCGCCGAAGGCGGGCGTCGGAGATGTCGGCGATCCGCAGGGACAAATGGTAGCCGCGAATCGCGAACAGGCCGAAGGCGATGTCGCTGTAGGAGGCGGTGTCGGTCACGACTGTCTCCGGCTTCGGCCCGCCGTCGCGGCCCAGCAGCGCGTCCAGGATGAACAGCGGCGAACCGTACCGCGGACGGGGCGGGAGCACGAGGTGCCTCCCATGTGCCGCAGCTGCCGGAGGCGCTGCACCGCTGACGTGTGCGATGTGAACACCGGTGTGACTTCGCCCAGTTGTATTGTCACCCAATGCGGACAGATCTGGATGAACAACGCCTGCCCCGGCACCGTCTCACGGCGGGGTGATCAGCGCCCACGTGTAGCTGGGCGTCCGGCACCGCGGTGGGCCCGCCTACGTCGGCTCCACCGCGGTGACCGAAGCGCTCGGCCTAGTGATCTTTTAGTGGGTGGCGTAACCACCGGCAACGCGACACGACGCGGTCGACAACTCCTGCTGCTCCCCGTACCCGCGGGGATGGTCCCGAGACCCCGGACGACTCAGGCTCGCCCAAGGCCGCGGACTGTCTTGCCTGGGGAAAACCAGACCTGCTTGGTGAAGATCCGACCGCTCATTCCGGGTGTGTTCACACATGCGCCGTTTCCGGTACACAAGGCGCGACTCTGATGAGCCCGGCACCCGCACCCCGCCCCGAACACCCGGGAGACAACAGATGTCCAGACGTCACGTCAGGTACGCAGCCGTCCTCGCCGCCGCCGGAGCTCTGGCCGGGGTGACTGCCGTCCAGCCCTCCGCGTTCGCCGGCTCCCCCCACCGGACCGCCGCCAGGCATGTCCTGCTGGTCTCCGTCGACGGGCTGCATCAGTCGGACCTGGCCTGGTACATCGCCAGGCACCCGAAGTCCGCGCTGGCCCGGCTGGTCGGCGGCGGCGTGGAGTACACCCACGCCAGCACCACCACGCCGTCCGACTCCTTCCCCGGCATGGTCGCCCAGGCGACCGGCGGCAGTCCCGGCACCACGGGCATCTACTACGACGACACCTACAACGCCGCGCTCCTCCCGGCGGGAACCACCAGGTGCAAGGGCGTCAAGCCCGGGGTCGAGGTGGACCTCACGGAGGACCTGGACAAGAACCAGGCTTCCATCGACGCCGGTCAGGGCCTCGCGGGCCTGCCGGACAGCATCCTGTCGATGACCGGCCACCCGGCGAGCCTGATCAACGCGTCGAAGCTGCCGGTCGACCCGAAGACCTGCGAGCCGGTGTACCCGCACTCGTATCTCAAGGCGAACACGATCTTCGAGGTGGCTCGGCAGGCGGGTCTGCGTACCGCCTGGTCGGACAAGCACGCCGCCTACGAGATCCTCAACGGCCCCTCGGGCACCGGCGTCCAGGACCTGTTCACCCCGGAGATCAACAGCGACGCCCCCGGCTACGCCGCCGGCAACGACTGGACCACGGACAACAAGGCCACCGAGCAGTACGACGGCTACAAGGTGAAGGCCGTCCTCAACGAGATCGACGGCTACGACCACAGCCGCTCCCACAAGGTCGGCACCCCGGCGATCTTCGGCCTCAACTTCCAGTCGGTCTCCACCGCGCAGAAGCTGCCCGCCTCGGACGGCCTCACCGGCGGCTACACCGCCAAGAACGTCCCGGGCCCGCTGCTGGTGAAGAACCTGGACTTCGTCAACACGGAGATCGGCGCCCTGACCGCCGAGATCGGCAAGCGGCACCTTGCCGGCAGCACCACCGTCATCCTCTCCGCCAAGCACGGCCAGTCGCCCACCGACCCCGCCGCGCTCACCCGCGTCGACGACGGCCCGCTGCTGGACGGCCTCAACGCCGCATGGAAGAAGCTCCACCCCGGCGCCGCTGACCTGGTGACGCACGCGGTGGACGACGACGCCATGCTGCTCTGGCTCTCCGACCGCTCCGTGGCCGCCACCGCCTTCGCCAAGAAGTACCTGCTCGCGCAGAGCGGCACCGGCACCGACATCAGTGCCGCGCCCAGGGCTTACACCCACAGCGGGCTCAGCAAGGTCTACGCCGGCAAGGCCGCGGCCGACTACTTCCACGTCAAGGCCGGCGACGCCCGGGTCCCGGACCTCCTCGGTGTCGCGCAGTACGGCGTGGTCTTCACCGGCGGCACCAAGAAGATCGCCGAACACGGCGGCGGCCACTCCGACGACCTAGGCGTTCCCCTCGTCGTGTCCGGCGCCTCCGTCCCGGACGGCGTGCGTGACTCCGCGGGCGTGCAGACCAAGCAGATCGCACCGACGATCCTGAGCCTGCTCGGTCTCGACCCCCGCTCCCTGCAGGCTGTGCGCGAGGAACACACCACCGTGCTGCCGGTCCGCTGACCCGTTCGGTGCGCCCCGGCCGCGTAGGTCCCTGGACGCACCGGCCGTAGACACCCTCCGGTCGGTCGAGCACAGCCGAGGCCCTCGGCGCGCTGCGTCGGGCGGTCGGGGCCCGACCTCCTGCTGCCGACCGGGCGTTCACGCCCGGCCATGAGGCCGCCCAGGTGCCAGTCACCCGGGCGGCCTCCTGCATGGCCCAGGCTCAGCCGTTCGACCCGGCCGGGGTCGTGGTCGTCTTGAAGCCCTCGGTCTTGTTGGCCTGGATAGCGAAGTCATTGGTGAACGTCTTGCTGAGGTCCACCGACGACTTCACGTTGCCGACCAGCTTCTCCGTCGCCAGAGAGGTCTTCGGACCGCCGGCCGGCATGAGACCGTCCGGGAGGAACTGGCCCTTGTCCTCGTTCAGGGCCGAGATGTAGTCGGCCTTGGTCACCAACTGGTTCGACACGAACGACGCCGGCAGCTTGTTCGCGATGTCGGCCGCGCTGTGCGTGTTGATCCAGTGCATGGTGGCGACGAGCGCGTCGACGACCTTCTGCACCGTGTCCTTGTGCGAGTCCACCCAGTCGGTGCGGGCGAGCACACTGGCAGCAGGAAAGGCACCGCCCATCGCCGCCGTGGCGCCGTCCGTGGTGGCCAGGTCGATCGCCGACGCACCGACGCCCTTCTTCTGGATCGCGGCCACTGTCGGCTGCGTCGTCATCACGCAGTCGACCTTGCCGTTCTGCAGCGCGGCGATGGCGGTCGAGCCCGCGCCCACCCCGATCCGGTGGAACTGGCTGGTCGTCACGCCCTTCTTCGCGGCCAGGAACTGGGTGAGGGTGTCGGTGCCCGACCCCAGGTCGGTGACGCCGAGGGTCTTTCCCTTGAAATCGGCGGCCGAGTGGACCCCCGATTTCTCGGTGCACATCTCGCGCTCGCCCGGCGCGCCGGAGAGCTGCACGACGTCCTCGACGGCCTTGCCCTTAGCCTGGAACTCGATCGTGTGGTTGTACCAAGCGCCCGCCATGTCCACCTGCCCCGAGGCCATGGCTTCCTCGGCGCCGACACCGCCGTCCTGCTCGGTGCTCAGCTGGACGTTGACGCCGTACTTCTTGTAGTAGCCGAGGTTCTGGGCGAGCTGGTACGGCAGGTAGATCTGCTTGTCGATGCCGCCGACCATGAGCCTGACAGTCGGCGTGCCGCCGGAGCCGCTGCCCGCGGTGCTGGCACTGGAGTTGCCGGAACAGGCGCTGACCGCGCCGAGGGCGAGAACGGTGAGCAGAGACGCGGCGACGGCGGCGGGTCGTCTGGACATGGTTGACCACATTCCTTTGCTGAGGGTTCTGGGAGGAAATTGGGGTGCGGGGGGTCAGATGGTGTTGGAGGCCTCGGACGGGGTCGGCGGGCGCCAGGACAGCAGCCGGTGCTCGAGCTTGCCGATCAGCCACTCGGCGCCGAGCACGATGACCGAGATGACGAGCATCGTGGCGAACACGCCGTCGGGGTCGAAGTTGTTCTGCGCGGTCTTGATGACCAGGCCGAGGCCGCTCTGCGCGCCGAGCACCTCACCGACCAGCGCGCCGACGATGGCGAAGCCGAAGGCGCTGTGCAGGCTGGCGATGATCCAGGTGAGTGCGGAGGGCACGGTGACGTGCCGGATGATCTGCAGTTGCGAGGCGCCGAGGACCTTGGTGTTGGCGAGGATGTTGCGGTCGACCTCGCGGACGCCCTGGAAGGCGTTGAAGAAGACGATGAAGAACACCAGCACCGCGGCGAGCAGGATCTTCGGCAGCACGCCGATGCCGAACGCGACGATGAAGATCGAGCCGAGGACGATACGCGGGATGGCGTTGACCATCTTGATGTAGGGGCCGAGTACATCGGCGAGGAAGCGGCTCTGGCCGAGCGCGACGCCGAAGACCACTCCGGTGACGGCCCCGAGGGCGAAGCCGACGAGCGCCTCCTGGATCGTGGTCCAGATGTTGGCGTAAAAGGAGCCGAACTCGGTGCCGTGCTGGAAGAGGTCGACCAGTCGTTTGGCGATGCCGGACGGCTGCCCGAAGAAGAACTTGTCGACGATTCCCCAGGCGGTGAAGGCCTGCCAGCCGCCGAGAACGAACACCGCGAGACCGATGCGGCCCACCCACACCAGCAAGGTGCGCCGCCGGGCGGCGCGTTTGGCGGCGGCCGTGGCCGAGGTCTGGGAGCCGTCCTTGGCCGGGGCGGTGGAAACGGTGGACGTCGTGCTCATGCCGTACCTCCTGCGGTGCGTGCGTAGGCGCGCTCCACCTCCTCGCGCAGGCAGTCCCAGATCTGGTGCTGGAGTTCGATGAAGCGGGGCTGGAAGCGGATCTCCTGGACCGAGCCGCGCGGGCGGGGCAGGTCGATGTCGAAGACCGCCTTGACGGAGCCAGGGCTGGACGTCATGACGACGACCCGGTCGGCGAGCGCCACGGCCTCGTCGAGGTCGTGGGTGATGAAGATGACCGACGGACGGATCTGCTCCCACAGACCGAGGAGTTCGGTCGACATGATCGCCTTGGTCTGCACGTCCAGGGCGCCGAACGGCTCGTCCATGATCAGGATCTTGGGTTCGTTGATCAGCGCCGCGGCCATCGCCACGCGCTTGCGCATGCCGCCGGAGAGCTGGTGCGGGTATCGGTCCTCGAATCCCGTCAGTCCCACCCGGCGCAGCCAGTCGCGTGCCGAGGCCTGGGCCTTCTGCTTGGGAACTCCGCGGAAGACGGGGCCCATCAGGACGTTGCCGAGGACCGTCTTCCAGGGCAGCAGCGCGTCGGTCTGGAACATGAAGCTGACGCCGTCGGTGACGCCGTCCACCTCCCGGCCGCCGACCCTGACCGAGCCCTCGCTGGGCCGGTCGAGCCCGGACACCATGCTCAGCGTCGTCGACTTGCCGCAGCCGGTCGGGCCGACCACCGCGCAGAACTGACCCGGCTCCACGGTGAACGAAACGTCCCGCAGCGCCGTGAACACCTCACCCGCAGGAGTCAGAAAGCGTTTGGTGAGCCCTGAGATCTCGACGCGCGCGCTGTCCCGGCCGATCTTCTCGGCAGCGGAGCTCGTCGCGACATCGTTTCGCGAAGCCATCTGAGGCCGTCTCCTTCCTAACCTCGGAGGTCGAGGAAGGCAGACGCTAAAGGCCGCTTGGCGTGACGTCGCTGTTTCAGACGTATCTCGCGTTAGTCGTGTTGACAGGAGTTCTGCTCGTTCTGCTCAGCATGCGAGGGGTGGGCAGAAAGTCCTCGGTGGGACACAATCACGCCACCACGGGTGCGGCGAAGGGGCCGGGCCCGGCAGCACGACAAGGGCGAAGGCACCTGTGATGCCCATCCGTATCCGGCTCGGCCGTGGCGGGAAGAGGAGGCTCTCCGCACGGATCCTGGCCAACCAGCTGGTCATCCTCACCCTCACCGGAGCCATCGGCTTCGTGCTGTTCGCGTTCGCCCAGCGAGCGGAGATCGACCGTGTCTACGAGGGGCGGGCACTGGACATCGCCCGGACAACGGCCGCCGAACCGCGGATCCGGCAGGCCATGGCGCACGGGGGCGGCGACGGCATCGTGCAGACCGTCGCCGAACGGATTCGGAAGGCGTCGGGGGCGTCGTACGTGGTCGTGATCGACCTGCGCGGCATCCGCCACTCGCACCCCGACCCGGCGCTGATCGGCGAGCCGGTGGGCGATCCGATCGTCGTGCTGGACGGCCGCCCCCACGTGGGCTCCGACCAGGGCGCGACCGGGCGGTCCGCCAACGGCAAGGCTCCGCTGTACGGGCCCACGGGCACGCTGGTCGGCGAGGTTTCGGCCGGCATCCCGGAACGCGATGTGCTCGGCGAGCTGTGGAGGGAGCTGCCCACCTTCGGCCTTTATGCCGCGATCGCCGTCGCGGTCGGCTCGACTGCGGCGTTCCTGCTGGCCAGGCGGCTGAAGCGGTCGACGTTCGGGCTGGAGCTGGAGGAGATCGCCGGACTGCTCCAGGATCGCGAGGCCATGCTCCACGGCATCCGGGAGGGCGTGATCGCCTTCGACCCCGACGGCCGGGTCACCGTGGTCAATGACGAGGCCCGCAACCTGCTCGGCCTCGGCACGGCGCTCGGCAGCAGCCTCGAGGAGGTGCTGCCCGACGGCCGGCTGCGCCGCGCCCTGGACGGCACCCTGACCGGCACCGACCTCAGCGTACTGACCGATGACCACTGCCTGGTGGTCAACCGGATGCCGGTGACGCTGCACGGCCGTGAACTGGGCGCGGTGGTCACCGTACGCGACCGCACCGAGCTGATCGGGCTGCTGCGCGAACTGGACTCCGTACGCGGGCTGACCGACGCCCTGCGCGCCCAGCAGCACGAGTTCACCAACCGTATGCACACCGTGGCCGGACTGCTGGACATCGGCGACCACGACGCCGCCTACGAATACGCCGTCGAGTCGGCCGGCGCCGACCAGGCGCTGACCGAGTCCGTACGCGAACGGATCGGCAGCACACTGCTCGTGGGGCTGATCGTCGCGAAGACCACGGTGGCCGCGGAACGCGGGGTACGGATGGTGCTCAGCGAGGACTCGGCGCTCGGCGAGGACCCGCCGCATCTGCGCCGGCTGCTGACCATCGTCGGCAACCTGCTGGACAACGCGATCGACGCGGCGGCCGGCGGACCGCTTCCGGCGGGTGGACGCGAGGTGCGGCTTTCGCTGGTCGAGGTCGTCGACCAGGTGATGGTGCGGGTCACGGACAGCGGCCCGGGGATCCCACCTGGCGCCGCCGAGTCGATCTTCGAGGACGGTTGGTCGACCCGGCCCGACCGAGGCACCGCCCGGCGCGGGTTGGGTCTCGCCCTCGTCCACCGGCTGGCACAACGGCACGGCGGGACGATCACGGTCAGCGAGGGGCCGGGCGCGGTCTTCACCGTCGTACTGCCACTGCCGGACGCCACCCCCGTACCACGAGACGCACAGTTGACGACGGCCGCGCCGACAGGAGGTGATCGCGGATGATCCGGACCCTGGTGGTGGACGACGACTTCCGCGTCAGCCGCATCCACTGCGACTACGCGTCCCGCGTCGAGGACTTCGAGGTGGTCGGCCGGGCGGCGACCGTGGCCGAGACGCTGGACGCGGTGCGCACGCTCCACCCCGATCTCCTGCTGCTCGACATCTTCCTGCCGGACGGCAGCGGACTCGATGTGCTGCGGCAGCTGAGCGGAGACAAGGGCGGAGCCCGTCCCGACGCGATCATGATCACCGCCGACAGGGACATCACCTCGGTACGGACCGCCATGAAGCTCGGCGCCGTAGGCTACCTGGTCAAGCCGTTCGGCTCCGCCGATCTGGCAGAGCGGCTCACCGCCTACCGCGAACTTCAGCACCGCGTGGACGCCCTCGGCCTGGCTCCCCGCACCGACCAGGCCGACGTGGACGCCCTCTTCAGCGCCGCCCGGCCACCGGCCGTGCCCCGGGTTCCGGCCAAGGGCCACTCCGCGCCGACCCTGGCTCTCCTGCACCAGGCCCTCCGCACCGCCCACGACGCCCTGTCCGCGGCTCAGGCCGCCGAACTCACCGGCGTCTCCCGAGCCACGGCCCAGCGGTATCTCTCGTACCTCGTACGGGAAGGCATGGTCCGGCTCGAACTTCGCTACGGAACCACTGGCCGTCCCGAACACCGCTACCGAATCGTCTGTTGAGCCGGGCACCGAGCTCCACTTGACAGAGGCGCAGCTCGCCGGTCTTGCCGCCGGCCCGCGTCACCGGCTCCTCGGTGACGCGGGCCGCCCTGCCCTTTGACGGCCACGGCGAAGGAAGGCCCAAGGCGGGAGAAGGACTTTGACTGTGAACCAGGTGCGTGCAGCGGACGAGACCGCCATCCGCAGCGTGCTCAAGGGTGACCTGGGCGTCAGCTTGCACCGACTGGTCCGTGAGCAGGAGGGACGCAAGGCCGAGCCGACCGCCTGCGTCATCGAGGTGCAGAGCGGCAAGGTCGCCCCATGTGTGCCCACCAGCACGCAGAGCACCGGCGCCGGCAAGAAGATCGTGGCCATAACCAAACCGGCGCATCCGAGAGCATGCTCTGCGTCTCGGTGATCTCGGACCTGGCGGAACGGGCAATCGGCGAAAGCGTCATAGGTTGGCAGGACCAATGAACTGACACGCATTCAAGCGGGACGTCCTGTGGGAACGACGGGCGTGTCCACCGGATGCAGCCGACGGGCCGGCACGGTGAGCGTGGCGACCCGTGGAAGTTCGATGGGTTCGCCCTCGGCATCGCTGGAAGTCTGACTCCTACGTCGCCGACTGGCGGAACCAAGCCGTCAGCGGATGTCGATGGTGGCCTTCCAGAGAATGACGACGTGGGGGCAGGTGTGGCTAGGGGCTGTGACGACGCAGCGGCGGTGCGCGGTGATGGTGCTGCGGCCGTCATGGACGGCACGGAACGTGGCTTCGGCGTCGCCATTGGCAGCGATGTGTCCCGAAGTCCGTGGCAGCACGCGGGCGTCGGAGGCCGCAGGTACATCCCACACCCACTTCTCCCCGCCACTCGACATGGCCTTGAGATTGACCCTGACCGTGTCGCCGGAGTGGACGGAGACCGTCCTGCCGTTGTCGGCGTTGCTCAGGGGCACAGGCCGTGTCGCGGCGTGGGCATCAGGCAGCGCTGCTGGAGCGGTCAGCGCGGTAGCAGCAAGCGCGGTGGCGGCGAGAACAGTCCTGCCAAACACGGTGGGCCTCCTTTGGGGTGTGGCGTACGCACCCAGTCAACAGGTCCGACCGCGGCCAAGATCCGTCAACGCGGAGCCGTTCACCCGGATGGAGGCTGTGAGTGTGCTGCCCGTGAACCGTCGCCCCTCACCACGGGCCCCGGAACCGTTACCGCCGCAGCCGAAGCGCGAACGGCACCTCGCGGCGGTGCGTCTCTCCTCCCGGAAGTCCTTGGTGCGTATGGTCTCCAGGGTGCTCCCCGCCCGGCGCCGCCCCATCTTGTGCTCGGTCCTGGGGCCGGCGCTTCCCCCGGTAGAAGCGCTCCTGCGCACAGGTGGGTCCTGGGCCCACGTCGATCCTCGCCGGCTGGCGCTGGCCGAGAGCCTCTGCCCGGCCCGCTTCGGCACGTTCTTCACCAGGGCGGCGGGGCGGCACGTGCCCGCACCGGCGGTCAACCGTCCCACCCCGTAACAGCGACTTGTGCCAGCGGTTCCTCCGGTTGGTCGAGGACGCCGACCTGCACGGGGACGCTCACGTGATCGCCGACATCCTCTCCTCCCACATCAGCGCCCCCGGAGCGGGAGCGGTGTTGTGCGGACACGTGGGCGGTTCGCGGCCGGCGGACAGATTCGGCGGCGCTTCGTGGTGCGGTACCGGGAGGCGGTACCTACTCGGGTGAACGCCAGGCATCCTCGCAAAGATCGGGTGAAGAGGCCGGATATGAACGTTCAAATCTCAGATGACGCGGAGGCGGGTGGAGCGGCCTGGTCGGCTTCGAGGGAGCGTTGGAAGGTCAGTTGGCGTGGGGGGAACTTTCTGTTCCTTGGGGGTTGACGGGACACGTTTGCGAGGCCATCTTGAACGATCAAATCGGAGAGTTGGTCGTCGACGAGCCGCCGCCGGAAGCCGTGTTGTGGTGCGGTCCGCGACCTGGCGGTGACAGCGAGGAGGGCACGGTGAGTTCGTTGCGGATGGTGCCGGACGGGGGACAGACGCCCCCGGGCTTTGGGGGAAAGAGGTCGCGGCGAAGGGCCGCGGTGGCGACAGCCGTGGTGATGTGCGCGTCGGTGCTCGCCGGATGCAGCAACTCGGGTTCCTCTGACTCCAAGGGCGGCCCGGCGCAGTCGAACGACCGCGGCCCGATCACTCTCGCCACCGGCAAGGACACCACCGGCACCCTGCAAGGGCAGCTGGACCGCTGGAACAAGCAGCACCCCGCCGAGAAGGTCACGCTGGTCGAACTGCCGGAGAGCGCGGACCAACAGCGCCAGCAATTCATCCAGAACGCCCAGACCAAGTCGGACGCCTACACCGTGCTCAACCTCGACCCGATCTGGGTCGCCGAGTTCGCTGGCAACCAGTGGATCGACGAGCTGCCCGCCAAGGAATTCCCCCTCGACAAGATGATCCCCGCGGTCGTGAAGACCGGGAACTACTTCGGCAAGCAGTACGCGGTCCCGTTCAACACCAACGCCGGTCTGCTCTTCTACCGCAAGGATCTGCTCGACAAGATCAACGCCCAGCCACCCACCACCTGGGCCGAGATGAAGCAGGACTGCGCCAAGGTTCACCAGCTCCCCGAGGGCAAGGGCATCGGTTGCTACGCCGGCCAGTTCGACAAGTACGAGGGACTTACCGTCAACTTCTCCGAGGCCGTGGCCTCCGCTGGCGGCAGCGTCGTCGACACCCAGGGCAAGGCGACGGTCGACACCGAAGCCGCCAAGAAGGGCTTGCAGTTCCTCGTCGACGGCTTCAAGGACGGCATCATCCCCAAGCAGGCCGCTACCTATGAGGAGGAGGACGGCCGACGCGCCTTCCAGGCGGGCACGCTGCTCTTCCATAGGCAGTGGCCGTATCAGTGGGTGCTGGCCAACGCCAAGGACGGCTCCAGCAAGGTGGCAGGAAAGTTCGGCGTCGCGACTCTGCCCGGCCTCAGCGGGCCCGGTAGCTCGAGCCTCGGCGGTCTCGACCTCGCGATCAGCAAGTTCGCCAAGCACAAGGCGACTGCGCTCGACTTCATCAAGTTCTTCTCCAACGAGGCGAACGCCCGCACCAACCTGAAGGTCACCTCGTCGGCCCCGCCGTACACCGATCTCTACGACGACCCGGCGCTGCGCAAGCAGTTCCCGTACCTGGCCACGCTGAAGCAGTCACTGGCCACGGCGACACCCCGGCCGGTCGTGGTGCACTACGGCGACGCCACGGCTGCCATCCAGGAGAGCGCCTCGGCCGCGCTGAGCGGCTCGAAGTCCGTCGACGTGGCCCTCGCCGACATGCAGAAGGCCCTCTCTGCGGCGATCGCCGAGAAGTAGGCGGTCGCGCTCGTGTCCGTGATCACCTCGACGCCGGGGCGCACGGCCCCGGCGTCCCGGCCCGAGCGCACCTCGCGCCGCGCCGGGACGGGCCGCCTGGCCGCGGCCCTGCTCTCGCCGACACTGCTGGTCCTCGCCCTGGTCATCGGCTACCCCGTGGTGGCCGCTCTTCGGCTGTCATTCCAGGTGTCCACCGAGGGCATCGATCCGCAGACCGGTTTCGTGGCGACCACCTCTCACTACGGAACCGGCAACTACGCCGCCCTCTTCTCGGACGACCGGCTGCTGCGGCCCTGGTGGAACACAACGTCGTTCGCCCTGGCCTCGGTCACTCTCGAAGTCATCATCGGCGTGTCCATGGCACTGGTGATGCACCTCGCCTTCCGCGGCCGCGCGCTCGTCCGAGCCGCCGTCCTCGTACCCTGGGCCGTCCCCACCGCGATCTCCGGAATCCTCTGGAAGTGGATCTTCAACAGCCAGGGAGTCGCCAACGATCTCCTGGGGACCCAAGTGCTGTGGAACAGCGAAGGGTTCCACGCCTGGCTCTCCGTGGTCATCGCCGACACCTGGAAGACCGCACCGTTCATCGGCCTGCTCGTCCTCGCCGGACTGCAGATCATCCCCGGTGAGCTGTACGAGGCCGCCCGTGTCGACGGTGCCTCGTCGTGGCGTGTCTTCTGGCGGATCACCCTGCCCTTGGTTCGCCCGGCACTCGTGGTCGCCGTCCTGTTCCGCCTCCTGGACGTACTGCGCATGTTCGATCTGCCGTACGTCCTGGTGGGGCCACGCAAGCACTCGGTCGAGACGCTGTCGATGTCAGCCTTCAACGAGATGACCAATCTGCGCTTCGGCTCGGCCGCCGCGTACGCGACCGTCCTGTTCGTCTACATCGCCATCGTCGCCCTCTCGTTCGTCAAGCTGTTCGGCGCCGATCTGCTCGGTCGGGGCACCAGGAGTGAGTCATGAGCACGCAGTCCCCCATACGATTTCCACGGCGCGGGGCGACCGGGAGCAGGCGGGGCGCGTCCTGGGCCCGGCGGCTCGGCATCGCCGCCGTGGTCGCGTACTGCATCGCGCCGTTCTACTGGATGGTGGTCTCCAGCCTGCGCAGGCCGGCCGACCAGTTCTCGAACGCGCCGCTGCCGGCCCCGGCTTCCTTCGACAACTACACGGCAGCCTTCGATCCGCACAACGGATTCGGGCGAGCCCTCGTCAACAGCCTTGTCGTCGCCGGAATCACCACCGCCGCCACGCTGATCGTCGGCATCTTCGCCGGATACGCCCTGGCCCGCCTTCAATTCCGTGGAAAGACACTGATCCTGACGTTGATCATCGCTGCGTCGATGTTCCCGCCGATCATCCTGGTGGTCCCGCTGCTCCGGCTCTTCACGGACGTCGGCTGGATCAACACCTACCAAGCGATGATCGTCCCCAGCATGAGCTTCGCCCTCCCGCTGGCCGTGTGGAACCTCACCGCCTTCTTCCGCCAGATGCCCACCGAGCTGGAGAAGGCCGCGCAGGTCGACGGCTGCACACCGGCGCAGGCGTTTCGCAAGGTGGTGCTCCCGCTCGCCGCGCCGGGCGTGTTCACCACGGCCATCCTCGTGTTCATCAGTTCCTGGAACGAATTCCTCATCGCCGTGAGCGTGGTGAATGACCGTCACATGATGACCGCTAACGTGATCCTGTCCCTCTTCACCGGGCAGTACAAGTACGACCAGCCGTTCGGCACGCAGATGGCCGCCGGGGCCGTGGTGACCCTGCCGCTCGTCGTGGCCGTGCTGTTCTTCCAGCGTCGGATCGTCGACGGCCTCACGGCGGGAGGGCTGAAGTAGGTGAGCGCCCCGATCAGCGGCGGTTCCGTACCGGACGGCGACGCGTGGGTGCTGGCGACGGACCATCCGCTCCGAGCCTCAGGCCGCGGGGACTCCCACCTCACTGCTCTCGTCGGCTACCACCCCGCCTTCACCGGCAACGGCTGTTTCGCGGCACGTGTCCCGGCGGCCGGCAACGGCTTCGCCGAAGACCCCGTGCGCAGCCAGTTCCACATCGCCGGCCTCTACACGGGACAGAACGGCACCTGGTCCCGCAAGGCCTCCCTGCCGGCGTGGTCGACGCTCGACGTGAGCGATGGCAGCGGTTCGTTCAACGCTGCGTTCACTGGCGCGTCCGGCGCACAGGTGACCGCGCCGGACGGGGGCGAGCGGTTGGTCGGCGGCGACTGGGCCCCCGTGACCGGTCCGCGCGCCGCGGCGGCCCGCGGCATCGAGCGGTATCGGCAGTGCCTGGATCTGCGCACCGGGGCGATCACCACCGAGGCGCGGTGGACCTCCCCGGCAGGCCGGGTCACCGACGTGCGGTACGAGGTGTTCACCGACCGGTCCAGGCCGTACGTGGCCGTCGTCAGTGTGACGGTCACTCCGTACTGGGAGGGCGAGCTCGTTGTCACCGACGCGCTGGACGAACGCGCCGCGTCGCACACCCGTACCGTGGGGCGGGGCGCGGGCCACGGGCGGGTCTGGGCCCTTGTGGAAGCCGAGGGCAGCGGTATCGCGGCCGCGGTCGTCTCCGTCCTGCACGGGCCGGGCAGCCACGGTGGTTCCGGGCAGGACGAGTCCGTCCCGGCGCGGGAGGGCAGCGCGACGCAGACCATCTCCGTCCGCACGTCCCCGGGACGTCCCCTGACGTTTGCCAAGTACGTGTCCGTGGTCACCTCCCACGTCGCGGAGCAGCCGCTGAGCGCTGCCGGGGCGCACGCCGCTGAGGCCGCCCGTGCGGGACACGCGCGGCTCGCCGACGACAACCGGCGCGCCTGGCAGCGCGAATGGGAGGGCGACATCGTCATCCATGGCGACGCCCTGCTGCAACGCCGCGTGCGGGCCGCGAAGTTCTATCTCCTCACCAGCGTGCGCGAGGATTCGCCCTGGTCGCCCTCGCCCGCCGGATTGTCCAGTGACGGCTACAACGGGCACGTCTTCTGGGACACCGAGACCTGGATCTGGCCAGGGTTGCTCGCCCAGCATCCCGACATCGCGCGCAGTGTTCTCGACTACCGGGTCGCCCGGCTGGACGCGGCCCGCGCCGCCGCGGCCGCCGGTGGCCACCAGGGCGCCCGCTTCCCCTGGGAAAGCGGACTCACCGGCGACGAGGACACCCCCGCTTGGGCGCCCTTCGGCCGCCTCGAACAGCACGTCAGCGCCGATGTGGCCCTGGCCTTCTGGCAGTACTGGCTGGCCACCGGCGACATGCAGTGGCTGCGTGGGGCGGGACTACCCGTGTTGAGCGCGGTCGCGGACTTCTGGGCGAGTCGCGTCACCACCGACGCCGAAGGCCACTGCCACATCAACGGCGTGATTCCTCCGGACGAGTACGCGGTCGGACCGCACGACGACTCCGCCTACACCAACGTCGCCGCCCGGGAGTCCCTGCGCTTCGCCGCCCGGGCCGCCGAGGCCCTCGGCGAGAGCGCCGATCCGCGGTGGGCCGAGGTCGCGGACCGAATCGTCGTCCCTTTCGACGAGGCTCGGGGCATCCACCCGGAGTTCGCCGGGTACGCAGGCCAAGTGATCAAGCAGGCCGACGTGGTGATGCTCGCCTATCCGTGGGAGAACCCGCAGTCCCCGGAGGTCACGCGCGCCGACCTCGAGTACTACGCGGCCCGTACGCACGAGGACGGGCCGTCGATGACCGACTCGGTCCACTCCATCGTTCATGCCGAACTCGGCGACGCCGACACGGCCTTCGAGTACACCCGGCGCAGTGTCGAACCGTTCGTCAGACCGCCTTTCGAGCAGTTCGCCGAGGCCCGTACCGGGGGCGCCTTCACCTTCCTGACCGGCCACGGCGGCTTCCTGCAGGAGTTCCTGTATGGCTACTCGGGGCTGCGCTGGCGCGCCGACCGGGTCGTCCTCGCGCCGATCCTTCCCGGCCCGTTGGAAGGCATCACCCTGCAGCGGCTCCGGTGGCGTGGCCGTGTCTTCGACGTGGACATCCGACACGACCGCACGACCGTACGGCTCCGCTCGGGCGAACCGCTCCCGGTGGAGACGGCGGGCACGGTGCGGCACGTGCCGGTCGGGGGAGAGGCCACGGTCGCCACGCGGGCGTCCGCGCCACATCGCTGAGGACGTGCCGCAGCACGCATCGTGCCGCTAGGGACGAAGAGGACGGGGGTCCGAACCGGCCGGGAGCGAGTCCTGTAGCGGCGCGGAGCTCGCGCGGACGACCAACTCGGGCGCCAGGAGCCGGTGCAGAGGCTCCGCAGGCGGTGCGCCGTCCGCACCGGGACTCCGGCCGGTCAGCCGGAGCACCTCAGCCATGACCAGCCGGCCCACCTCCTCGATCGGCTGACGAACGCTCGACAGATCGAGTGCCGTAGCCGCCGGAGAGTCGTCGAAGCCCACCACAGCGATGTCCCGACCGGGGTACAGTCCGCGGTCGCGCACCGCGTGGAGCGCCCCCACCGCGAGCGTGTCGGTCGCGGCGACGACGGCGGTCGGGGGGCCGGGCTTGTCCAGGAGCTCCGTCATCAGCTTGGTGCCACTCGATGTGGTGTCGTCGCCCCGTACGTCGAGTCGGTGGCTCCCAGCGAGCAGACCCTGCCGGTCCATGGCCATCAGCCAGCCGTGCGCCCGCGCGTCGCCGACGCTGGACCCCTCGGGCCAGCCCAGGAAGCCGATGCGACGGTGACCGGCGGCGACCAGGTGGTCGACGGCAGAGGCCGTCCCCGCCGCGTTGTCGACGTCTGCCCAGCTGTAGCGCTCCGTGTCGGCCGCCGTACGCCCGAAAGCCGTGAACGGCACACCGGCGGCCATGAGCCGTCCCGGCCGGGGATCGTCCGGCGTGATGTCGTAGAGCACCACGCCACTCACGGCCCCTGCGCGCCAAAGGGCCGTGCACCGCTCGGTCTCCGCGGCGACGTCCGCAGCTGTGAAGAGCAGCACGTGGTGGTCGGAAGCCTGCCCCGACTCGCAGAGCGCGTGCAGGAAACGGTCCTGGATGGCGGCCACCGTTTCCGCGTGCACCGGAAGTATGCGGCAGCCGATCATGCGGGGCGAACTCCCCCGCAATGAGCGCGCCATATGGTTGGGGTGGTAGCCGAGGTCGGCGATGGCCCGAGTGACCCGCTCCCGCGTCTCGGTGCGCACGCGGTCCGGTGCATTGAGCACGTTGGAGACCGTCTGGCGAGACACGCCTGCCGCCTCGGCAACGTCCGAAATGGTCACGGACTGCGCAAGCGACGGACGTGCGTCGCGGAAACCGGCTGTCACGTTCTCTCCCTGGCCCACGCTGGAACCCTCATTTTTATCGTTCATACGGAGGCTGTCGAGGTTGGACGGCGTACCGTTGAGAAAGCCCCCACGAGCCGCGGTCCATTCCTGGGCGTTCGCCCAGCTCGGTGGTTCCTGACGTACAGGGCTCGGCGCCGCGGCGTGCCGTTGCTGCAGGTCGACCCCAGGAACACGAGCAGGGAATGCTCAGGCTGCCACCACTTAGACAAAGGAACCGGCCTGCCCAGGCCGAGTTCCGATGCGTCGCCTGCGGGTTCGTTGACCACGCGGACGCCAATGCTGCCCGAAACATCGCCGCCCGCGGCTGGTGGGCCTGGGTGTGCGGGGTCGAGTCAACGACCCCTGCGCTCGCGGTCATTTCGTGAGTGCCGGACGCGGCCGTCCACGCCACCGCCAGTGGCGCACGAGCCGCAAGCTCTCGGCTTCAGCCCGGGGTGGTTGACGTTTGAGCTGGATCCCGAAGACACCTGACCGCGACTGTGCAGTCTTGGACCAGCCTGCAGGTCGTTCGTACCAGGTCACCAGATCTTGAAACAGGTGCGAGAGATGCTGGTGGTCCCCTGTTTGAAATGGCCGTTGGGCCACTGATCGGTGAGGCCAGGCAGGGTCTCCAGATTGGCGATGTTGTCGGGTCCCATATTCGAGTCCAGGGTGATGGCGAAGCCGAGGAAGCCCTGTGTCTGTCGAGGAATCGACTGTTCACCGGGGATGTTGGCTGCCAGCGCCAGCTTGCTCGGCAGGCCCTGTTGCCGGTAGAAACCGCCCCCGGAGAAGCCCTGGCGGATACTCGTCACCTTAAGCAGGCTGCCCGCCTGGTTGCTTCCAGACCCGAAGAGGGCATTTTGGGCTGCCTTGATATCGGCAAGCGAGTCCCTGCGGAGTAGCACGGCCACGTCATTCTGTTCCAAGCGGACCGGCCCGAAGTCAGGCGGGGGCAGGCACGGCTTCCTGGGCCGGGTCAGTCCAGCTTCTCGTGGGCCGCGTTGAGGAAGTTGTTCATGGGTCCGCGCAGGTGGTCCCACGCGGCTTGGGGCTCGCCGAGGTCCTCCCACAGGACGTCGTGCACGGCGCTCGCGTAGTCCCAGGCGAGTTGGTAGAGCTCCGGACCGATGAGGACCAGGATCATCCGCTCGCAGATCCAGAGGCGTTCGATGAGGATCCGTGCGGCGGCGAGCCACTCGGGTGTGCGGCCGGAGGACCAGTCGGGTGCCTCGTAGCGTTCCTCGGCGAGGCGTATGCCTTGCTGCGTGAGCTGGATGAACTCCCTTATTACGTCGAGCCGTTCGGCGCGGCGGGCCTCGGTCAGTTGCGTGGCCTGGCGCTTGTCCTCGGTGTGGGCGGCCTGGCGTGCGGTGGTGAGCTGGGCCAGGTAGGACAGGCCTCCGCCGAGTACGACACCGATCAACGACGCCCAGAGTTGATTCACCCGTTCACGTTAGCCTCAGGGCTGTGTCGTTCTCGCTGGGGCGCCGGTGATCCTCGTCGTAGGTGATGGCGTGTTCGGGGCCCTTGACGCCGATGACGGTCTGCCGGGTGGTCATGCCCCAGACCGAGCGCATGGCACCGAACTGGCCGACGGGGAAGTCGGATCCGGCGCTGACCTGGGCGCCCAGGTCGAGCCACCCGCGGGCGGGGAAGAGGCTGCGACGCGCTCCGGGCCCCAGAAGCCCTCCTCCACCTCGGCGGTGTCGTGCAGCAGCGGCTGCTGGATGGTCACGGGAATACCCAACGCGACGGCGGGGACGCGCCGTTCGGGGTCCGCCAAGCCTCCGTGCTCCATCACCAGCGTGCCGGCGGGCAGAGCGGGGTTACGGTCGAGGACGCGTTCGTAGACGTCCAGCAGGACGCGGACCGCGCGGTCGCCGTAGGCGTGGGTGCCGACCCGCCAGCCGCGCCGGACCACGGCCTCGACCGCCTCGACCAGCACGTCCGGCTCCAAGATCAGCATCCCGGAGAACGAGTGGTCGCAAGCGTACGGCTCCTCGATGGCACCGGCCTCCAGGCCGCCGTCGAGGCCGAACTTCACACCCACACCGACAGCCACGGGTCGGAGCTGTCACGCCAGTCCTCCATGACGTCGAGCAGGTCCTCCACCTGGGCCGCGCTGGTCAGTCCGAGTGCCGAGACCAGCGCCCGCACCCGGGTGCTGAACGCCCACGCCTCGCGGGCGGCCAGGAGCACCGCGTAGTCCTCAGGGGTGACCGCGCAGTCGCGCACGGTCCCGATGCCCGTGGCGGCGTAGTCGCGGCTGGCCAGGCGCAGTCCGTCGATGCGTTCGGACCGGTCCGGGGCCGGGACCAGGTGCTCCACCAGGTGCAGGGCGTTGTCGATCAGCCGGCCGTCCAGCTTGCCGTCGGTGCCGCGGCCGATGGTGCCACCCGGCGGTACGGCGGTGTCCTCGGTGATGCCCGCCGGACGGAGCGCATGGGTGTTGACGACGTCGTTGTGACCGCCGCGCTTGACGAGGACCGGGTGCCGGTCGGTGGCCTGGTCGAGTTCGGCCGCGGTGGGCATGCGGCGCTCGGCCAGATTGAGTTCCTGTCAGTTGGTTGTGGTGCGGATCCACTCGCCGTCGGGGGTGACGGCGGCCCGCTGCCGGATGAGATCGAGGAACTCGGGGATGTTCCGGGCGCGGTGGACGGGAACGTCACGGGCACCGAGCGCCGCGGAGATCAGGTGGGTGTGGGTGTCGTCGAAGGCGGGCAGTACGGTGGCACCGGGCAGATCGTGCACCTCTGTTCCGGCGCTCACCAGGTAGTCGAGGCCATTGGGGTCGGCGGACACGGCGGCGATACGGTCGCCGTGCACGGCCACTGCCCGCTGCGGGACCTGGCCGGGCACGAGGGGAACGGCCTCCGCCCGCCCCTGCCGCAGCGAACAGGAACGACGCGATGCCTTCCCGCAGTGGCTGCACACCTACCACCACCTCCGCGGACACACTGCGCTGAAAGGCAACCACCTGCCGGCCGGGTCCTCAACCGCACTGGGCAGTACAGCCAGGGCAGGGTCTGGACGGTGGATTGTGACGTGATCCTCTGGGTGAAGCACCTCCCGAATTCCCGGCCCGCGTCGATAATGACCTTGTGCGCTCGCTAGCCAGGAATGCCATCCTGCCCCTAACGCTGGTCATCGTCGGGGCAGCCGCCGTGATGGGCGACGCCGCGGAGGAAACCCATACGGCCAGTAGCAGCTGGCGCACCGGTTTCGGCAAGTCCGGCGAGCCGGACCAGTCTCCTCAGGACCAGGACCAGGCCCTTTCCGCGAAGGCCCCGGCCGAGGACGGCAACGCCTACACCCCCCGCAGGACCGAGGAGAACGCCCGGATCGGCGCGGTCTTCGAGAAGGACGACCAGGGCTCCCACTTCTGCACGGCGAGCGTGGTGCAGAGTCCGGGCCGGAACATGCTGATCACCGCGGCCCACTGCGCCTTCGACGCCGACTCCGGACAGCCGGTGAACGACCTGGTCTTCGCCCCCGACTACCGCAACGGCGACGAACCCGCCGGCTTGTGGAAGGTCAGCAAGGTGGTCGTCGACGACCGCTGGGCCAAGTCGCAGGACGAGGACCTCGACGTCGCCTTCCTCGTCCTCGACCAGAAGGACGGCAAGGGCATCCAGGACGTCCTGGGCGGCAACACCCTCGGCATCAACCGCGGCTTCGACAACAAGGTCAAGATCACCGGCTATCCCACCAGCCGTGACACCCCGATCTCGTGCCAGAACCGCACCACGAAGTTCAGTGACACCCAGATGCGCATCCAGTGCACCGACCTCGAGGACGGGACCAGCGGCAGCCCCTGGCTCACCGACTACGACCCCAAGGGCCACACCGGCACGGTCATCGGCGTCCTGGGCGGCCACGAGGGCGGCGGCGACCAGGACGATGTCTCCTACGCCGCGTACTTCGACGACGACATCGCCAAGCTCTACCGGCGCGCCCAGAGGGAGGACTGATCCCAGCTCATCCGCATCCTGCTCACGGCGAAGGGCCGTGGCCGCGAAGGGTGCTGGAGTACCAGGAGCGGAGGGCCCGGTCGACCGGGCCCTCAACAGCGGTCAACCGTGCGGACAAGCACTTCGTACCCAAGCAGGCGCCCTGGGCGGCGTAGCGAGATCCCCTGGGCCCTCAGCAGTCGGAAAGTCTTCAGCAGGTCCGCGACGCCCTGCAGTCCGCGCCTGGGGCAAGCACGGTGCCGCCCGCTCCCGCCCCGCAGCGGAGGGCGTGCCACAGGAGCAGAGGCGAGGAGGCCACGCGCTCGTCGCCCCGCCCGGATCACCGACGCCAAGGTTTTGCCCGGCGCCCTGGCCTGATTTGCCCGCAACGCGTGTCGTCTGGTCGCGTCCTGTTGGACTCGGATGGCCTGAAATCAGGTGATACGGACGTTGGTTGTGTGGCGGGGTCAGGGCCATGAAGAAGATCGCGAAAGTCTCGCTTGTCACCTTTTCGGCTGCCGTCGTGGCCCTGGCTCAGACCGGAGCCGCGCAGGCCGACGCTCCGCACTGGAACAAGACGATCAAGTGCCACCAGAAGGACGTGGACGGGCGGAACGTACCCACCCGCGTCGGCAACAGCGAACTCGGTGGGGCCCACTTCTCCGGCAACCACAACATACGCACCTGCCGCATCGTCAACGCGCCCCTCAACGGCAAGTGGGACAAGAACGACGGCAGGGGCGGCCTGGAATACCGGGGTTACGCCTTCGACGGCAGGCACCCTCAGGTGAAGATCATCGTCAAGGCGCAGGTCACCCGCCGCACCCAGGACAGGCGGTACGACGCCGGGAAGGGGCAGATGATCGGCGTCATCACTGCCTTCTGCAAGGGCATGAGGAAGTGCCCCGACTGGATGAACCAGTCCACCGCCACGTTCACGCACTGACGAGGAGACACTCGTATGACGCCATGGGAAGTAGCCGTGGCACAGGCCGATGTGACCGGCCACCTGATCCTCTTCACACAGGCGCCGATCGTGGCGAAGCTCCGCGTACGCGGTGTCCTCCCGGCCCCCCACCAGTCGCCGGCCGTACGGATCGCCCTCGGCGGACGGACGCGGGCGTCCACGATCTCCTCACCATCTACGAGATGCCGCTGTTTGAGCAGGACGAGGTGCTGAGCCCGTGGGAGGCAGTCAGCCGCGTACGGCACGAGGCGGGCGAGTTGCGCTTCTACTCCAGCGACGAGGTGGACACGGTACTCGGCGCGCCGCTGATCAGGCTCCTGGAGGAAGTGCCCTACCAGGAGCGTCTGGAGGACCGGGCGCACGCCCTGCTGACCACGCTGAACTGCCCCCCTCCGGGCGATGAGGAGCGGGAGAAAGCGCCGTCGCTGCTGGTCGGCTTCCTTCACCTGGCCGAGGGGCGGATGCGGCTCTACGTGCGGCATCAGAGTGGTCCTGATGTGGTGGCCTGCGGTGTGAGGCTCGCGGAGGCAGGACCGGCAGTGATCTCGGAGGTGTTCTCCCGGTCGCAGGAGCGCGAGCTGTTCGAGGAGCCGGAGGACGATCCGCACTGTACGGCTGTGGTGGATCTGACGCACTGACCGAATCAGGGGCCGCCGCTGGGCGAAATCCGACCGCACTTCTGCTTGGCCCACCACTCGATGGCCGGCAGGATCAGCCGCTGCCCGATCGTGTACTCGCCCTCGCGAAAATAGACCAGTGCCCTCATGTACTGCCGCGGTGGAAGGGGTTGCGCTCCGGTTGCCGCCTTCCGTGTCGACGGCGATGTGCGGGTGCTCGTCAGTCGTGGCACGGCGCGGTGTAGGGGAGTTCCGGTATGTAGTCCGGCCATTGTGCGGGGGTGAGTGAACCGGCGGTGCTGGTGCAGATCCGCCGGATCGCCTGGTCGAGTCCGAGGGGGGTGAGTGCGATCGTGCCGTCCGGTCCCGCTGTGGTCAGGAGTTGCCCGTCCGGGCGGTACGCGGCCGTCTCGATCGCGTCCGTGTGCCCGGCGGTGAGCGCCCTGCCCCATGCGGCCGGTCGGGCCGGATCGGTCAGATCCCACAGCAGGACGCTCCGGTCCTCTCCGGCGGAGGCCAGTGTGTGACCGTCCGGGCTGAAGCCCACCCAGGTCACCCGGCCGGTGTGACCGGTCAGCGATCTGCCGAGGGCGGTGGCGTGCGCGGGGGCGGAGACGTTCCACAGTCGTACGTCGTGGCCGGCGCCGGCGGTGGCCAGCAGCCGCCCGTCGGGGCTGAACGCGCCCCAGAGGGTGCCACCGGTGTCGCCGGTGCGGATGTCCGGCAGGGCCCGAGGACGCCCCGGATCGTGAATGTCCCACAGCCGGACCTTGTCGTCCTCGCTGGTGCTGGCCAGGGTGTGGCCGTCCGGGCTGATGCCCGCCCAGTGGACGAGGCTGATGTGGCCGGTGAGCGGGGTGCCGAGGGCGGTGGCGTGTGCGGGGTCGGTGACGTTCCACAGCCGCAGGCTGTACTCGGGGCCACCGGTGACCAGGACGCGCCCGTCGGGCGTGAAGGCCAGCACGCCGTCGTCCTGGTCGGCGCCTTTGGTGCGGATGGTCCCGGCCAGCCGGGGGAGGGGTCGGGCGGAGACGTCCCACAGCCGCACGGTGCCGTCACTGTCGGCGCTCGCCAGCAGTCGACCTCTGGGCTGGAACACCACTCGGACGGCGAGGTGCTTACCGGGCATCTCGCTCAGCTGTCTGCCATGCGTCGGTGCCCGGACGTCCCACAGTCGCACCGTCCCGTCGTCCGCGCAGGCCATACTGCGGCCGTCGGGGCTGAACGCGACGCTGGTGACGTTGCCGAGGTGGCTGACGAGAACGGTGTTCGGCAGATGCCACAGCCGTACGGTGTGGTCGTCGCTCGCGCTGGCCAAGGACCGCCCGTCGGGGCTGAACGCGACCCAGTTGACGAATCCGGTGTGGCCGATCAGCGGCTCCCCGAGAGCGGCCGGATGCGCCGGGTCGGAGACGTCCCACAGCCGGATGGTGTGGTCCGCGCCGCCGGTGGCCAGGATCCGGCCGTCCGGCGAGAACGCCACCGCCAGCAGGGTGTCGCTGTGGCCGCTCAGCGGCTCGCCCAGAGGTTTCGTGTGCGCCGGGTCGGAGACGTCCCACAGCCGCACTTTGCGGTCGTTGCCCACGCTGGCCATCAGCTGGCTGTCCCGGCGGAACGCGACCGCGTAGACGACGTCCGGGTTGCGCAGCGGCTTGAGCCACAACCTCGGGCGCGTCCGGTTGGTGACGTTCCAGAGACGGATCACATGATCGTGGCCGGGGGCCGCCACCGTACGGCCGTCCGGGCTGAAGGCGGCCGAGGCGACGGCTGCGCTCGCCCCGGTGAGCGGGTGGCCGACCGCCTTGGCATGCGCGGGGTCGGAGACGTCCCACAGCCGAACGGTGTGGTCCTGGCCGGCGGTGGCCAGCGTGCGCCCGTCCCGGCTGAACGACACCGAGAAGACATAGTCGCGGTGCCCGGTTAGCGGCCCGCCGAGAGCTCTCAGGTGCAACGGATCCCGGATGTCCCAGAGCCTTACCGTGCGATCCCGGCTCGCGCTGGCCAGGGTGCGGCCGTCCGGCGAGAACTGCAACCAGTACACCCAGCTGGTGTGGCCGGTCAGCGGCCTGCCCAGCGGGACGGGGTGCGCGGGGTCGGCCAGGCTCCACAGCCGGATGGTGTCGTCACCGGCTCCTGTCGCGAGGGTGCGCCCGTCCGGTGAGAACGCCACGGCGTAGACCGCTTGGCTGTGCCCGGTCAGCACGGAGGACAGGGCGACGTTCTGGGTGTCCAGGAGGCCCGCGGCGGCTTCGCGGTTCGGCCGCAGCCGATGTGCCGCCACGTACATCCGCGCCGCCAGCGACGGATCGGTCGCATGGAGCTGGCCCGCCTCGGCCACCACCTGCTCGGCCACGGCCCGGTCGCGGCCGGCGCGGGCGAGCGAGCGCTGCTGGAAGGCGATGACGGCGGCCGACGAGGCGAGCACGAGCAGGGCGGTCACCGCGGACAGCAGTGACCGGAAGCGTCGGGCCGCGCGAGCCGCCGCCCGCCGTTCCTGTTCCCGGGCGGCGATGCTGGCGTCGAGGAACGCGCACTCGACCGGTGCGAGGTCCGCGCGATGTCCGGCGAGGGATTCCTCGGCCGTGGCGAGGCGGGTGCCTCGGTACAAGGCCCCGGGGTCCCGGTCGAGTGCGTCCCAGGCGCGGGCCGCCTCGGTGATCTGCCGGTGGACACGCAGGCGGTCGCGGGCGCCGTCGATCCAGGACTGCAGTCGCGGCCATGCGGTGATCAGCGCTTCGTGCGCCAGGTGGACCGTGTCGCCGTCGAGCGTGATCAGCCGGGCGCGGGCCAGTTGTTCCAGCACCGATGCGGTGTCCGCGGGCTCGTCGGTGGCGCTGTGCGCCTCAAGTTCGGTGTGGTCGGCGGGGCGACTGGTGTCCTGGGCTCCCTCACCGGGCGTGATTAGTCGCAGCAGGATGCGCCTGGCGGTCTCAGCCTGGTTTGGGGATAGCCCGCTGTAAAGCTCCTCGGCCGTGCGGGTCAGAGCACCGTGGACACCGCCTGCCGTCTCGTAGGCGGCCAGAGCGAGGGTACGACCCTTGCGACGGCGCCAGGTCTCCAGCAGGGCGTGGGACATCATCGGAAGTCCGCCGGGTTCATCGGCGACGTCCTCGACGATCCGTGCGGTCAACGCGCGTTCGACGATCAGCCCCGCGGCTGCGGCGGGCTTGAGGACGGCTTCGCGCAACTCGTCCGGTCCCATGGGGCCGACGAGGAGGGTGGCGTCCCGTAGGGCCGCGGCGAGGGCACGGTGCTCGGCGCACCGGCCGAGAAAGTCCGCCCGTACCGCGATCACCACCCGCAGTCTGCTGTCCGGTTCCACCGCGCCGGCCAGAGCGGCGAGAAAGGCGGCGCGCTGGGCCGGATCCGCGCAGAGGGTGAAGAGCTCCTCGAACTGGTCGACCACGACCACCGTGTCACCGGCTTCCCGGCTCGCCGTCAACGCGTCCGCGTGCGTGGAGGACGGGCGGGATCCCGGGGTGAGAATCCGGATGGCTGCCAGACGGCACTCCGACAACCCCTCGGCCTGGAGGGCGGGGATGAGCCCCGCGCGCAGCAGCGAGGACTTGCCGCTACCGGACGCGCCCACCACCGCGACCATACGGGCGGTGCGGACGCGGGCGGTCAGTTGAGCCACGAGCTGGTCGCGTCCGAAGAACAGGTCCCGGTCGCCGGGTTCGAAGCGGGCCAGCCCCCGGTAGGGGGAGTCCGCGTCGTCGGCGTCGTCCGGCTCGGCGGCCACTTCCCGGGCCACTGCCTGCCAGCGCCTCTCCCACTCCTCTGGCTCCGCGCCGCAAGCCCGTACATAGGCCAGCACCACCGGCAACGACGGCAGTTGCTCGCCCGCGGCCGCCCTCGACAACGTGGCGACCGAGTAGTCCGTGCGCTGCGCCATGGCCCGGTAGGTCAGGCCTCCCGCGTCCTGGCGCAGCTTGCGTAATGCGAACGCGAAACGCTGGACCGGCCCGGCCGCCGGATCCAGCGGGCTCTCACGACGCCCCACCCCGTCCCCCCATGGTCTGCACGAACAGTGAGGGACAACCTTGGCACCGTCTGCCCCCGGGTCGCATCCCTGAGCAGCGCGTTTCAGCCGATCGGCGCTTCTGACGGGCCGCCGGGAGTTTTGTTTCACGCGGCGATCCGAGGGTGCGCAACAACGAGTCGGCCCGAAAGCATGTGACGGGTCGGTGGCGTCGGCACCTCGCTGGGTGCGCACCGCTGCCGTACGGCGTGGCCGGGCAGTGGCCGTGTCCACCACTCACGGGGGAGCCGTCGTCCCGGGGCCGCGATCCAGGACCGGGACGACGGCATGGCCGTGACAACCAGGCCGGGGACGGCGGCCAAAGGGCGTGCAGCCGGAACGTCTTACAGGACGAGTCGGGAAGGCGGTTCCCGGTCGAGTCCCCGTGACGGCAGCAAAACGTGGCGGCTGCGCGACGTCATGACCTCCGCCGAACGGGCGGACGAGCGAAAGGAATCACCGATGGCGCATCCTCTCCGGCTCCCGCGGCAGCGTCAGGGGGCCTCTCCCCGTACAAGACGCGGCGCGAGGACGGGGACCCTCGCCGCGCTGGCCGCAATGACCGTCACCACCGCGCTGCTCGGCACACCAGCATCGGCGACGGCCCCGGCACCACGGCCGCATCAGGCCGCGGACGCCTCCGTCCGCGGACTCGACGTCAGCGCCTACCAGGAGACCGTGGACTGGTCCGCGGTCTCCGCCGGCGGGGCCTCCTTCGCCTACGTCAAGGCGACCGAGGGCACCTCCTACATCAGTTCCCGCTTCTCCCAGCAGTACGACGGCGCAGCGGCGGTCGGCCTGCTCCGCGGCGCCTATCACTTCGCCAGGCCGGACAAGTCCTCCGGCAGCGCCCAGGCCGACTACTTCGTCGACCATGGAGGCGCCTGGCAGCCCGACGGCCGGACGCTGCCCGGCGTCCTGGACGTGGAGGCCACGCCGGGCCTGCCCGCCTGCTACGGGAGCAGCCCCACTGCGACGGTCCACTGGATCGCCTCGTTCGACGATGAGTACCGGCGCCGCACAGGCCGCCCACCGGTGATCAACACGAACGCGTCGTGGTGGTCGCAGTGCACCGGCAATTCCACTGCCTTCGCGGCCACCAATCGGCTCTGGGTCGGCAGCTGGACCGGTACTCCGCACCCCCTGCCCGACGGCTGGTCCACGTACGCCTTCTGGCAGACCTCCGACTCCGGCACGTTTCCCGGCGACCAGGACGTGTTCAACGGAACCGCGCAGGACCTGCGGAACCTCGCCGCCAACGGCACGTACACACCGCCACCACCGCCACCGGTGAGCGCATGGCCGATCGTCCAGCAGGGCTACAGCGGCCGCCAGGTGGCCACCATCCAATACCTGCTCAACGCCCACGGCGCGGCGCTATCGGTCGACGGCTCCTTCGGTACGGGAACCCGCGACGCCGTGATCGCCTTCCAGACCCGCAACCACCTCACCGCCGACGGCATCGTAGGCCCCAACACCTGGAAGGCGCTGATCACCACCGTCGGACAGGGCGACAAGGGCCCGGCCGTCACAGCGGTACAGGCCGAACTCAACGCCCACGGCGCCCAGCTGACGGCCGACGGCCTCTTCGGCCCCGCCACCCGCGACGCCGTGATCGCCTTCCAGACCCGCAGTCACCTCACCGCCGACGGCGTCGTAGGTCCCAACACCTGGCTGGCGCTGGTGAATTGACCACTGAGGCGCAGGCCGGCTCGGCGGTGCCTCAGCCCGCAGAGGAACAACGGATCACTCACGATTGGAGTCAACATGTCACAGAACAAGCTCATTCGCGCCCTGGGAGTCCTCGCCGTCACGGCGAGTGTGCTCGGCACCGCGGCCACCGGAGTCGCCAGCGCCGCCCCCGCTGCATCGTCCAGCGTCATGGCACCGGCGGTGCACGGCTGCAACTACACCACGTCCCAGCCCACCCTGCGCCCCGGTTCGTCCGGGAGCGCCGTCAAGGAACTTCAGTGCCTGCTGAAGTACTGGGGCTTCAACCCCGGCGCCATCGACGGCATTTTCGGTAGCGGCACCGAAAAGGCAGTCAAGCAGTTCCAGGCCTGGTGGCCGCTGGCCGTGGACGGCGTCGTCGGCCCCGACACCTGGACCGCCCTGAAGAGCTGACCGCACGGACACCGGTGCGGCGGGGCGCGCCCGGCCATGACAGGCCGGGCGCGCCCTGGCACCAGGCACGCGTGCCGGTGACCGTCCCCACTCTCGGGCCGGTCACCAGCCGCCTGCTTCATTCGGCGGTGCGCAGGCCCCCTCGCGGGGTGGCGCACCGCGTGCACGGCGAGCTGGGCGGTCCTTCTCGTCCAGATTTCGGTATGTCTCATGTGGCATCGGCGAGCGTGTCGAGAGGCTGGTCGCCCCCGTCGTCGCGGACGCTCTCGACGACGGGGGCAAACCCACCCCCCGGCTCCTCAACGACACCGGCGGACGTGACTCCTCCCCTCGGACAGCACCGGCCCCGGCAGCGCCGCCCCCGTCGCCCCGGCCGCGTCGGATCCCGCGGCCTCCGCACCGGCCACCGCAGCACCTGCCGGCAGTGGCAATTCCGGGAGCGGACTCGGCACGACCACCACGGTGACGACCAGGGCGATGAAGGGCTTGGGCAGCGTGGTCACCGACGACAAGGGGATGACCCTCTACCGCTACGACAAGGACCACTCGACTCCCTCCAAGTGGACGTGCGCCGGTGCGTGCACAAAGACATGGATCCCTGTCATCGTGCAGGACTCCGTACAGACCTCGGGAGTTGACAAGGGCCTTCTCGGCACGGTCCACCGGAACGGCATGAAGCAGCTCACCCTCGCCGGCTGGCCGCCGTACCGGTACGTGGGCGACACGGAGGCCGGGCAGGCGAACGGCCAGGGAAGGGACAAGGAGTGGTACCCCGTTACCCCGTCAGGACAGAAGTCCACCGTGACGGGCTGACGCCCGGAGCTTGATCACCGCCGGGCACCGGCCGCTTGTCGTGGGGCCGGCCGCGACTCCCCCCGCAGGCTCACCCTTCACGACGTCTCGTCAACCGTGCAGGGCGAATGCATCGGTCACGGCGGTGCGGTCGGCACCGAGGGCGAGCAGGAGGCGGAGCAGCACGCGGGCCTTGTACGGGTCGAGCAGGCCGCCGTTGACGAGTCCGCGGCGTTGCAGGTCGGTCTCGGAGCCGACGGCGCCGTACGTCTGGCGGAGCACCGAGCCGCTGCCTGCGCGGGAGGCGAGGACAACGGGGATCTCCTGGGCCAGTTCGCCGAGTGTGGGGGCGAGAGCGGACGGGACGTGACCTACGCCGAAGCCCGCAACGACGAGTCCCTGGTGGGTCCGTGGCACGTCGGCCAAGTGCGGGGCGTGGTCGTCGAGGGTGACCGTATGCAGGACGACCCGCGCCGCCGCGAGCGAGGCCCGGGGCGGAACCGAGAGCGGTTCCCGGCGTGACGGCCGTACGAGGATGCGCACTTGACCTTCGATGACGTGGCCTATCGGGCCGCTGTTGGGCGACGCGAAGGACGCGGTGCTCGTACTGTGGGTTTTGCGTACGCTGCGTGCGGCGTGAATCTCGTCGTTCAGGACGACCAGCGCGCCGAGTCCACGCGCTGTCGGCGCGGCTGCGGTGCGCGCGGCTGCCAGCAGGTTCGCCGGACCGTCAGGCCCGGCGAGGGTGGGATTGCGCATGGCTCCCGTGAGTACGAACGGAGCCTCGTGCGGCCAGACCAGATCGACCAGAAAGGCGGTCTCCTCCAGCGTGTCGGTCCCCTGAGTGACGACCACACCCGTGGCGCCGGCCTCTACGGCGCGAGAGGCCTCGTCGACCAGGTCGAGGACTTGAGTGAACGTCAGGTCCGGGCTGGGAACCGCATGGGTGTCGTGTACCTCCAGTTGCAGATCCACGAGCGCGGGCACGGCGGCGACGAGATCGGCACCGGTCAGACGTCTGACTCCGGCATCGGTGTGGCCTGCCATGGCGATGGTGCCACCGAGGGTGAACAGGGCAATGCTCATCGAGTTCCTCACGGCTCCTGCACGTGCCGGTGACATTGGCTGGGTGGTCCGCGCGAAGGCGCGCCGGAAAGACGCTCAACGCCTCACGATCGATGATGTGTCCGTCGGCCACCATGGGACGCGTCATTGCCATGATCTTAGTAGCGCAACGGCGTTTGCGCTGGCTGCTGCCCAGATTGGGTCGCCACCGCTGGGGCGGGGAGAGGACGGTGTCCTGGCTCGCCGGATGACGCCGCCTGCACCGCCGCCACGAACGCAAGGCCGATCACTTCCTAGCCTTCGTCGGTGTCCCACATCGTTCACGGATCGCATTGCCGCTACTTGAACTTCAGCTGCGTGCCCTTGGGCACGATCTGGATATCGAGTTCGACCTTGATGTTGGAGCCGACGACCGCGATGCCACGGGCCAGCATCGTCTTCCAGTTGATGGTGTAGTCCTCACGGTGCAACTCGGTGGTGGCGTTGACGGCCACGCGGGTCTCACCCTCCATGCCGACGCGGATGCCACCGTAGTTGGCGTCGAGGGTCACCGTGCGGGTGACGCCGTGCAGCGTGAGCCCGCCCGTGATCGCCCAGGTGTTTCCGCCGCGGTGCACGAAGCGGTCGCTGTAGAACTCCATGGTGGGGTAGTGCTCCACGTCGAGGAAGTCCGCGGACCGCAGATGGTCGTCGCGCATCTGCACATTGGTATCGATCGAAGCGGCGTCGATGACAACATGCATCGCCGAGTCCTCGATGGTGTTGCCGATCCGGATCGCGCCGGCGAAGTTGTTGAAACGGCCGTGGACCTGGGCGAGGCCGATGTGGCGTGCGGCGAACCCGACCCGGGTGTGGGCCTGTTCGATCTCCCATTCGCCGGGGTCGGGCAGCGGGAGTGGTGGGGCTGTCTGGAGTGTGATGTCTCCGGGGCCGGCCGGCCCCCCGTCGTCGGTGACCGGAATGTTGTCCCGGTAAGGGGCGAAACCCTCGGCGGAGACGGCCAGTCGGTATTCCCCGAAGGGAACCATCGCCACGACCAGGCCGTAGGGATCGGCCTCACCGCTCACCACCTTGCGACCGTGGCCGTCGTTCACCGTGAACTCGGCTTGGCCCAGGGGCTCGCCAACGGGGTCGAGGACCCGGCAGATCAGGAGACCCGCGCCGGGCGGCACGGTGAGTCCGGTGAGTGGGTTTCCCCTCCGCTGAGAGGCCTTCCGTCGGCCGAGAAGGCGGCTGATCATGGTGTGCGTACCCCTATACGGTCGCGCTCCGCGGGCCGCGCACAGCGCGACGTCGGCTGGCGACCCATGACGGATATGCATTCGATTCTTGCCCGTTCGATGCAATGTACAGGCAGGTCGAGGCTCTGCCTCAGCCGCAGTTGAGGAGTCCTGTGAACATGTTGCGGAGTCCTGTGAAAACGGGTCTTCAGGCGTTGCCGGCAGATGACGGCCATGCCGAGGGTGAGGAACGCTTCGTGAATGTCGTCGCGGACCTCCCAGCGTATGCGTAGGCGGCGGAACCAGTACGGGAAGACGTCCACCGCTTCGACGGCGCTGGTCGGCGCCGTGCCCGCCGCCTGGTGGCCGTGAAAGCCGGACTCCTCAGGTGGCTGCGATGACGTCCGGTCGCGCCCGGGTGAGGGGAAGGGGGACCAGCGGTGCAGATAGCTCACGGAATTGACTGAGGCACCGTACCGGCGGGGTTCGGCACCATTCTCAGCAGTGGCTCGGTGCTGCCGGCACTCCACATCATCCTGCGGGACCGAAAGAAGGCGGAGGCGTCCGACTGCAGGCAACGTGGTGGCGGCCACCACCACGGCCGGCGACGGCGCGTACGCCTTCACGGACCTCGCCGCAGGCGAATACACCGTGATCGCCGGCGTCTACCCGCCGGTCGCGCAGTCCGTCGCGCTCGGCGGCAGCGGCGGATTGGGCTTCGACGTCACGCTCGTCCACCTCGATGACCGAGACGAAGCAAGGGGTGGGCCGCGTCGCAGCAGTGCGACGCGGCCCACCCCTTGTCGGCCAGACAGTGCCGCCGTCAGAAGGCGCCGGTGCCGTTGGGTGTGCCGAGTCCGGTCGGCCCGTCGTATCCCGGCCCAGCAGTGCTGAGGTGACTGCTTCCGCAGAAGCCGTTGCTGCCCGAGGTGATGTCGTTGAGCGCCGCCGTGTGGCTGTAAGGGTACGAGCCGTTGGCGACCTGAGAGGTGTCTCCGGCCAGCGCGTAGACGCTGGCGATGATCGGCGACGCGGCGCTGGTGCCTCCGACTTGGACCCATCCGTCGGCGCCCTGTGCGAGGCCGAGCTGACGTTCGGTGTCGCACAGCGATCCGCCGCCGCAGTTGTTGTACGTGTCGTGGACCTCCATCCCGGTGTTGGGGTCGGCGACCGCGGACATCTCGCTGGCGGTGTGCTGGGCACATCCGGGGTCACGCTGCCAGGACGGGGTCCCGGCCGGGCGATGGAAGGGGCGGGGCGGGGCCTGCCCGCCCTCGGCCTCCCACTCGGGCACGACGTGACCGAGGCACAGCTGCGCGCTCTGGTCGGCGAGGGCCGGCACCCGCACGCCGACCGGCTTATGGCGGTGCAGCTGGCGGCAGGGAAGATGCTGGCGGCGGCGCATCGGGTCGGGGCGCTCGGTCGACGGGTGAAGGTCACCAGGGGCGACTGAGGTCGCCCACGTCCGCGTGGCTGTGGACGAGTTCGACCGGTTCAGCTCGACACAGGATCGGCGCCGGTGAGTCAGTGGATGAGGTGGAGGGTGACCTGAGTCTCGGTAGAGCTCGTGTTCACGGCGTGGACGTAGCCGCGTGCGGTGCGGTAGACGCCTGTGCCTCCAGTGATCGCCAGGGTGATGTCGCCGGGGCCGCCGCGGGTGATGGGGAAGACTCCCTGCACGGTGATCTCCCCTTTGGGCAGCGTGAGGGTGACCACGCACTGCACGGTGCTCGAATCGTCGGTGCCGGTACGGGTCGTCGCGCAGGTCTCGTCGTACGTGCCCACCGTGGTTCCGTTGTACAGGACATTCCCCGCGACGATGAGTTCGTCTCCCTGGCTGGGCCCGGGAGGGGGGAAATCGATGGAGTTGGCCTGCGTCGCCACCGCTGTCAGGCGAAGGACCTCTTCCTTGCCGCCGCTCGGCTGGGGGCCGGTGGCGGGTGCGGCGGCCGAGGCGGCGGGGGCGCAGCAGAGAGCGGCGGCCAGGCCGGTGGCCGCGCTCAGACCCAGACGGTTGATGTGGCGCATGGTGCTCCTGACGGTATCTGCGGAGCGGTCAGGTGACCGTGTGTCACATGAGATGCCGCGTCCAGGGCCAGCGTCGGGTCACGGGCACGCCACAGCCACTGCAGACCGACGACAGGGTGAGTGTCATACCCGGATGGTCCTGGTCGGCGTGTCGCTCACTGAAGCGCTCCGGGATCGGTCGAGGCTCTGTGCGTTGACGCCAGCCGCCGGTTGGGGCTGGAGCTGAGCGCAGTGGTTGGTCTCGTGTTCGTGGGGCGGGAGGTCCCGATGGCGGTATGGAGGCGCTGGTTTTGAACCAGTCGACCCATTCCGCGGTGTCGAGTTCGGCGTCGGCTAGGCCGTTTCAGGGCCTGCGGGGCTTGTGTGGCTCCGTCTTGTAGAGGGCGATCTGAGACTCCATGAGCGCGTTGTCCAGGGCGTTGCCGACGGCGCCGATGGAGGCGTCGATGCCGGCCTCGAGCAGGTGGGCGGTGAACGGGAAAGACGTGTATTGACTGCCGCGTCCGAGTGGTGAATGACTCCGGGAACCTCAGAAGGACGCGGTCGGAGATGCGCCGTCGCAGCAGCCGCACCGCCTCTTTGGGAGCCTTGCCGCGGGCCAGCTGCCGGTCGAAGTAGCCTGCGCCTTCCCCGCCACGGCGGACCTGCGTGACCGCGATCATCTGTAGGGCATGGTTGATGGCCCGATGTCCACCTCGGTTGAGGCGGACGTGGACCTTGTGCGAGGACCGGACCGGGATCGGGGCGGTGCCAGTGAAGGGCGCGAATGCATCCTTGGACTTGAACCGAGCGGTTCCGGCCGTCTCGCCGATGATGACGGCCGCGCCGAGCACGCCGCAGCCGGGGACAGCCAGCAGTGACGGCGCCAACCTCTCGAAACAGCTTGCGGAGCCGGGCCTCCAAACCTTCCGCCAGCTCATGCGCTGGTGCGAGCAGTGGCCCGAACGCCGCTTCGCGGTCGAGGGCGCCGGCGGCCTGGGCACGGTGCCCAGGGGCTCGTCACCGACGCGTACGCTGCGGCCGCCAGATCCGCAGGGCGCCTTCACGATTACGGGACGGGACGCTCGACCATGACCTCAGCGTCTCCCAGGCAAAGCCCGACCGCATTCCGAGGCGTGATCTGAGGTAGACGGGGCTCTTACCCGGCTGATGATGCCGACGACTGTGACCGAGGCCTCCGGGCGATGCCGACACTGCCCGGGAACACCCGGCGCATGCATACAGGGGATTCGAGGGAAGGAATCCGGGGGAGGGGATTCGGGGGAGGCGCCCCGTGTTCTATTACGTGCTCAAGTACGTTCTTCTGGGGCCGTTGCTGCGGCTGGTGTTCCGGCCGCGCGCGGAGGGTCTCGAGCATCTTCCGGTGGAAGGCGCGGCTATCGTTGCCGGGAATCATCTGTCCTTCGCGGACCCTCTTCTCATGCCCGCGGTCATGAAACGGCGCATCACGTTCCTGGCCAAGGCGGAATACTTTAGGGCGCCAGGCGTCACGGGCCGACTGACCGCGTTCGTCCTCCGCGGCGCCGGGCAGATTTCGGTGGACAGATCGGGCAGGTCCGCGGCGCAGGCGGCAATCAGGGAAGGGCTGGGGGTACTGGCGAAGGGCGAGTTGCTCGCGATCTATCCAGAGGGCACGCGGTCCCCGGACGGCCGACTGTACAAGGGCAAGATTGGGGTGGCCGTAATAGCGCTGGATGCGCAGGTTCCGGTGATTCCATGCGCGATGGTGGGGACCTTCCATATCTGGCCGTCGAGGCGTGTCCTGCCGAGGCACCGGCCGATCGTGATCCGTTTCGGGGAACCGCTGGACTTCTCGCGCTTTGCAGGGATGGTGCACCAGAAGACGGTGCTGCGGGCCGTCGCCGACGAAATCACGTACGCGATTTTGCGGCTGTCGGGCCAGGAGTACGTGGATCAGTACGCGGCCGACGTGAAGGCCGGACAGGCGAAGGGGCGGCGGCGGTGAAGTTCCACCGCCCCTTGGCTTCGATCCGGTCCAAAACGGCCGTCCGTTGTAAACGAGGGACGAGGCCGCGCCTGCGCAAGGGCGCGGCCTTCACTGCGTCGCGGGCTAGATCATCCTTGGGATGGGTCAAGCCGTCGTGCCTCCTAAGCGGAGTAGTTCGTTGTCTTGGTGGGAGGTCGCATGGGCGGCTGGGCGTACGGGTTCGCGGGCGTTCCGACGCGGGGGAGGACCGGCAGATTGCGGCGGGGGATGGGCCGGGCCAGGTGGTCGTTCGCGAGCGCCCGGGTGGTGCCGGCATGGTCGACGAGTTCGCGCAGGAGAGCACCGGCGACATGATGATGGCGGTCCGCCTCAGGCCGGTGGCCGGCGGAGACCGGCCTCCTGCGTTGCCTGCGATCTTTCAGGCGTGTGCAGGGCATTTTCAGCTGCCGGACCAGCTGCGTGCTCAGTGAGTACGGGCAGCGAAGAAGAGGACCAGCCTGACCTGTGTGATGTGTGCGGGGCGCTGGTCTTGGACAGCAGCCAGTGGTACGCGCTCGTGCGGGACTCGTCCACCGTGCATGCCGTTGATCCAACGTGCGATGGTCAGCGAAAGGTCATCGGGTACTCGCTCGAGCATCTGGCGCAGCTGATCGATCAGTACACGCGTCGCCCGTTCCTGGACGCTGAGCTGCGGGCTGGAAAGGTCGCTCGGGCGTTGTGGCAGCATCCGAAGGGGACCAGCGAGGAGGAGCTGGTCAGGGAGACCGGGCGGACCGCCGATCAGATCCAGCGGGCTGCGATGCGGCAGAACGCTGAGGCTCAACGCCGGATCGAGCAGTTCGGCCAGAACCGGCGTGATGGCCGGCATACACGCCGGTAGGGGCGACCACGTGTCTCGCCGGCGCAGGCGCTGGATGCGCTGTGGCAGCCGGTGCCGGCGTGCACGCATTGCCGTGCGGATACCGTGCTCGGCTTCATGGAGTACGCCGGTGGGGCACCGGGTGCGGCAGTCGGAGGGTGATCGCGTGCAGCTGGTCGCAGAATTTACCCAGAAACGTCTTGACTCGGGAGATATGGGGTGCATCGTGGTTGTTAGGCCATAACACCGAAAGAGTTTACAAAGTCGATGAGGACGTCTAGTCGACGGAGTGACTCGGACAGGATGTGGTTTAGGCCCCCGGCAAGCCGGCGCGATACCGAGGCGACAGTGACGACTGAAGCTTCAGGACACGCGCAGCACTACCGGGGACTGTTTTGCCCTCGCAGCCTTCGCACGGGCCCGGGCGTCCGGCGCGAAGGCTGTGGCACGCCAACTCTCCCAGCGGAATCGAACAGCACTAGGTGCTTTGTCCCGGGAGGTTGTGGACAGTCATGCGGGTCTGGCGCCGACGCGGCCGCACCCTGCCGCCCGGGACCGTGCCTGGCACAGCAGAGGGGAGAGGCTGGTCTCCCCGTCCTCGACATGGGCGGCCACCTCCTCCATGAGCTGCTGCGGACTCATCCGGGAGTCGTCCGCGTTCGCTCCAACTGCTTGAGGAGTTCTTCGACCCGGCCGTGATCCGCGATCTCCTTGTCCGCGATCCGGTCGCCGCCCTCACGTGCTCACGCACCGCCGGGCACAGGTACTGCTCCTCGGCAACCGAGTGCCGCACCAGTTCGATGGCGGCCTCGTCGACGAGATCACGCAGTTCCTGGCCCCCGTCGGTCATCCCCTGGATCCTGGCGAAGATCTCCTCGACCTCCCGGTGGTCCGGTCATCAGTTCCTGGATCACGTTCCCGCCATGCCCCATCGTGCATCTGCCTCTTGTCCGTCATGTTCACGGCGGGTGCCTGCCGGCTCGCAGACACTGATCTCCGACCCGGCAGCCCCATGCGCGGCCCGGCCACTCGCCTCACCCGAACGGGATCGGCCGGAGCGCGCCAGGAACACGCACCCGGCGTGCCGGGACCGCGCGTCCGTCGACATCGCCCGTACCGTGGCGTGAAGAACGGGAAGCGGTACGCACCGGCGGGCAGAACGCATTGCCATCACGCGACAGGCCACCTTTGCACGAAAGACAAGCCCGAGATCAACTATTGGCGGCTAACGACGCTGCTGGTGGGGGCCGCCAGGCGGCGGCTCATGAGCCTGGTGATCGACCACAGGATGACGGTCTCGCTGACGTCGGTGCGTCGCTCGTAGTCACGGACCAGACGCTGGCTGTGTGGAAGCCGGGCGAAGGATCTTTCGACGACCCAGCGGCGGGCCAGGACCTGAAGCCGCCGACATCGCCGCTGCGGCGGACGATGACGAGGCCGAGTCCGAGGTGCTGGGTGGTCCAGTCGCTGAGGCGGCCGGTGTAGCCGCTGTCGGCCCAGACCCGCGCCAGCCGCACCGGCGGGCCGGACGCCGCAGTGCGGTTCGGACCGCGCAGGTCGGGTCGGCGAGGTCCGCGCCCTGACACGCACGAGGAGCTCTTCCCGACTGAGCACTCGGCGGCGAGTTGCGGGTCGTCCCTCGGCCAGGAACTCGTAGTGCATTCGACAGGCGGCCGTGCGGGTGGGTCATGTCCCCTGTAGTGGTGTAACCGTGCCGGGTTGATCTTCAGCCGGATAGATCTTGTCCATGCTGCCTTCGGGCAGGTAGCGGCGGGGGAA
>NZ_JBIAXT010000055.1:0-34680 GCF_042896945.1 Streptomyces sp. NPDC001222
CGCTTACGGCCTTGGGCCACCGTCCGCACCTTGCGGATCTGGAACTCCATCGCACCCCTTGGGCTGGGGTGTTGCGACGACTCCTAGAACTCAAGTTCGGGCTCCAGGGGCCTTCGGCGGCCGGGAAAGGGTGCGTCAGACGGCCTCTGCCACCGTCGCCTGCATCTCCGCGGCGTCCCCAGCCGCGTCCCCGCCCTGCTTGTCCGGTCCGGCGCCGCGCAGCGGGACCTCCTTCACGAAGACCGCGGCCGCCAGCGCGCCCACGGCCACCACGGCGCCCAGCAGGAAGGCCGAGTGCGTGCCCGCCGAGACCGCGTACTGGTACGCCTCCCGGGCCGCCGCCGGCAGCTTCTCCAGGCTCTTCGCGTCCAGTTGGGCGGACTGCTCGGTGATCTTCGAACCGAGGGCGCCGGCCCGCTTGGTCATCTCGTCCTGCACCCGGTTGTTGAACAGCGCGCCCATGATCGCGACGCCGAAGGAGGAGCCGAGCGTACGGAACAGGGTGGTGGACGAGGACGCGACGCCCATGTCCTTCATCTCGACGCTGTTCTGCGCCACCAGCATGGTGATCTGCATCAGGCAGCCCATTCCGGCGCCCAGGACGGCCATGTACACGCCCGAGGTGAAGCGGGTCGTGCTGATGTCCATCCGGGACAGGAGGTACAGGCCGGTGATCATCAGCACGCTGCCGACCAGCGGGAAGACCTTGTAGCGACCGCTGTTGGTGGTGACGCGGCCCGCGATCATCGACACGACGAGCATCGCGCCGAGCATCGGCAGGAGCAGCAGTCCGGAGTTGGTCGCGGAGGCGCCCTGCACCGCCTGCTGGTACAGCGGCAGGAACAGCGTCGCACCGAACATCACGAAACCGGTGATGAACCCGATCACCGACATCAGGGTGAAGTTACGGCTGCGGAAGATGTGCAGCGGCACGACCGGCTCGGCGGCCTTGGTCTGCCAGAACACGAACCCGACGAGCGCGGCGACACCGATGCCTATCAGCTCCATGATCCGCGCGGAGGTCCAGGCGTACTGGGACCCGCCCCAGGTGGTCACCAGCACGATCGAGGTGATGCCGACCGTGAGCAGGGCGGCACCGAGGTAGTCGATCCGGGACTTGGCGCGCTTCTTGGGCAGATGCAGTACGGCGCTGATGGCGACCAGGGCGACTATGCCGAGCGGCAGGTTGATGTAGAAGGACCAGCGCCAGCCCCAGTGGTCGGTGATCGTGCCGCCGACCAGCGGGCCGCCGATCATCGCGAGCGCCATGACGCCGGCCATCATGCCCTGGTACTTGCCGCGCTCCCGCGGCGGGATCAGATCGCCGATGATGGCCATGACGCCGACCATGAGACCGCCGGCGCCGAGGCCCTGCACGGCGCGGAAGCCGATGAGCTGGTCCATGTTCTGCGCCATGCCGCTGAGCGCCGAACCGATCAGGAAGATCACGATCGAGCTCATGAAGGCGCCCTTGCGCCCGTACATGTCGCCGATCTTGCCCCACAGCGGAGTGGAGGCGGCCGTCGCGAGCGTGTACCCGGTCACCACCCAGGACAGGTGCTGAAGCCCGCCGAGCTCGCCCACGATCGTCGGCATCGCGGTGCCCACGATCATGTTGTCGAGCATCGCGAGCATCATGGTGATCATCAGCGCGAGCAGGACGACTCGTACGCTCCGTGGCTGCTGCTTCTCGGTCTCGGGCGGTGCCGTGTTGTCCGCCATGCTCCCCAACTCCCCTAGGTCTTGCCTGCCGCCCGGCCACTTACTTGCCGCCCGGCTAGTTGACTACACTGAGGGAAGGTAGTCCCGGAACTAGCCGGGCGTCAAGTAAGTTTGGGGCCTGCCTGTCGGGCGGTAAGCAGGTATCCGAGGTCCGAGGAGTACGAGGATGGGCAGCACGACCATGGACGGCACCAAGCGGCAGCGGCGGGGGGACACCCACCAGCGGATCCAGGACGTGGCGCTCGAACTCTTCGCCGAGCAGGGCTATGAGAAGACCTCGCTGCGGGAGATCGCGGAGCGCCTGGAGGTCACCAAGGCGGCTCTCTATTACCACTTCAAGACCAAGGAAGAGATCCTCGTCAGCATCTTCGAGGATCTGACCCGCCCGATGGACGAGCTGATCGAATGGGGCAAGGCGCAGCCGCACACCCTGGAGACCAAGCGGGAGGTGCTGCGCCGCTACAGCGAGGCGCTCGTGGGCGCGGCCCCGCTGTTCCGCTTCATGCAGGAGAACCAGGCCACGATCCGCGAGCTGAGCATCGGCAACGAGTTCAAGGACCGGATGCTCCAGATGCGCGACATCATCCGGGACCCGGACGCCTCACTGACCGACCAGGTCCGCTGTGTCAGCGCACTGTTCACCATGCACGCCGGGATGTTCGTCCTCCAGGAGGTCGACGGCGACGCGGAGGAGAAGCGCAGGGCGGTCCTGGAGGTCGCCATCGACCTGGTGACCCAGGCGCACGCCGGGCCCCAGGCGCCCTAGCGGCACGCTCCGGGCCACCGCAGGGGCATCCGGGCGCTCGCCCGCCTCAGATCGCCACGCCCTTGCCGCGCAGGAAGGCGAGGGGGTTCACGGCGGACCCGTAGTGCGGGGTTCGCCGGATCTCGAAGTGCAGATGGGGTCCGCTGGAGTTGCCGGTGCTGCCGGAGAGCCCGATGCGCCGGCCGGCCGTCACACTCTGGCCGGGCCGTACGTCGATCCGCGAGAGGTGGGCGTACTGGGAGTACGTGCCGTCGGCGTGCCTCAGGACGACGGCGTTGCCGTACGCGGACCCGTCACCGGCCCCGTTGCCGCCCGCCTCGACGACGGTGCCGGTGTGCACGGCGACGACCCGGGTGCCGCTCGGCACCGCGAAGTCCTGGCCGCTGTGCCCGGCCCGCCACATCCCGCCGGCCCTGCCGAACCCCGCCGTCAGCCCGTACTGCCTGACCGGAGCGACCCAGGCGGCCGCGCCCGGCGCGGCGCTGTCGGCGGCGGTGGCGACCCCGGACCCCAGCAGGGCCGAGAGGCCCACACCGGCGGTCAGCACGGCGACCCGGCGGCGGAGCCGGGACCTACGGGACAGAGGGAGGGCGCACAGCGGCATGGGGACCTCGCGAAGTCAGGGACTTGACCATTCCTTGATACAAGCCGCCCCCGGCACCCTCAAACCCCTGCACTACGACGACTCTTCGTACATACCCGGCAGAAATTCTGCCTTCTTGACAGAAGGGGTGTCTATTAGGAAGTCGGGATGAAAGGGCCACATGGAGCACCATTCGCATGACGCCCCCTTCCCGCCCTTCAGGGCTAAATGTCCCTTTTGTCGATAACGCTCTTCTGCTAGGTCCCGTAGTACGGCCCGTGCTCCTGTGTGCCATGTCACCGCCCGGGCAGCCCTGTGCCCTGCGGAAAAGCCATTTCGGGTTCCTGGAGTAGCCGGGCCTCACGGAAAGCTCGCAGCGAAAAAGGGGCTGCCCCGGGACCGAAGTCCCGGGGCAGCCCCTGGCAAAACCGCGGAGGGTCACGCCTCCTTGCTCAGGTTCGGACCGCCACCGGCCGCCTGCTCGATCGGCGGAACGTCCGGCAGTGCCGACTTCTCCTCACCGCGGAAGGTGAAGGTCTGGTTCTCGCCCTCGCCCTCCGTGTCGACGACCACGATGTGGCCCGGACGCAGCTCGCCGAAGAGGATCTTCTCGGAGAGCGTGTCCTCGATCTCGCGCTGGATCGTGCGGCGCAGCGGCCGGGCGCCCAGCACGGGGTCGTAGCCCTTCTTGGCCAGCAGCTCCTTGGCGGACTGGGCGAGCTCGATGCCCATGTCCCGGTCCTTGAGCCGCTCGTCGACCTTGCTGATCATCAGGTCGACGATCGCCAGGATGTCGATCTGGGTCAGCTGCGGGAAGACGACCACGTCGTCGACGCGGTTGAGGAACTCGGGGCGGAAGTGCTGCTTGAGCTCGTCCGACACCTTGTTCTTCATGCGCTCATAGTTGGTCTTCGTGTCGCCGGCGGCGGCGAAGCCCAGGTTGAAGCCCTTGGAGATGTCCCGGGTACCGAGGTTGGTCGTCATGATGATGACCGTGTTCTTGAAGTCCACGACCCGGCCCTGGGAGTCGGTCAGGCGACCGTCCTCCAGGATCTGCAGCAGCGAGTTGAAGATGTCCGGGTGGGCCTTCTCGACCTCGTCGAAGAGGACGACCGAGAACGGCTTGCGGCGCACCTTCTCCGTCAGCTGGCCGCCCTCCTCGTAGCCCACGTATCCGGGGGGCGAACCGAAGAGACGCGACACCGTGTGCTTCTCGCTGAACTCCGACATGTCGAGGGAGATCAGCGCGTCCTCGTCGCCGAACAGGAACTCGGCGAGCGCCTTGGACAGCTCGGTCTTACCGACACCGGACGGGCCCGCGAAGATGAACGAACCACCCGGACGCTTCGGGTCCTTCAGGCCCGCACGCGTACGGCGGATCGCCTTCGAGAGCGCCTTGACGGCGTCCACCTGGCCGATGACCCGCTTGTGGAGCTCGTCCTCCATGCGGAGCAGTCGGCTGGACTCCTCCTCGGTGAGCTTGAACACCGGGATGCCCGTGGCGGTGGCCAGGACCTCGGCGATCAGCTCGCCGTCGACCTCGGCGACGACGTCCATGTCGCCGGCCTTCCACTCCTTCTCCCGCTTGGCCTTCGCGGCGAGCAGCTGCTTCTCCTTGTCGCGGAGAGACGCCGCCTTCTCGAAGTCCTGGGAGTCGATCGCGGACTCCTTGTCCCGGCGGACGGCCGCGATCTTCTCGTCGAACTCGCGCAGGTCCGGCGGAGCGGTCATCCGGCGGATGCGCATCCGGGAACCCGCCTCGTCGATCAGGTCGATCGCCTTGTCCGGCAGGAAGCGGTCCGAGATGTAGCGGTCGGCCAGGGTGGCGGCCTGGACCAGGGCCTCGTCCGTGATGGAGACGCGGTGGTGCGCCTCGTAACGGTCGCGCAGACCCTTGAGGATCTCGATGGTGTGCGGCAGGGACGGCTCCGCGACCTGGATGGGCTGGAAGCGGCGCTCCAGGGCCGCGTCCTTCTCCAGGTGCTTGCGGTACTCGTCGAGCGTGGTCGCACCGATGGTCTGCAGCTCACCGCGGGCCAGCATCGGCTTCAGGATGGAGGCCGCGTCGATGGCGCCCTCGGCGGCACCCGCACCGACCAGCGTGTGCAGCTCGTCGATGAACAGGATGATGTCGCCGCGGGTGCGGATCTCCTTGAGCACCTTCTTCAGGCGCTCCTCGAAGTCACCGCGGTAGCGGGAGCCGGCGACCAGCGCGCCCAGGTCGAGGGTGTAGAGGTGCTTGTCCTTGAGGGTCTCGGGCACCTCGCCCTTGACGATGGCCTGCGCCAGGCCCTCGACGACCGCCGTCTTGCCGACGCCGGGCTCGCCGATGAGGACCGGGTTGTTCTTGGTGCGGCGGGACAGCACCTGCATGACCCGCTCGATCTCCTTCTCGCGCCCGATGACCGGGTCGAGCTTGGACTCACGAGCGGCCTGGGTGAGGTTCCGGCCGAACTGGTCCAGGACGAGGGAGGTCGAGGGGGTGCCCTCGGCCGGGCCGCCGGCGGTGGCCGTCTCCTTGCCCTGGTAGCCCGACAGCAGCTGGATGACCTGCTGGCGGACACGGTTGAGGTCTGCGCCCAGCTTGACCAGGACCTGGGCGGCGACGCCCTCGCCCTCACGGATCAGGCCGAGCAGGATGTGCTCCGTGCCGATGTAGTTGTGGCCCAGCTGAAGGGCCTCGCGGAGCGACAGCTCCAGGACCTTCTTGGCACGGGGAGTGAAGGGGATGTGGCCGGAGGGGGCCTGCTGGCCCTGGCCGATGATCTCCTCCACCTGCTGGCGGACCGCCTCGAGCGAAATCCCGAGGCTCTCCAGGGCCTTAGCGGCGACACCCTCACCCTCGTGGATCAGGCCCAGGAGGATGTGCTCGGTGCCGATGTAGTTGTGGTTGAGCATCCGGGCTTCTTCCTGAGCCAGGACGACAACCCGCCGCGCGCGGTCGGTGAACCTCTCGAACATCGTTAATCGCTCCTCAGAGCGGTCAGGCAGTAAGGGGACGCTCCCCTCCCTGTCCTTCCGCAGCTTAGTCCCGCAAGCGGGGACCGCTCATTCCAACTGCCGACACCGTCCTTGGCCTCCTGACCCCGAACGCCGACATCTGCTCCAACCCGATGGTGCGAGACGATGTTCCCGCAGGCCAGGCAGATACCCCACTCGCCAGTACGCCTATGGCGAACGTGGGGCGGCCCGTCCTGCGTGTCGCCCCCTCCCACTAGGGATGTCTTACCCGTACGCATGGACACTCCATGCCGCGCGCACCGATTCCCTCCGCTACGGGCGAACATCCTTGCGCTGCCGAACACCCCCGCGCGCCCTTGTTCCCGGCACTCTGCGTAGTCATGGCACCACCCAGCGTAACTCGGGGCCTACTCGGGCTGTTGCTCCGGGCATGGTCCACACAGTGCCCCTGCTTTCCACGGTGCCCCTCCCCCGCCGACCGCGCGACCCGGACGGAACGGCACGCCGCTGGTACGAGGACGGGCTGGGCTGGGCCACCGTTCCCGGAGAGCCGTTGCGGCTGGTCACAGGCGTGCGATTCGACGTCCTGGAGGTTCCCGCCGAGGCCGGTGAGGCCGCGCTGCGGCATCTGGGTCCCCGGTCCCCGGTGGCGCTGCACGGGGACCGCATGCGGCTGCTGGTGGCCGCTGGCAGCGCGGACGAACTGCCGGGGCTGCTCGACTGGCTGGAGTGGGGCTCCCTGGCCGTGGATCTCACCGCCGTCGGAGCGGGCGGGCAGATCGAGGCGCCGCTGCCACCGCGGGCTCCCGCCGCCGACTCCCCGGACACCGGCCCCCCAGCCGTCGGCCGGCTGACCCCGGCCGGCCCGATCGGGCCGCTTCCCCCGGACCGGAACGGTTCACAGGGGGCCGCGGTCTGGCTGCGGCCCCCCGAGCCGGGAAGCGATATCGAACTGCTGCTGCCGACCCTGTCGGCCGTGGGGGGCGTTGGGGGCGCCCCCGATCTGGTGCGGCTGGTCGACACGATGGCCACGGAGTGCCACCGGGTGCGGCTGCGCCGCGCGTGCGCTCAGGCGTTGGCCTTCTCGTAGGCCTCGCGGATGGACGCCGGAACACGGCCGCGGTCGTTGACCTCGTAACCGTTCTCCTTCGCCCAGGCACGGATCTGCGCGGTGTCCTGGGTGCCACCCGAAGCGGCTGCGCGGGTCTTGCCGCGACCGCCCGCCGCGCGGCCACCGGTACGACGACCACCCTTGACGTAGGGGTCGAGAAGGCCACGGAGCTTGTCCGCATTGGCGGTCGTGAGGTCGATCTCGTACGTCTTGCCGTCCAGCGCGAACGTGACGGTCTCGTCCGCCTCGCCACCGTCGAGGTCGTCGACAAGAAGGACCTGAACCTTCTGTGCCACCGGATTTCCTTTCATCGATAACTTCAGGGCCGAGGGAGTGCGGCGTGCGCCGCTTGTTTCGCGTCCCCTGTTATATGCAGTACTGCAGTACGTCGGAAAGCAAACCGCTTTTGCTGGAAAAACACAAACCCCTGGGAGAGGTCAACCTGCGACGGACGGCCCGGAAAGATGCGCGTTTCGGACATAGGGAACCTGGGCAACGCTGTCCGGGTGAAGCACGGACCGAATAGGCCGGGCGATGCCTTGACGATCACAGATGCAGAAGCATCCGGCTGTTGCCCAAGGTGTTCGGTTTCACTCGTTCGAGACCGAGGAACTCCGCGACGCCCTCGTCATAGGAACGCAACAGCTCCGCGTAGACATCGGTGTCGACAGGCGTCTCGCCGATCTCGACGAAGCCGTGCTTCCCGAAGAACTCGACTTCGAAGGTCAGGCAGAATACGCGGCGAACGCCTAGCCAGCGGGCGGTCTGCAGCAACTTCTCCAGCAACTGGTGCCCGACACCGAGACCCGTGGCCTCGGGCTTCACCGCGAGAGTGCGCACTTCCGCCAGGTCTTCCCACATGACGTGCAGGGCTCCACAGCCGACGACCTCGCTGTTGTCGTCGCGTTCCGCCACCCAGAACTCCTGGATGTCCTCGTAAAGCGTGACCGTCGCTTTGTCGAGCAGGATGCCGCGCCGGACGTAGGCGTCGAGGAGGCGGCGCACCGCCGGGACGTCCGTCGTCCGGGCCCGCCGGACGGTGACAGCTTTTGCGGTGGGGCTCTCTGCTGGCATGAGCGGACGCTATCGCCCGCTGCCGCCCCCGTCCGAGGCGGGGTTCTTCTCGTCCCGCGTCTTGGCGGGGTTCTCCGCCGGGGTTGTGCCGGGCTTGCCGCCGGTGCTCCCGGCAGGCGGTTCGGAGGGGGATGCGGATTCGGGGGATTCGGCTTCCGCGGGGGTCGCCGTTTCGGTGCCCTCGGCTTCCGTGTCGGCCGTTTCGCCGTCTTCGGGCTCCGGGACACTTGACGGGACCTGAACGATGCGCATGGCGTCCCGCAGTGCCTGCCGCTGTTCGTCGCTCATCATCCCGAAGAAGGCGACGAGTGCGGCGGCCGGGTTGTCGCTCTGCGACCAGGCGTCGTTCATCAGTGCGGCCGCGTAGGCGGCGCGGGTGGAGACGGCCTCATATCGATAGGCCCGGCCTTCCGCCTCGCGGCGGACCCAGCCCTTCTGATGGAGATTGTCCAGCACGGTCATCACCGTCGTGTATGCGATGGACCGTTCCTGTTGAAGGTCTTCCAGGACTTCTCGAACGGTCACCGGGCGGTTCCACTTCCACACCCGCGTCATGACCGCGTCTTCGAGTTCTCCCAAGGGGCGGGGCACCCTCAGCACAATAGTGGGAGATGTCACCAATGGCCTGCCGGACAGGTGCCCATCCGGCGAAAGGCAACAAAAAGGGCGTACGGCTCGAAAAACGGGCGCGCCGCACGCCGTACGGTGCGCAGCGGGGCGGCCGGTGCGGACCAGCGCCGGCCGGGACGCGAGCCGGCCCCGGTCAGCCCTTGGTGAGCCGCGGGGCCTGGGAGGCGCTCTGCGCGCGCGCGAGCGCCGCGTCCACGGCCGCGTCCTCCTTGGCCTTGGCGGCGCCGCCCTGGGTCTTCACGATGACCCTGATGAGCCCGCCGAAGAAGACAGCCATGACGACCGGGGGCACCAACGCGCTGACGTATTCCATGTGTCCAGAGTAGCCAGGCCCTGTCCGATGGATCCGGGTCGGGTGGGCCTTACCGGACAGGGGCGGGTACGAGGGGTGCGGCGCCGGGGCGCGGGCGGTCAGCCGACCGCGAGTTGTTGCCTTGCGTGCGGGGGGCCCGGCTTGCGCTTGGGCGGGAAGACCTCGCCGGGGGTGGGGATGGGACGCTGCGGGCGCGGGGCCTGCGGCTCGGGGCGCGGTCCGGGCTTCTCGGGCTTCTCGGCCGGTTTGTCGCCGGGTTTGCGGGCGGGCTTCTCGGCCTGTTCCTCCGCGCTGCCGCGGCCGCCGGGGAGGGCCGTGAGCCGGGCCCGGCAGGCGGGGACCGTGACACCGCCGGAGGCGGGACGGGCGGCCCGCACGTCGCGTTCGGCGAGGGCGTCACAGCGGTCGAGGAGGGCGGCTGCGGCCGGAGCGCCGCGCAGGGCGCCCAGGGCGGCGAGATCGTCCGGGACCGGTCGGTAGCCGGCCCGCAGGGCGTCGTCCAGGAGGGCGAAGTAGCCGGCCGCGGCGCCGGGAAGCGCGGCGCGGTAGCGGGCGAGGTCGGCCAGCAGGAAGGCCCGCAGACGGGCCCCCTCCCGCACCGCCTCGTCGACGGACTCGGCGAGGCGGAGGCAGTCCTGGACGTCCTCGGCGGAAACGGTGCGGGGATGCAGGGCGAGGGCGAGGGCCCGGCGGAGCACGCGCAGCTCCTCCGCGCCGAACGCCAGGCCGCCGCGGGATCCGTATGGCGTGGGCATGCGGTGACGCTACCGCTAATCGGACAAAACGGGCCCCACGGGGCTCCGTGTCGCCCTCGGGTTCCCTCAGGTGGGGGCGGCCTTCGGCGCTTCGCCGCGTCTCACATACGGGACACGTTCCGTTCGTAGACCAGCCGCAGGCCGATCAGGGTCAGCCATGGCTCGTGCTCGTCGATCACCGTGGACTCGCCGAGGACCATCGGGGCGAGCCCGCCCGTGGCGATGACCGTCACGTCGTCCGGGTCGGCCGACAGCTCGCGGGCCATCCGGCTCACGACCCCGTCGACCTGGCCCGCGAAGCCGTAGACGATGCCCGCCTGCATCGCCTCCACCGTGTTCTTGCCGATCACGCTCCGCGGGCGCGCCACCTCGATCTTCCGCAGCTGCGCGCCCTTGACGCCCAGCGCCTCCACCGAGATCTCGATGCCCGGCGCGATGACCCCGCCGACGTACTCCCCGCGGGCGCTCACCGCGTCGAACGTGGTCGCCGTGCCGAAGTCCACGACGATCGCCGGACCCCCGTACAGCTCGACCGCGGCGACCGAGTTGATGATGCGGTCGGCGCCGACCTCCTTGGGGTTGTCGGTGAGGATCGGCACGCCGGTCTTCACCCCCGGCTCCACGAGCACCGCGGGCACGTCGCCGTAGTAACGGCGCGTCACCTCGCGCAGCTCGTGCAGCACCGACGGCACGGTCGCGCAGATCGCGATGCCGTCGATGCCGTCTCCGAGTTCCTCGCCGAGGAGCGGATGCATGCCCATCAGGCCCTGCAGGAGCACCGCCAGTTCGTCCGCCGTGCGGCGCGCGTCCGTGGAGATCCGCCAGTGCTCGACGATGTCCTCGCCGTCGAACAGGCCGAGGACGGTGTGCGTGTTGCCTACGTCGATGGTCAGCAGCATGGCTTCTTCCTACTCCGCCGCTCGCAGGTCCAGGCCGATGTCCAGGATCGGGGAGGAGTGCGTCAGCGCTCCGACCGCCAGGAAGTCGACACCCGTGTCCGCGTACGCCTTGGCGTTCTGCAGGGTCAGCCGGCCCGACGCCTCCAGCAGGGCACGGCCGTCGACGATCGCGACCGCCTCCTCGCACTCGCCCGGTGTGAAGTTGTCCAGGAGGATCAGGTCCGCGCCCGCGTCGACCACCTCACGCAGCTGGTGCAGGGTGTCGACCTCGACCTCGATCGCGACGTCCGGGAACATCTCACGGACCGCCTCGAACGCCTGGGCGACACCGCCGGCCGCCACGACGTGGTTGTCCTTCACCAGCGCCGCGTCCGAAAGGGACATCCGGTGGTTCACACCACCGCCGCAGCGGACCGCGAACTTCTCCAGGGCGCGCAGGCCCGGCGTCGTCTTTCGGGTGTCCCGTACGCGCGTCTTGGTGCCCTCCAGGGTGTCCGCCCACGCGCGCGTGGCGGTCGCGATGCCCGACAGGCGGCACAGGATGTTCAGCGCGCTGCGCTCGGCGGTGAGCAGGTCACGGGTGCGGGTGGTGACGGTCAGAAGCTTCTGGCCGGCCTCCACCCGGTCGCCGTCGTCCACATGCCGCTCGACCTCGAACTCGTCCGTGCAGACCACCGAGATGACCGCCTCGGCGACCCGCAGGCCCGCCGCCACTCCGGCCTCGCGCGCGGTGAAGTCGCCGGTGGCGACCGCCTCCTCGGGGATCGTCGCGACCGTCGTCACGTCGACGCCGTGGTCCAGGTCCTCCTGGATGGCGACGTTGGCGATGTCCTCGACCTCCACCGGGTCGAGCCCCGCGTCGGCCAGGAGCTGGGCGAGTGCCGGGTCGAGCCCGCACTCCAGGAATTCCTCGTCGGTGTCCGCGCCGCAGGCACAGCCGTCGCCGCAGCCACCGGTCGAGGCGAGGGGAAGGTCGGGGGTGCTCACGTTCGTCACTGCTCCTGAGGCCGGTGCTGCGGGAAGGGCTCCCCGGCGCGCGCGGCGCCGGGCGACCCGGGGAGGGTCGGGGGGAAGTCTGCGGTGTCGGTGGTGTGTACGGCCAGCGTCCGGTCCGGATTCAGCCGTACGGCGATGTGGCGGCGCCAGGCGGTGTCGTCGCGGCCGGCATGGTCCTCGCGCCAGTGGCAGCCGCGGGTCTCCTCGCGCAGCTGGGCCGCGGCGACCAGGACCCGGGCCACGCACAGGAGGTTGGTGGTCTCCCAGGTGTCCACGCCGGGTTCGGAGGTCTTGCCGTTCTCCGCGAGGGCGTCGCGCGCGTCGCTGTGCAGGCGCTGGAGCCGGTCCGCGGCCTTCTGGAGGGAGGAGGCGGACCGGAGCACACCGGCGCCGTCCGTCATGATCCGCTGGATCGTGAACCGGTCCTCCGGGGCGAGCAGCGGGTGCGCGGGCCGCTCGGGGTACGAGACGGGTTCGGGCACGCGCGCGTGCAGCCCGTCCTCCGCCCGGCCCCCCGCGATGTCGGCGGCGATGCGCTCGGCGTAGACCAGCCCCTCCAGCAGGGAGTTGGAGGCGAGCCGGTTGGCGCCGTGCACTCCCGTGCAGGCGACCTCACCGCACGCGTACAGGCCCGGCACGGTCGTCCGGCCGCGGGAGTCGGTGCGCACACCGCCGGAGGCGTAGTGCGCCGCCGGGGCGATGGGGATGGGCTCGGTGACCGGGTCGATGCCGTGGGCGCGGCAGGCGGCCAGGATCGTCGGGAAGCGGTGCTCCCACATCTCGGCGCCGAAGTGGCGGGCGTCGAGGAACATGTGGTCGGCATCCTGCTCCTGCATCCGGCGCATGATCCCCTTGGCGACGATGTCCCGGGGCGCCAGTTCGGCCAGCTCGTGCTGACCGAGCATGAAGCGCACTCCGTCCGCGTCCACCAGGTGCGCGCCCTCGCCGCGCACCGCCTCGGAGACGAGCGGCTGCTGGCCCTCCGCATCCGGGCCGAGGAACAGCACGGTGGGGTGGAACTGCACGAACTCAAGGTCGCTGACCTCGGCTCCGGCGCGCAGGGCGAGCGCCACGCCGTCTCCCGTGGACACCGACGGGTTGGTGGTCGCGGAGAAGACCTGGCCCATGCCGCCGGTGGCGAGGACCACGGCGGGCGCGTGCACGGCGCCCACGCCGTCGTGCTGGCCCTCGCCCATGACGTGCAGGCTGACGCCCGCGGTCCGGCCCTCGGCGTCGTTGAGCAGATCCAGGACCAGCGCGTTCTCGATCGTGCGCAGTCCACGCGCGCGTACGGCCTCCACGAGGGCCCGGGAGATCTCGGCGCCGGTCGCGTCACCGCCGGCGTGCGCGATCCGGCGGCGGTGGTGGCCGCCCTCGCGGGTGAGTTCGATACCGCCCTCGTCGTCGGTGTCGAAGTGCGCTCCGGTGGAGATCAGCCGGCGCACCGCGTCGGGGCCCTCGGTGACCAGGATGCGGACCGCCTCCTCGTCGCACAGGCCCGCCCCCGCCACCAGCGTGTCCTCAAGGTGCTGCCCCGGGGTGTCGCCCTCGCCGAGGGCCGCCGCGACGCCGCCCTGCGCCCAGCGGGTCGAGCCGTCGTCCAGTCGGGCCTTGGTGACGACGACCGTCCGCAGGCCCGCGGCCTCGCAGCGCAGGGCCGCGGTGAGGCCGGCGACGCCGGAACCGACGACGACGACGTCGGAGGAGATGGACCAGCCCGGTGCGGGCGCGTGCAGTCGTATGCCTGTGCTGCTCACGAGGCGGCTCCGTGGGAATCGACGGGCTCGGGGGCTCCGAAGGAGAGAGGGATGTTGTCGATCAGCCGGGTCGTCCCGACCCGGGCGGCGACGGCGAGGACGGCCTCGCCGGTGTAGTCGTCGGGGACCTCGGTGAAGTCCGAGGGGTCGACCAGGGCCAGGTAGTCCAGGACCAGCGGCGGGTCGAGGTGGGCGGCCTCGTCGAGCATGAGCCGGGCGGTGGCGCGGACGGCCGCGGGACCGCCGGGCGCGGCCTTGGCCACGGCGTGCGCGTCGGCTGCGGCGCGCGACTCGCCTATCGCGCTGAGAGCCTCCGCCCGCGCGCTCGTGGAGGGCACCTCGCGGGCACGCGCGCGCAGCGCCTCCTGGGCGGCGTGCCGGTCGCGCCCCGCGAACAGGGCCCGCGACAGGGTGAGCGCGGTGTGCCGCTCGGTGGGCGAGAGATAGCGGTTGCGGCTGGAGAGCGCGAGGCCGTCCTCCTCGCGCACGGTGGGCACGCCGACGATCTCCACGCCGAAGTTCAGATCGCGCACCATCCGGCGGATCAGGGCGAGCTGCTGGGCGTCCTTCTGCCCGAACAGGGCGACGTCGGGGCGCGTGAGGTGCAGCAGCTTGGCGACGACCGTGAGCATGCCGTCGAAGTGCCCGGGGCGGTGGGCCCCTTCGAGGCGCTCGCCCATCGGGCCCGCGGACATCCGCACCTGGGGCGCGCCGCCCGGGTAGACCTCCTCCACGGAGGGAGCGAACACGGCGTCCGCACCGGCCTGTTCCGCGACCTTCAGGTCGGCGTCCAGGGTGCGCGGATAGCGGTCGAGGTCCTCGCCCTCGCCGAACTGCAGCGGGTTGACGAAGACGGTGACGATCACGAAACCCTTGCCGCCGACGTGCTTGCGGGCCGCCCGGATCAGCGTGGCGTGACCCTCGTGCAGCGCACCCATGGTCATCACGACGGCCGTGCGCCCCGGCACCCCGTGGTGGTCCTGGGCGTTGCGCAGATCGTCCACCGTGGGGAGGAGTTCGAAGGGGCGGCGGGTCATCGGTCTTCCCCGTTCTCAGGGTTCTCAGGGTTCTCGGGACTCTCGGGGTGCTCGGGGCTCTCCGGGCTCCCGGGGTTCCCCGGCAGAGAGGTGCCGTCGGCGAGTACCCCGAGGAGGTCCTCCGCCAGCTCCGGCCTGAGCAGTCCGTGGGCGAGGGCCCGGTCGGCGGTCGCGCGGGCCATCGCCAGATAGCCGGCCACGGTCTGGGGGGCGTGCTCGCGCAGCTCGGCGATGTGCGCGGCGACCGTGCCCGCGTCACCACGCGCGACGGGGCCGGTCAGGGCCGCGTCACCGGAGCGCAGGGCGTTGTCCAGGGCGGCGCCGAGCAGCGGTCCGAGCATGCGGTCGGGGGCCTCGACGCCCGCCGCCCGCAACAGGTCCATGGACTCGGCGACCAGGGTGACCAGGTGGTTCGCACCGAGGGCGAGGGCCGCGTGGTACAGCGGGCGCCGCTCCTCGGCGATCCACTCGGGCTCGCCGCCCATCTCGATCACGAGCGCCTCGGCGGCCAGCCGCAGCTCCCCGGGCGCGGTGACCCCGAAGGAGCAGCCGGCCAGGCGCTGGACGTCCACCGGGGTGCCGGTGAAGGTCATCGCGGGGTGCAGGGCGATGGGCAGCGCTCCCGCGCGCAGGGCGGGGTCGAGCACACGTGCGCCGTAGCGCCCGGAGGTGTGCACCAGCAGCTGCCCCGGCCGTACGGCCCCGGTCTCGGCGAGGCCCTGCACCAGGCCCGGCAGGGTGTCGTCGGGGACGGTCAGCAGCACCAGCTCGGCGCGCTCAAGGACCTCCGCGGGCGGGAGGACCGGCACGTCCGGGAGCAGCAGCGCCGCCCGCCGCCGGGAGGCGTCGGACACCCCGGAGACCGCGACCGGGCGGTGCCCGGCGAGTTGCAGGGACGCGGCGAGCGCCGGACCGACCCGGCCCGCTCCGACCACGCCCACGCTGAGCCGCGCGGGGCGGTCCTTGGGATCTGGCTGTTGGAATGTACTCACTCGTCGGTGGCCTTCCCGTTCCAGTCCGCTCTGGGTACCGGACGATTTCTCGTCATGTTAACGCTATCCGTCGCCCGGGCGGCCGGCCCTCCACAGGCCCTGGGATTTCCGCAGGTCGCGCGGGGTGGGAAATTCCGGATGCCGGGCGGCCCGGGCACGCGGCATCATCCAGGGCGTGAACACGGTGGCTGGGGCGGAGAGGGACGAGGGCGGCATGACGCGGACGACCGGGACGACGGAGGGGGACGGCCGGACGGCGGCCGGGCCGCGGGAGGGGCGGCCGGCGGTGGGGGCGGAGGCTTTGACGAGGCAGGCGCACGGCGAGGAGGGGGAGGAGCGGCCGACGCCGACGCCCGCCGAGCGGTCACGGCTGCGGCGGGAGCGCCGGATACAGGTCGTGCGCGGCGCGGAACGCGTGCTGAGTCGTCCGGGCTTCCTGGGCACGCTCCGGGAGCGGCTGGCGCTGCTGGACGGCGTGGCGGACCTGTACGACCTCGACGAGTCCGCCGACATGTACGGATCGGGCGTCGTCGAGGCCCTGGAGGAGAAGGTCGCCGGGCTGCTCGGCACCGAGGCCGCCGCCTTCTTCCCCACCGGCACGATGGCCCAGCAGGTGGCGCTGCGCTGCTGGGCGGGCCGCACCGGCAGCCCCACGGTCGCCCTGCACCCGCTCGCCCACCCGGAACTGCATGAACGGAAGGCGTTCACCGAGGTCAGCGGGTTGCGCCCGGTGCACATCACACGCGAGCCCCGGCTGCCGACCGCCGACGAGGTGCGCGACTTCGAGGAGCCTTTCGGGGCGCTGATGCTCGAACTGCCCCTCAGGGACGCAGGTTTCGTCCTCCCTTCCTTCGAGGAGCTGACCGAGGTCGTGGAGGCGGCACGCGAGCGCGACGCGGTGGTGCACTTCGACGGCGCGCGCCTGTGGGAGACCACGGTCCACTTCGGCCGCTCGCTGCCGGAGATCGCGGGCCTCGCGGACAGCGTCTACGTGTCCTTCTACAAGTCGCTCGACGGGTACGGCGGCGCGGCGCTCGCCGGCCCCAGGACGCTCGTCGAGGAGGCCAGGACGTGGCGCCACCGCTACGGCGGCATGGTCTTCCAGCAGTTCCCGACGGTGCTCTCGGCCCTCGCCGGCCTGGAGCGGCACCTGCCCCGGCTGCCGGAGTACGTGCGCCACGCGCGCGTGGTCGCCGCGGCGCTGCGTGAGGGGTTCGCGGCGGCCGGGCTGCCCTGGACCCGTGTGCACCCCGCCGAGCCGCACACCCACGACTTCCGGCTCTGGCTGCCGTACGACGCCGACGTCCTCACGGAGACCGCGTTCCGGCAGGGCGAGGAGACCGGAACCCTGCTGTTCGCCAACCCCTGGCAGGACGGAGGCCCCGGCCTCGCCTTCACCGAGGTCTCCGTCCGGGCCGACGCGCTGGCGTGGACGGTGGACGATGTGCAGGCGGCGGTGACGGAGTTCGTGGCGCGCCTGCCGTAGGAAGCCGGGGATCGCAGGAAGTCAGCAGCCGGGGCGCGGGCGGCGGCCGTGGGCCCATCGGGACAGGGCCGTCCGCAGCCGGCCGCGTGCAGGGTGGCCCGCCACGACGGCACGGAACGCCCGGTAGTCGCCGAGCTCGCGCACCAGCTGCCAGTCGTGGGCGCCGGGGGCGGGCGGGGCGGGCTCGCCCAGGCGCCGGGCGCGGTAGGTGTCGAGGAGGTACTGCTGGGTGATGCTCATGGGACATCGCCTCTTCGGGACGTGAGGACAGAATCCGTAGGCTCCGCGGTTGCCCCGGCCCACCCAGGCTGTCCCCGGGCATCCGTCCCTGTCGCGTCGATTGACGGCTGCCGTCAAGCGACGGCCGGGTTGTCGGTGGCCCGGTGCACCATGGGGTCATGAGCGTGCGTATCGACATCACCGGGCTGCGGCAGGAGCAGATCGCCGTCGTGACCTCCCCGCTGGCCGAGCTGGGGATGGCGCTGCACGCCCTGTCCGAGCCCGGCCACCACCCCAGGCTGCGCGGCTGGGCGACCGGTGTGACCTGCGACCTGGACCCGCATCTCGCCGACCGGATGTGCGAGGCCGACTTCCTGTGGCGTACGACGTTCCCGGACCTCTTCCTGCCGTACGCGGGCCTGCCGGGCGGGAACACGCTCCCCGGTGCCACCCTCGCCGAGGAACTGGACCAGCTGGACAAGCTGAGTGACGAGCAGTTCGTCGACACGGCACTGGAGTTCACCTGCGCGCTGCCGTACGGCGACGCGGGCCCCGCCGCGCTCACCGACGCGGAGTCCCGTCGGCGCGCCCTGGAGCTGGCCGCCGCGCGAGGGCCGCAGAGCCTGCTGTTCAGCGAGCGGCTGCTGGCCGACCCGCCCCGCACCCGGGCCTGGCTGCGGCACTTCCTCGAGGACTGCGACGCGGCCTTCTTCGCGGACACCTGGTCCCGGCTGCACCACCAGCTCGCGGCGGACGCACGCCACAAGACGGACCTGCTGCGGCACAAGGGCCTGGCCGAGGCGCTGGCGTCGGTGTCGCCCGCGGTGACGCTGGACGAGGCCGCGGACCGGATCACCGTGGACAAGCTCGGCGAGGGCCGTACGGCCACGGCGGGCAGCGGTCTGCTGCTCGTCCCGACCAGCCTGGGCTGGCCGCATCTGATGGTGCTCCACCGGCACGGCTGGCAGCCCGTGCTGCACTACCCCGTCGGCTCCCCGGAGATGGCGGCTCCGTTGTCGCTGGAGCAGCTGACCCTGCGGATGACCGCCCTCTCCCATCCGGTGCGCATGCGCTTGTGCCGCAGCCTCGCCCGCAGCGCGTTCACCACGGGTGCGCTGGCGCAGAGCCATGGGATGACGGCGCCCGAGATATCCCGGCATCTGGGCACCCTGAAGAAGGCGGGCCTGCTCACGACCCGCCGCCGCGGCCGGTATGTGCTGCACCAGCTGGACGTGACGGCGGTGGCCCGGCTGGGGAGCGAGTTCCTGGAGGGCATTCTTCGCTAGCGCTGCGACCGGGAAGGTCCACGGGCTCGCGACGCCCGGCAAGGGCGCGGGCCGTCGTCAGTCGAAGCGGATGTGCTTCAGCCCGATCCTCGTCTGCCGCAGCCGGGTGCGCAGGGCGCCGTCGGTGTTGGGGCGGAGCGTCAGCCCGGCGAGGACGGCGATCCGGTCCGCCGTCTTGGGCACCGTGGTGTTGTCCGTCCACAGATGCTCGGCGAACTCCGGCTCGCGCAGCCGCTCCAGGCAGTGGTCGAGCTGCCCGACGGCCCAGCTCTCCCTGCGCAACGGGGCGTCCTTGCCGGCCACGTACTTCACGAGGTGCCCGAAGCCGCGCTCCCGCAGCCGCTCCAGCACGGTCTCGCGCTCGGCGAGGAGAGTGAAGTGCCGTACGTCGTGGCCCCGTTCACCCAACAGGCCCACCGTCTCCTCGAAGTAGCCCGGGTCGGTGACCGTCATGGGCGCGATGACCACACCGTCGTGCTTGGTCAGCGTGAGGTCCAGGACCTCGACGACGCCCTGCCGCCAGGACGCCAGGTCCTGGAAGTTCCCCCGCAGTTCGGGCGGCAGCGCGCGGTGCAGGCCGAAGCCGACGTGTTCGGGGTCGCAGACGACGCTGCCGGGCAGACGGCGCTGGATCTCGTGTGCGGTCTGTGACTTGCCGCCCCCGAAGGGGCCGTTGATCCACAGGAGCATGCGCAGACCCTAGTGGGCGGCGGGCACGGGGAGGCCGCCGGGAGTGACTCAACCGTGGCCGGCCGCCCGGAGGACGGGTTCCGCGGCCGTCCGGAGGCCGAGACGGCTCAGCCGTGGCCGCCCGCCCGTACGAGACCGGTCTCATAGGCGAGGACGACGACCTGGACCCGGTCCCGCAGGCCCAGCTTGGTCAGGATGCGGCCGACGTGGGTCTTGACGGTCGCCTCGGACAGCACGAGCCGGGCCGCGATCTCGCCGTTGGACAGCCCCTGCGCGACCAGCACCATGACCTCACGTTCGCGTTCGGTGAGCCGCTCCAGCTCCTTGTGCCGGGGCTCGGTGGCGCCGCCCGGCAGCATGGGCGCGAACCGGTCGAGAAGACGGCGGGTGGTGGAGGGCGCGACCACGGCGTCACCGCTGTGCACGGAGCGGATGGCGGCCAGCAGTTCCCCGGGCGGCACGTCCTTCAGCATGAAGCCGGAGGCACCCGCCTTCAGCCCGGAGAACGCGTACTCGTCGAGGTCGAAGGTGGTCAGGATCAGCACCTTCGGGGCGTCCGGCTCCGAGCAGATGCGGCGGGTGGTCTCCACACCGTCCAGCTTCGGCATACGGACGTCCATGAGGACCACGTCGACCTCGGTGGCGCGCAGCACCTGCAGGGCCTCGACTCCGTCGCCCGCCTCCGCGACGACCTCCATGTCCGGCTGGGCGGCGAGCACCATCCGGAACCCGGTGCGCAGCAGCACCTGGTCGTCGACGAGCATCACGCGGATCGGCATGGCGGGGTCCTCCGGTCGGACTTCGGTCGTTGGGCTGGGCGGGGTCGTGAGGGAGCGGGTGGCCGGGTCGGGAGCACGTGTCAATGAGCCGGTTTCAGCGGCAGCAGGGCGCTGATACGGAAGCCTCCACCGGGGCGGGGCCCGGCGTCCAGGGTGCCGCCCACCATGCCGACGCGTTCCCGCATACCGATCAGCCCATGGCCCTGGCCGTCGAAACCGCCCTCCTCGTACAGCTCGTGCGGGGCGCCCTTGCCGTCGTCCTCCACGAGCAGTCCGAGGCCGTCGTCGAAGTACACCAGGCGCACGCTCGCACCGGTGTTGGGGCCTCCGTGCTTGCGGGTGTTGGTCAGCGCCTCCTGGACGATGCGATACGCCGTCAGCTCGACGCCGCTGGGCAGCGGGCGCGGGGTGCCCTCCACCTTGAAGTCGACGGGCAGGCCCGCGCTGCGGCACTGCTCGACCAGCTCGTCGATCTGTTCGACGTCGGGCTGGGGCACGTACTCGCCGGCCTCCTTGTGCTCGCCGGTGCGCAGCACACCGAGCAGGCGGCGCATCTCGGCGAGGGCCTGGCGGCCGGTTCCGGAGATCGTCTCCAGAGCCTTCTTCGCCTGGTCGGGGGCGGCGTCGAGCACGTACGCGGCGCCGTCCGCCTGCACCACCATCACCGAGACGTTGTGCGCGACCACGTCGTGCAGTTCTCGGGCGATCCGGGCGCGCTCGGCGGCGACCGCGACCTTGGCCTGCGCCTCGCGCTCCTTCTCCAGCCGGGCGGCGCGCTCCTCCAACTGGGCGAGATAGGCACGACGGGTGCGCAGGGAGTCCCCGAGCACCCAGGCCAGGGCGAAGGGGACGGTCTGGAAGACCGCGATCGCGGCGTTGCCCACCGGGCCCGAGTGGGCGTCCGGCCAGCGGATCATGGCCAGGGGGCCGGCACACAGGCCGCCGACGAGGCCGGTCCGGGAGGCCCAGCGGGCACCGTCCGCGGCGACCGTGTAGATGATCGCCAGCATGGCGAAGTCGCCGATCATCGGCTGCTGGTCCACGAGCAGCTGGACCAGCCCCATCGCGAGAGCCACCAGAAGCATCTTCTCGGGCAGGCGACGGCGCAGCGCCACGACCACGCACAGGACGGCGGAGATCGCGAGGCCCGCGGGGACCGATCCGTGGTGGTTCCGTGCCTCGCTGAGGTTGGTCACGCTCACGCTGGAGAGACCGAACAGGATGACGGCCCAGAAGCCGTCGACCCATGTCGGGTGCCTGCGGAGGAAGTCATAGAGGCGCTGCACATAACCCAGCGTAGGGAAGCGCTGCGTGTGCAGGGGTCAACCGGAGGACCGATCCCAGGCGGACACGTGTACTCCGCAAGGTGGATGCTCCATGATCCTCCACGGCTGGTGCTGTGGCCGCTCGCAGCGCCAAGGCGCCGCGGGCGGGCGCGCCGGAGCCGCGGAAGCCCATGGGTGGTGCGGGGTGGCCGGTCGCCCGGCACCGCCGGCACCGCGCGCGGAACGCCGGTCCCGCGACCCGGGCGCGGAGCGCGGACACCGCACGCCGGGCGCACGCGCCTGCCCGGTCGTCGATGCTCTCCGGGCACCCGCCTCCCCGGTCCTCGGCCCCCGCCCCCTCCCCGCCCTCACACCGGGCCTAGCCTGACCCCGTGGCACAGCAGGCGGACGACGAGTGGCGGGGCTGGCGGGCGGCGGCCGAGAAGGCGCTGTACGGGGCGCACGGGTTCTACCGGCGGCCCGAGGGCCCCGCGGGACACTTCCGTACGTCCGTGCACGCCTCACCGCTCTTCGCGGCCGCGGTGGCCCGGCTGCTGTGCGCGGTCGACGAGTCCCTGGGAAGCCCCGCCGAGCTGGCGTTCGTGGACATGGCGGCCGGGCGGGGCGAACTGGTCACCGGTGTCCTGGACGCGCTGCCGCGGGACGTCGCCGCCCGCACGCGCGCGTACGCCGTGGAGATCGCCGAGCGTCCCGAGGAGTTCGATCCCCGGGTCGAGTGGCTCGACGAGCCTCCGCAGGGCGTCACGGGGCTGCTGTTCGCCAACGAGTGGCTGGACAATGTGCCCCTCGAGGTCGCGGAGGCCGGCTCCGACGGCGTAGCGCGGCTGGTCCTCGTACGCGAGGACGGCGGTGAGCGCCTCGGGGAGCCGGTCACCGGCGCGGAGGCGGAGTGGCTACGGCGCTGGTGGCCGCTGCCCGCCGAGGGCTGCCGTGCCGAGATCGGGCTGCCCAGGGACGCCGCCTGGGCCGCGGCCGTCGCCACCGTCGGCCGTGGACTCGCCGTCGCCGTCGACTACGCCCACCGCGTCGCCTCCCGGCCGCCCTTCGGGACGCTCACCGGGTTCCGCGCGGGCCGGGAGGTCGCCCCGGTACCGGACGGCTCCTGCGACATCACCGCGCATGTGGCGCTGGACGCGTGCGCCCTGCCCGGGGCGCGTCTGCTGACCCAGCGCGCCGCCCTGCACACGCTCGGGGTCACCGGCGCGCGTCCCCCGCTGACACTCGCGTCCACGGACCCCGCGGCCTATGTACGCGCCCTCGCGCACGCCGGAGCCGCCGCCGAGCTCACCGCTCCGGGCGGCCTCGGCGACTTCGGCTGGCTGCTCCAGCCCGTGGGGATCGAGGGGGCCCCGCTCGGGGGGCTACTTGTCGATGTCCCCGACCACGAAGAACAGTGACCCGAGGATCGCCACCATGTCCGCGACCAGCGTCCCCGGCAGCAGCTCGGTCAGCGCCTGGATGTTGTTGTACGAGGCCGAGCGGAGCTTCAGCCGGTACGGGGTCTTGTCGCCCTTGCTGACCAGGTAGTAGCCGTTGATGCCGAGCGGGTTCTCGGTCCAGGCGTAGGTGTGGCCCTCGGGTGCCTTGAGCACCTTCGGCAGGCGCTGGTTGACCGGCCCGGGCGGCAGGTCGGCCAGCCGGTCCAGACAGGCGTCGGCGAGGTCGAGCGCGTTGTGCGTCTGCTCCAGGAGGCACTCGAAGCGGGCGAGGCAGTCGCCCTCCTGCCGGGTGACCACCTTCAGTGTGTCCTGGAGTTCCCCGTAGGCCAGGTACGGCTCGTCCCGGCGCAGGTCGAAGTCCACCCCGGAGGCGCGCGCGATGGGGCCGCTCACGCCGTACGCGTGCACCGTCTCGGGGGCGAGGGTCCCCACGCCCCGGGTGCGGCCCCGGAAGATCTCGTTGCCGAGCACCAGGTCGTCGAACCGGTCCATCCGGGAGCGCACGTCCCGCACCGCGGTACGCGCGCGTGCCGTCCAGCCGGCCGGGAGGTCCTCCTTGAGGCCTCCGACCCGGTTGAACATGTAGTGCATGCGCCCCCCGGAGATCTCCTCCATGACGGTCTGGAGCTCCTCGCGCTCCTGGAAGGCGTAGAACACCGGCGTGATGCCGCCCAGCTCCAGCGGATAGGAGCCGAGGAACATCAGATGGTTGAGGACCCGGTTCAGCTCCGCAAGGAGCGTGCGCATCCACACCGCGCGCTCGGGGACCTCCATGCCGAGCATCCGCTCCACTGCCAGGACCACGCCCAGCTCGTTCGAGAACGCGGACAGCCAGTCATGGCGGTTGGCGAGCATGATGATCTGGCGGTAGTCGCGCGCCTCGAACAGCTTCTCCGCGCCGCGGTGCATATAGCCGATGACCGGCTCCGCGTGCCTGATCCGCTCGCCGTCCAGCACCAGCTTGAGCCGCAGCACACCGTGCGTGGACGGATGCTGCGGACCGATGTTGAGCACCATGTCGGTGCTCTCCGCGGCACCGCCGATCCCGACCATGGTCTCCGTCGTGGGAGTCATGGCACCAGTCTCTCGTACGTACGCTTACGCCATGGAAACGGGGACTGTGGACAGGGGCGGCGAGCCGGTGTGGCGAAGCCTGCCGCCCGGGCTGCTGCGGATGCGGCGATTGTTGCTGGTGGTGTGGCTGGGGCTGTCGGCCCTTGCCGTGGGCCTGCTCCTGGGTCTGCTCGCCGGGGCCGGGTGGGCGCTGTTCGCGGTGCTGCCGCTGGCCGCGCTGGGCTGGGGCTGGGTGGTGCTCGGCCGTAACTGGCGCTCCTGGCGGTACGCCGAGCGCGTCGACGACCTGCTGATCAGCAAGGGCGTGCTGTGGCGCGAGCAGACCGTGGTGCCGTACGGGCGGATGCAGCTGGTCGAGGTCACCTCCGGGCCGGTGGAACGTTACTTCGGGCTGGCGAGCGTCCAGCTGCACACCGCGGCCGCGGCGACGGACGCCACCATCCCGGGCCTTGACCCGGCCGAGGCGGAACGGCTGCGGGACCGGCTGACCGAGCTGGGCGAGGCCCGATCGGCGGGGCTGTGAGCGCGCCCGCGGACCTGCCCGCGATAGCGGAGGGACGCGACCCGGCCGAGCGGCGGCTGCACCCCGTCACCCCGCTGCGACGCGCCTGGGCGCCGGTCACCGTGATCGCCGGCTGGGCCGCGCACGACCCCGGCCAGGCCCAGCAGCAGCTGACCCGGCTGACCGCGACCACGCTGCTCGCCGCACTCGCGGCCCTCGTCACGGCCGCCTCCCTGTACGGCTTTCTCAGCTGGCGGTTCACCTCCTTCGCGGTGACCGACACCGAACTGCGCATCCGAACAGGCCTGTTGTTCCGCCGCACCGCGCACATCCGGCTGGACCGGCTGCAGGCCGTCGACGTCACCCAGCCACTGCTGGCCCGGATCGCCGGCGTCGCCAAGCTGAAACTCGACGTCATAGGGACCGACAAGAAGGACGAACTCGCCTATCTGGGCGAGGACGACGCGCGCGCCCTGCGCGCCGAACTCCTGGCGCGCGCCGCCGGTTTCACGCCCGAGGCGGCGCGCAAGGTCGGTGAGGCACCGATGCGGCCGCTGCTGCACGTGCCGCCGGGCATGCTCGCCGTCTCCCTGCTGCTCATCGGCGCCACCTGGGGTTCGCTGCTCGGTGCCCTCGTCGTGCCGACGCTGGTGTGGTTCGGCACGCACAGCGTCTGGTCGGTGCTCGTGGCCGGGCTGCCGCTGGTGGGCGGGGCGGCCACACGGAGCACGGGGCGGTTCGTCCGCGCCTACGACTGGACGGTCGGCGAGTCGCCGGACGGACTCCGGATCGACCACGGGCTGCTCGACCGGGCGCACGAGACGGTGCCGCCGGGGCGGGTGCAGACCGTACGGATCGTGGAGCCGCTGCTGTGGCGGCGGCGCGGCTGGGTCCGGGTGGAGCTGAATGTGGCGGGCTCGTCCAACTCGGTGCTGGTTCCGGTCGCACCGCGCCCTCTCGCCGAGTCGCTGGTCGCCCAGGTGCTGCCCGGGGTCACGGTCCCCACGGCCCTCTCCCGGCCGCCGCGCCGCGCCGCCTGGTGCCTGCCGCTGTGGTGGCGCGGCCATGGACTCGCCGTCACCGACACGGTCTTCGCCGCGCGGCACGGCCTGCTGCGCCGGACCCTGTCCCTCGTCCCGCATGCGAAGGTGCAGAGCGTGCGGCTCACGCAGGGGCCCTGGCAGCGGTTCAGGAAGGTCGCCGACGTGGAGGTGGACACCGGCGCCGACAAGACGGTGCGGGCCCGGCTGCGGGACGCCGAGGAGGCGGCGGAACTGCTGTACGCGCAGGCGGACCGGTCCCGGACGGGGCGCCGGGACGCTCGGCCGGAGCGGTGGATGGCCTCGTAGACCGAACGGCGTGGACGGACTCGTGGGCCGAACGCCAGGGGGAACGACGTGAGGGGCGGCGGCACTCGGTGTGCCGCCGCCCCTCACTCGTCCGTACGGGCCGCGCTCAGGACGCCGCGGTGCGCAGCCCCTTCAGGTCGATCTGCTCGGTCTCGTCGTGGGCCGTCAGGTCGATGACCTGTCCGACGCCGCGTGCCTCGGGGTCCGCGGGCTTGAAGCCGGACTCGGACTCCTCCTTGTGCACCGCGAGCGCCTCCTGGCCGACGACGTCCGCGAGGTCCTCGTTCTGCACGGAGGTCAGGGTCTCCCCGGGCCCCTTGGTGCCGAAGAAGTCGAAACCGCCCTCCGCGGACGGGCGCCGCGGCGGGGCCGCCGGTACGACGGCGACGGCGGTCGGCACGGTGAAGTGCCCGGTGGTGTGGGCGGGCTTCGTCGCGACCGGCTGGGGCTGCTGTGCGGCCGGGGCGGTCTCGTGCTCCCGCCCGGTGACCGCGGTGGGCTTCCCCGCCGACTCGTCCTCCGCACCGGAGCCGTCCCGTACGGTGCCGGCCTCCGCGGAACCGCCCTTCCGGCCGCCGCCGTTGCCGGGGCCGTCGTCCTTCGGGGGAACGGACTCGGAAGCGGTCTTCGCCCGGGCCTCGGTGAGCGCGGAGAGGGCCGACGGTGCGGGCTGCCGGTGGTCGTCGGCGGTCGCCTTCGCGGGGCCGCTCCCGTCCACGGTCTCGTCCGCCTCGACAGGCTCGACGGACTCGGCGGTGCCGTCCTCCGTGGCCTGCGCGGCGTCCTCGTCCTGCCCCGGGGCGTCGTCCGGGGCCGATGCGGCGGTCTCCTCCGGGGCGTCCTTCTCGGACGCGGGGTCCTCCGGCGCCTCGTCGTCGCCGTCCTTGACCAGCCGCGCCAGTGCCGAGTCGGCCCGCAGGAAGAGCGCGGATCCCTGCGGGGAGAACACCCCGGGAGTCGTCGGCTCCCCGCCCTCGGCGTCCCGTACGTCCGCGCCCTGCGGCGTCCCGCCCTCGGCGGCGCCCGGCGTCTCCAGGCCGTCCCGCTCCGAGGAGTCGTCCGGCGTACCCGTCGTCCCGGCGGGCAGCGCCCGCGCCTGCGGCACCGTCGTCTCTATGGCCAGCAGACGGCGGCCCTCCAGGGCGGTCGCGCGCTCGGTCTCCGCGGTGGCGTACCGCCGCAGCAGGGCCGCGTGCTCGTTGCGCAGCTTGGCCAGCTCCGCGCGCTTGGCACGCAGCCTCTGCTCCAGCTTGGTGCGCAGTTCGCGCGACTCCTCCAGGTCCGACTCCAGTTCGGCGACGCGCTCCTCGTGGCGCCATTCGTCGCTCGTGCGCGCGCGTGCGAGGTCCGCGACGTGTTTGCCCGCGGCCACGTCCCAGCGGCGCATGACGACCGCGCCCAGCACCGTCGTCACCGCGGCAGCCGCGGCCAGCCCACGGAGCACCAGTGGCTCCGTGAACAGCCAGGGCCCCACGGCGCAGACGATCGAGACGCCGGCGATCACCGAGGAGGGCAACAGCCTGTGCAAGGGCGGAGAATGGCGGTGACGTCCACGTGGCATGGCCAGAAACTTACCGCGCGTAGGCGAATGATGGTGCCCCGCCCGGTAAAAACACGGCCACTCCTACGCGTTCATACCGCCCTGGGGACACCGGAAACGGAAGAGGCGCCCTCAAATCCCGTGCATTCCCTTCCACCAGGCATACGACACGGGAACCCGAGGGCGACGGCGCCCGTCCTGCCGGCCTCTGGCGGCTGCCCCACGGCGCCTCCGGCGGCCGTCACCCTTTCAAGATCATTTCTCGGCGGCGTGCGCGATCCCTGTCTCCCCGCACGGGATCCCTCACCCGAAAGCGACACAGGGGCACACCTCCAGACGAATTCCGGGCCCGTACCGAGACAACACCGGCGCGGAATTCCGGACGGAGCCGCCGCGCATTCGCCCCCTCAGCGGTCGCTCAGCCTCCCGCTCATCCACTGGAGCGCCGCCGGGATCTCCCGTCGCCAGGTGTTGAAGTTGTGGCCGCCGCTGTCGAGGATGATCGACGAGATCCGGGTCGGCTTCTTGGCCTGCACCTGCTGTATGAACTTGACCGTGGACGGGTAGTCGTACTCGCCCGCCCTGCTGCTGGTGACGAGCAGCGAGGTGTTCGGGGCGGGCAGATGCTTCAGGCACCACCACAGGTCGGCACGGTTGCGCAGGTCCTTGTTGCCATGGAAGAGGTCACCCGTGGTCGGGTCGATCGGCGCCTTGTAGTACGGCGACAGACCCACCCCGGCGGCATAGGCGTCCGGGTGGTGCATCGCGAGCTTCAGCGCGCAGTAGCCGCCCGTCGAGTCCCCTATGACACCCCAGCCGCCCTGCTTCTTGCCCACCCGATAGTGCGCCCCGATCGCGTCGGGCAGGTCCTTCGCGAAGAACGTCTCGGTGTGCGGGCCGCCCGGGACGTCCACGCACTCGGTGTCCCGGGGAGGCGCCACGCTCGGCCGCAGCATCACCAGGATCATCGGCTGCATCCTGCCGTTCTTGGCCAGCTCGTGCGCCGTCTGCGGATAGTGCAGACCCTTGATGAGCGCCTCGGCCGTACCCGGGTACCCGGTGAGGACGACGGCCGCGGGGAACGTCCGTGTCCGGTACTGCGGCTGGAAGTACTCCGGGGGCAGATACACATAGGCGGGCGCGGTGATGTGTGTGGTGTGTCCCATTATGTCGACCCGCTGGATCTGACCGCCGATCTGTGGCCGCGCACCACCCTTCACATTCACCTCGCTGGTGTCGAGCACCTGGAGGGGGCCCCCGGCCGAACCGGCCAGCCCGTGGTTGACGACCACACCCTGGGCGCTCTCCTGCCCGAACAGGTCGGCCCAGCTTGCGTAGAACCCGAAGGCCTGGTTGGCGGCGAGCCCGATCGAGGCGAAGATCGCGACCTGGGTGGCGAACAGCAGGCCGACCCGTCCGCCGACGGTCCGCCAACTGCTTCGCGCCAGCCGCGGCCAGAACCAGACCGTGCCGACGAACAGCAGCACGGCGAACAAGACCGCCAACACCAGCACTTTGTTGCTCGTGAGACCCATGGCTCTTTTCTGCCTGCGCTTTCGACCCATGGGGCGTGACCCGCGCTTTCGCGAGGGCTTGCCCCGGACTTTCCTTCGCCTTTGAACCGGCTTTGAGATGGGGAGTGAACCTCTCTCCCCGCGACACCGTCCTAGAGGGCGCAATGTCGCCGGATGCCCTAAACGGCACCGGACACAAGGTCTCTCGCAGAACTACGGGATGCGATGTCTGTCAGGATAGATGGGGAAAAGTCGGGCGAGGTTCCGGGGCGATCCCAAGGAGTACGCCGCATACTCCACGGCCCGCGTCCGGAGTCCGTCCCTGCACTGGTCGCCAGGGCCTGCACGCTCGTAGGGGTCCTGGACATTGCCGCGGGCGTCTTCCCGCGCTTCCGGCACAGCCGTATGCACCGCATCGTCGAGGTTCTGCCCGGCGCGTTCGGTCCGTTCGCGGCGGCGCTGTCGCTGTGCGCCGGCGTCCTGCTGCTCCTCCTCGCGCACGGGCTGCGGCGGCGCAAGCGCAGGGCGTGGCGTGCGGCCGTGCTCCTCCTGCCGGCGGGCGCCGTGGCGCAGTTCGTCTACCGCCACTCCGTCATCGGCGTGCTGATCTCGGTGGCGCTGCTGCTGCCGCTGCTACGCCATCGAAGGGAGTTCGCGGCCCTGCCCGACCCGCGCAGCCGCTGGCGGGCGCTCGCCAACTTCGTGCTCATGGGCGCCGGTTCACTGGGGCTCGGCCTGATCATCGTCAGCGTCCACACGAACCGCATGGTCGGCGACCCGAGCGTGTCCGACCGCATCGAGCATGTGCTGTACGGCCTGTTGGGCTTCGAGGGCCCGGTCGACTACACCGGCGACACCTCCTGGACGGTGGGCTTCTCGCTCGGCGCGCTCGGTCTGCTGACCGCGGTCACCACGATCTACCTCGCCTTCCGCCCCGAACACCCCGCCGCCCGGCTCACCGAGGAGGACGAGACCCAGCTGCGCGCCCTCCTGGAGAAGCACGGCGCCCGTGACTCGCTCGGCCAGTTCGCGCTCCGCCGCGACAAGGCGGTCGTCTTCTCGCCGAGCGGCAAGGCCGCGGTCACCTACCGCGTCGTCTCCGGCGTGATGCTCGCCAGCGGGGACCCGATCGGCGACGTGGAGGCGTGGCCCGGCGCCATCGAGCGGTTCATGGACGAGGCCAAGGCCCACTCCTGGACCCCCGCGGTCGTGGGCTGCTCGGAGACGGGCGGCGAGGTCTGGACCCGCGAGACCGGCCTGGACGCCCTCGAGCTGGGCGACGAGGCGGTGGTGGACGTCAAGGATTTCTCGCTCACCGGGCGTGCGATGCGCAACGTACGCCAGATGGTGAAGCGCATCGAGCGGGCGGGTTACGAAACCCGGGTACGGCGCATCCGTGACCTCAGCGAGGGCGAGCTGGAGCGGATACGGCACGCGGCCGAGGACTGGCGGGGCACGGACACCGAGCGGGGCTTCTCGATGGCACTCGGCCGCATCGGCGATCCCGCCGACGTCGACTGCCTCATCGCCACGGCGCACAAGCCGGACGCCGCGGAGGGCCCGTACGGCGATCTGAAGGCGATCCTGCACTTCGTCCCGTGGGGCACCGACGGTGTCTCGCTGGACCTGATGCGCCGGGACCGCTCCGCCGACCCGGGCATGAACGAACTGCTCATCGTGGCCGCCCTCCAGGCCGCCCCGAGGCTCGGGATAGAGCGGGTCTCGCTGAACTTCGCGATGTTCCGCGCGGCCCTGGCGCGCGGCGAGAAGATCGGCGCAGGCCCGGTGCTGCGGGCCTGGCGGGGACTGCTGGTCTTCCTCTCCCGCTGGTTCCAGATCGAGTCCCTGTACAAGTTCAACGCGAAGTTCCAGCCGCGCTGGGAGCCGCGCTTCGTGGTGTACGCGTCCTCCCGCGACCTGCCGCGCATCGGCCTGGCCATGATGCAGGCGGAGGGCTTCGTGAACCTGGCGCTGCCGCGCCTGCTGCGCCGCTCCGCCCCGGTGCAGCGCCCCTGCGCCCACACGGTGGCGGAGCACGGGGTCCGGGCGGCCTGACCGGCCCGGACCCGGGCGGGCTCCCGGGTCCGCCCCCTGACAGGTTCGAGACAGGCCCGAGGCAGGTCCGGTCCCGAAGAGACCCGGGCGAGGGCTCTCTCCGCCCAGCTCGGGAGCCCTCGCCCGGACACCCACCCACCGGGCCGTCCCTCAGGTACCCGGCCTCCCTCAGGCCACACCTGCGACCGCCGCGCCCCGGCGGCACCGGCCCCCGCACCCGGCCCGATCCGGCCTTCGCCCCGGACCTGCGGGCCCGGGGCGGAGTCGTCGGGGGCCTACGCTGAACATATGAGCACGAAGACCGGGCGGGGCCACGTGGCGGGCCTTCCGACATGGGACCGCTGCGCGGTCATGGGCGTCGTCAACGTCACCCCCGACTCCTTCTCCGACGGCGGCCGCTGGTTCGACACCACCGCCGCCGTCAAGCACGGCCTCGACCTGGTCGCGCAGGGCGCCGACCTCGTCGACGTCGGCGGCGAGTCCACCCGCCCCGGAGCCACCCGCGTCGACGAGACCGAAGAGCTCAGGCGTGTCGTCCCCGTCGTCCGCGGCCTCGCCTCCGAGGGCGTCACGGTCTCCGTGGACACCATGCGCGCCTCCGTCGCCGAACAGGCCCTCGCCGTCGGCGCCGCCCTCGTCAACGACGTCAGCGGCGGCCTCGCGGACCCCGCGATGGTCCCGGTCGTCGCGGCCTCCGGCGCGCCCTTCGTCGTGATGCACTGGCGCGGCTTCCTGGAGGGGGGCAACGTCAAGGGCGTCTACGAGGACGTCGTCTCCGAGGTCGTCGACGAACTCCACGCGCGCGTGGAGGCCGTGCTGGCGGGCGGTGTCGCCGCCGACCGGATCGTCGTCGACCCCGGCCTCGGCTTCTCCAAGCAGGCCGAGCACGATCTGGCGCTGCTCGCCCACCTCGACCGCCTGCACGCCCTGGGCCATCCCCTGCTGGTCGCCGCCTCTCGCAAGCGGTTCCTCGGCCGCGTGCTGGCCGGCCCCGAGGGAGCGCCCCCGCCCGCCCGCGAGCGCGACGCCGCCACGGCCGCCGTCTCCGCACTCGCCGCCCAGGCCGGCGCGTGGGCGGTGCGCGTGCACGAGGTCCACGCGACGGCGGACGCGGTACGCGTCGCACGCGCCGTCGAGTCCGCGCGCGCGGCCGATCCCGCGCCGGGCAGCGGCCCCGACGGCGGCCGCCCGGGCACCGGATGCGCCGAAGGAGCCCGGTGAGCGGCCCCCACACCGATGTCGAGCAGGTGGAGCAGGCCAACACCGCCTTCTACGAGGCGCTGGAGCGCGGTGACTTCGAGGAGCTGTCGTCGCTCTGGCTTACGCCGGCCGACCTGGGCGTCGACGAGGAGTACCACGACCCGGCGGACGCCGGCGTGATCTCCTGCGTCCACCCCGGCTGGCCCGTGCTGACCGGCCGCGGCGAGGTGCTGCGGTCGTACGCCCTGATCATGGCGAACACGGACTACATCCAGTTCTTCCTCACGGACGTCCATGTGTCGGTGACCGGCGACACCGCCCTGGTGAGCTGCACCGAGAACATCCTCAGCGGCGGTCCGGCCCCGGAGGAGGGCGAGGAGCTGGGCCCCCTCGTCGGCCAGATCGTCGTCGCCACGAACGTGTTCCGGCGCACCCCCGACGGCTGGAAGCTCTGGTCCCACCACGCCTCCCCCGTGCTGACCGAGTCCACCGACGAAGAGGACGACGACTCGTCGGCGTAAGCAGGTGGCATACGCCGCCCGATTGGGTAGGCGGCCTGACGTGGCGGGAATCACCTACCCCCGGGTAGGGATCAGCTACCGTCCCGTAAGCCACCCTGTTCCCCAGGGAAAACGCCCGATGAAGGCTCCGGCCGCGGCAGGGGCGCGTGCTTCCGGGAGCAAACGCTGTCGGTCCCCGCAGGTAGATTCGTTCGCGGCTGGTGCATCGAGCGCACTCGGTGCGCACCTGTCGCTACCGACGATTGCAGGAGTGATTCGCGTGGATCGTGTCGCGCTGCGCGGCCTGAAGGCCCGCGGGCACCACGGCGTGTTCCCCAGGGAGCGCGAGGAGGGGCAGACCTTCGTCGTGGACCTCGTCCTGGGCCTGGACACCCGGCCGGCCGCGGCCGACGACGACCTGTCGAAGACCGTGCACTACGGCATCGTCGCCGAGGAGGTCGTGGCCCTGGTCGAGGGAGAGCCCGTCGACCTCATCGAGACGCTCGCCGAGCGCATCGCCCTCGTCTGCCTCAAGCACGCGCCCGTCCGCGAGGTCGAGGTCTGCGTGCACAAACCGGACGCACCGATCACGGTCCCGTTCGACGACGTGACCGTCACCATCACCCGGAGCCGAGTATGAGCGCCTTCTTCGCCGGGGGTCAGAGCGACCCGACCGTACAGCCGGTGCCCGCCTCCGTGGTGGAGCGCGTGGACGCCGCCGACACGACCCTGCAGAACCCCAAACGCGCCGTGATCTCCATCGGCTCGAACCTCGGCAACCGTCTGGAGAACCTCCAGGGCGCCATCGACGCCCTGGAGGACACCCCGGGCGTCCGCGTCAAGGCGGTCTCCCCGGTGTACGAGACGGAGCCGTGGGGGGTGGCCCCGGGCAGCCAGCCGACGTACTTCAACGCGGTGGTCGTGGTGAAGACCACCCTGCCCCCGTCCTCGCTCCTGGAGCGGGCGCACGCCGTGGAGGAGGCCTTCCACCGGGTGCGGGACGAGCGCTGGGGCGCACGCACCCTGGACGTGGACATCATCTCGTACGCGGAAGTCGTCTCCGGCGACCCGGTGCTGACGCTCCCCCACCCACGCGCCCACGAGCGGGCCTTCGTCCTCGCTCCCTGGTACGACCTGGACCCCGCGGCCCAGCTCCCCTCCCGGGGTCCGGTGGCGGATCTGCTCGCCGCCGTCACCCGTGAAGGCGTCCTCCTCCGCCCCGACCAGGAACTCCGGCTGCCGGAATAGTCGTTAAGGTCTACCGGGCCGGGATGCTCCCGGCTCCACGACCGCGGACGGGCGACCGTCCGGCTGACGAAGGGGCATCGTGAGAGAGCTGCGCATCAGGACGCTGGCAGCGGTGTTCGTGGTGGCCGGAGTGCTGTCCTGGGCGGCGGCCCGCCTGTGGAGCGCGGTGGACACACTCCCGCGGGTCCCTCTGGCCGCGCCCATCGTCCTCGCCCTGATCGCCGTGGTCCTGCTGGCCACGGCGCTCTCCCTGCGCACCCGGTTCAAGGCCCAGCGGGAGCGCCGCCCCGAGGCGAAGGGCGTCGACCCGCTGATGGCGGCCCGAGCGGTCGTTTTCGGCCAGGCGAGCGCCCTGGTCGCGGCCCTGGTCTCCGGGATGTACGGCGGGGCGGGTGTCTTCCTCCTGGAGTCCCTGGACATCCCCGCGATGCGCGACCAGGCGATCTACGCAGGCTTCTCGGTCATCGCGGGGATCGCCGTCATAGCGGCCGCCTTCTTCCTGGAACGCGTCTGCCGCCTCCCGGACGACGACGAGCAGAACGGCGAGACGACATCGGTGTCCTAGGGCCCGTCGTCAAACTCGCGTCGTCGCCCGAAGGGCGGCCCTGCGGCGTCAGGTGCGTGCTCTGGGGGTACCCCCTGCTCGAAGAGCTCGGGTGCCCCCCGCTCGAAGAGCTTGGGGGGAGTGCTGGGCGGAAGTCCCCGGACTGGAGGTACGTGGGGTTTCGCCCGGTGCGGCGGTGGGGCACCGGGCGCGCGAGCGAAGCCGAGCGCGGGGGAGCGTGCATGGCGTCGCGGGGCAGGCGGGAGTCTGACGACAGGCCCTAGAGGGCTGATGAAGATCTTGGTGAGGGGCTGTCCGGCCGTAGGCCGGGCAGCCCCTGTTCGCTATGCGGTGGCCGGGGCGAGTTGCCAGC
>NZ_JBIAXT010000056.1:0-28480 GCF_042896945.1 Streptomyces sp. NPDC001222
TGGAAGAAGGCGCTGAACCAGTTCTCACTGTTCTTCGAGGACCGGCTCAACACCAGGTAACCCCCGGGGACTTACACAAAGTCACTGACACGTCCCAGACCCGGCGCCCAGGTCAGGCGGTGGTCGTAGCGCGGGGGAAGAAGACGCGAACGGGCAGCAGCGGCCCGAGGAAGAGGCCTCGGCCGGGCCGAGTTCAGGAGAACGTGGAGGTCAGGTAGGTCAGGTAAACCCCTCCCTCGCAGTCGGGCATCTTTCGCAGTGTCCAGCGGCCCCGGACGGTCGTGGAGGAGAAGTTCGACTCGGCGTCGTCCTTCTCCACCTCGCCGTCCTTCGGGGCGTATCCGGCCTTGCGGAGCTGCTTGTGCAGAAAGGCCAGGGTGGTGTCGAACCCGCTCCGTACGACCGTGGCGACGATCAGCCGGCCGCCGGTGCGGTGCTCCACATTGGTCACGACCGTGCCCTCGGGCATCGGCAGATCCGCCGGGAAGTCCTTGGGAAGCGGCAGTGAGGCGGCGGTGGGGCAGCCGTCGGGCACGGAGGCGGCCGTGTACGGCGTCGCACGCAGGGGTCCGGCGTTCCGGGTCGTGGGCGAGCATCCGGTGAGGGCCGCCAGACCGAGGACGGCGCCGACCAGCACGGCCGCCGGGGCGAAGGGCTTCACCTAGCGGCCTCCCTTGGACTTCTTGTGCTTGCCGGCGACCACGGCGTCGTACGCGCCGTACAGCGTGTTGCCGGAGGACTGGCGGGCGATGGAGGCCAGTGCGTCGTAGTTCTGCGCGCCGCCGGTGGCGCAGGTGCCGGTGCAGCCGTCGGCGTAGGCGGCGAGCACGCGGCCCTGGGCGTCGAGGGTGACATCGATGAAGTCCAGGAGGTTGCGGTCCTGGCCGCAGGTGGTGCCGCCCGTGCAGATGGACCCCTTCTGTACCGGGTCGGTGGGGGTGGCGTCGACAGTGATCCAGGACTGGCCGCCGTCGTAGGTGGTGGCCACGTACAGGTGCCAGACGCCCTTGAAGTCGGCCGTGTCCTGGTAGTTGCCCCCGGTGGTGGTCCCCAGGAAGGCGAAGGCGGCGCGGTTGTCGTCGCCCGCGGTCACGGCCGGGAAGACGATGTTCTTGATGCCGAGGGACGCGCCGACGTTCTGGTCGTACAGCCACGTCTTGCCCTTGTCGTGGCTGACGGCGATCCGCGCGGTGCCGTCGCTGTTCTGGTAGCCCATGTACACCGTCCCGCCGGCGCCGATTCCCACGCTCGGGTCGGAGTCAGCGGGGGTGCTGGACGGGTTCTTGCGGACGGTCCACGTCAGCCCGTTGTCCTCGGACACGGCCACGGCCTGGTTGCCGCCGCAGCCCTTGTTGGGCACGTACACCGTGCCGTCCGGGGCGACCTTCACATGCCCGTGCAGGCCGCCACAGTCCAGCAGCGAGTACATCGGAACGGCGGGCCCGTACGTCAGACCGCCGTCCCGGCTGACCGCGCAGGAAGCGTCGGCGATGTCCTGGGAGCAGTAGTACACGGCGTTCGGGTACGACGTGACGGCGCCCGGCTCGCCCGTGGTGAAGGGGCCGCCACCGATGCTCTGGTGGTCCACACCGGAGTTGATGCCCGAGCCGCCTGTCGGCGTCCACGTCCCGCCGTCGTCGTCGGTGTAGCAGGTCAGGGCGGTCTTGCCGGCGAGCTGCGACTCGAAGGTGCGGTGGGTGGCCGGGTCGGTGAACAGGATCGGGTCGAGGCTGGTGGTGCTGCCCTGGGGGCAGCCGTTGGTCGCGTTCGCGCTCTTGTCCTGCCAGGTGGCGGCGCCGGCGCCGTCGTAGGTGACCTTGAGCGTCGAAGTGTACGCCTGGAACATCGCGGCACCGGTCGCGCGGTCGACGCCGATCGAGGGTTCGCCGGCGTTGTGCGCGTCCTTGATGCTGTCGGGCGCCGAGGAGTTCGCGTACGTCGGCGGGGTCGCCGTACTCGGCGGCGGATCGGCCGGATCGGGGACCAGGCTCGCGGTGCCGGTGAAGCTGTCGCCGAGCGGGGCGTACGGCACCACACGCACGGTGTACGACGCCGTCACCGCCGGGAGCAGCACGGTCTCCGGGTCGCTGGAGGAGGCGGAGGCGGCCACCTCGCGGCCATCCGCGTCGAGGACGTACAGGTCGAAGTCGGCGGCGGGGTTCGGCCACTTGACGTCGACGCGCAGGCTGTGCCCGGCGTCGTAGCCCACGGGCACTGACACCTTCAGGGTGTAGTCGTCGCAGGGTTGCGCATTCCCGCAGCTCACCGTTCCGGCAGCGCCGGAGACGTTCGGGACGGCGAAGGGACCGGCGCTCCACGTGGTCGTGGGCCCAGTGTCGCTGATCGATCCGGAGGACGGGGTGGCGGCGTCGGCCGACATACTCGGCAGGGTTCCGGCGGTGAGTGCCAGCAACCCGACGGCGAGACGCCCCCGCGACCGCAGGGGGTGGTGAAGACGGAGTGTCGAGAGGAGAGCCACAGGTACCTCGTGGGTTCGCGAGTCGGACCAAGGGTGGTGGTGCGAGTAGCGGTACAGGTGGTGCCTTCGTCTGCTCTACGAGGAGGCAGGCGGCGTCCGTCGCGAGAAACCGAACTCTCTTCGAAAAGGACCGGACACTGCGCAAGGGGTGCACCAGAAAGGACTGTGAACAAGGCTTGACATGGATCAAGCCGTCGTTCCTGTGGATGATGTACCGCTGTGGGTGGGGCATCAAAGAAGCACAGGAGACCGTCCTCGCCGTCGAGATCTCCCGTGAAGGCCTAGAGTGGGCACTGAAACACGCCTGCCTGTCCCACTACGAACATGGGCTCCACACAGACCGCGCCACGTGGAAGCGTCAATTGAAGCGGGCTCCGGCCCGGGTGTAATGGGACCCCGAACGCGACCTGTACCTTCAGCCGCTTGCCCACCGGTCGCTTCAGCTCGGCCTCGCCGGCGAAACCGCACGCCTCTACGCCGGCAGCTCGGGGAGGACCGGGTGAAGTTCGCCTCGGAAGGCCGAGCCCGCCTCGCCGCTCTGCCGGTGCCGCTGCCGCGCCAGGTTATGCGTCGGCTCCGTTTGCTGGTCCAGCCCGACACGATATCGGCGGCCGACAGGGGCTCTTGTGGGGGTAGGTCCACTTGCCGGCGATCAGCTCTCGGTGCCGGCGCAGCAGCGTCACTGGGGTGACGAAGAAGCTGCTCCAGCTCTGACTGGGCACCATGCGCGGCAGGGCCGCCAGCGGGACCCGGTCAGTCGGTTCCAACTACCTCTTGTCGAGCTGGCGTTGGAGCACACCGAGCTGGTGCCGCAGCACGGCAGTTCGACGTCCTTGGCAGCGTTGCCCTGCAGCCGCAGGCCCGCCAGCTCCAGCGACCTACGCGTCAGCAGATGGATCCATGACCACCGCATGGATCTCGATCATGCCCCGGCCAATCACCGCCCCGCAGCGAAACGTCCTGATCAGGGCTCGAACTGGGGTTTTCACGCGGGACAGGCGGCGCGGCGCGGCGCAGACACCGCCGCAGCCGGGAGCGGCGTGGCCGGTGCGCGCTCGGCAGGAGCTGACGGCGGAGTGGACGCCGGAGGGCGGCCCCGTCTCCGTCTCGCTTTCCGTCTCCGGCTCGGCGAAGATCAGCCGTCACAGCCCACGGCCTCGTCCATGGCATTCCCGGGGCCATCGTGCTGGGGAGCCGGCGTGACTACTCCGTCGGGTGTAGAGGACGTTGGGCGTAGCGGAGTGCTGGGTGCAGGGAAGCACCGTCAGGAGCAGTGCGGCCGGGGACGCGAGGGTCGGCGTGGCTGTCGGGGAGCCGTAGTGGTGGCCTTGAGGCTGCTGTGTTGCTGGGGACGGGGAGGCGGAGGCGCTGGTCGGCGCGGTGGCCTGGTTGGTGGCGGTCGGACCTGCGCCCCTGCCGGCCGACGGGGTGCTCGGTGACGCAGAGGGGGTGCTCGGCGACGTGGGCGCGGAGGTGCCGGTCGAGGGAGCGGCCGAGGGAGGCGTCCGGCCGAGCGCTGTCAACACAGCGTCGGTGACCACTCCGTCCGCGTTCGTGGTGAGGACGATGGGGTCGGCGGCGCCGAGCAGATGATCGCAGCCCAGGTTCGTGAACGTCTGGTTGGCCCGTGCCGCGAGGAAACCGAAGAGGTTCGGCGCCATGGCCGGGTCCGGCGAGGGCGCCTTCTCGAAGAGCGGCTTGTCCTTGAAGACGCGCTGGATGCCGCCCGGATCGCTGAAGAGGGTGGTGCAGAAGCCCGCTCCGTCACCGTCGGCGCCGGCACCGACCGCGGGCATGTCGACTCCGGTGCGGTACGCGTTGGTCTTCGCGACGCTGCTACGGCCGTCGACGAGCGTCATCGGGTCGTTCCGCGGGACGAGCGCGATCGGCGCTTTCTGGCGTGCCGCGGCGGACAGTTCGTCCAGCGCTAGGGCGGACGTGGCACGGCCGTCGCCGGACTGGTCGGGCGCGGTGAAGGGCTTGCAGCCAAGGGCAGGGTCCATGAACTGTGTCAGCAACAGGTTGTCGCTGCCGTTGGCCAGATCCTTGGGGGCGCGGGTGGTCGCCGACCTGGCCCCGCCGTTGTGCCGGTGGTGTCGGTCGCCGCGGTTGGTCAGCCGAGCGGCATCCTTGAGTGCGGCCCTGCTCGCGGCGTTGTTCTGGGCGATACGGCCGTGCGCGTCGGCGAGGTAGTGGGTCACCACGTTGTCGCTTCCGTCCTGGTCCACGACGGAGAAGTCCCGCGTGGTCGGGCAGGGTAGGCCGTCCTTGGCTCTCCCGAGTGCCGGAATCCTGAGGTGCCCCTTGGCGATCTGGGCGTTGGCGGCCCGGAAGAAGGCCGGAGCATTGCAGTACGCGAACTGGCCGAAGACCGATCCCGGTAGGCCGTTGACACACTGGCCCCGGGCCGGACCGTCCCGACGGCCGCTTGCCCGCAAGGTCAGCTCGGCACTGTTGAAACCGAACCAGATACCCACGGTCGAGCCGCGCGGCACCGAGGGCCGGGCGGTGGGCGCGGCCGGCTTCGTCCCCTTGTCGATCACCAACGGGTTGTAGAGGGTCAGCTTGCCGTTCGGGGTGACGATCGCGGCTTCCACGAATGCCGACTGGTCGGGGTTGGCCTCGTGGCAGGGTCCCAGCGTCGGGTCGGTCGCGACGAGTCTGTACGGCGTGGCCAGGCCGCGGGCGCTGAGCGGATTGTCCGGCACCAGCAGCGTGCAGTTGGGGTCGGGTTTGCGGGCCGCCGCGTCGGGCTGCGCGGCGGTTGCCTGGTTCCGTTGCGGGCGGTGCTGGGCACGGACTTCCGCCGCGAACACCGACCCCGCGACGACGGCGAGAATCACGGGGCCGCCGATCAGCGCGAGTGACACCTTCGACAGCTTCCGGTGCCGGGCGTGCTCCCGCCGCGCAGTACGCGACGACTGTGTCAGGTCCTTGCGGGCCACTGCGGTGCTCCTCACTGTGCGTCCTTCCGTGGGGAGTGGCCCACGGTCGCGCGGGCGCACGACGGTCATGACAGTGCGGACCCTTCTGGGCGTGGCGGAGAACGAGCAACCGGATCGCCCCGCACGACGGATCCCATCGCGGTACGTGCCGTGCTCGCGGTCGGTTCAACGGCCGCGCCGGTCATTGTCGAACCTTGACCGAGCGGGAGGCTGAATCCCTGGTCGCCGCACGCTGAAGAGAGGTCAGCCGGATCGGCTCGGGGCGGACCGCGAAGGGGGCATCGTGCCGGGGAGCCGTCGTGACTGCTCTGCCGGGTGCAGGGGAGGAAAGTCGTGCGGTGATGCCGCCAGGTCGGTAACGGAGCACATCGCGAACCGGAGGGTGCTCGCTGTCCGGGAAGGGGTCCGGGCTGAAGCGCATGAGCCTGTTCCGGGTCTCCTCGCATCCGTTCGACGCACATGGGGGCACTCGCCCAGGGACAGGCCGTCTGCGGCATGAACCCTCTTCCTGCGGAGGCTCAGGGCTCCGCTTGACTTCGAGTGCCCTCGAATTCGTAGCGTTCCGGGTATGAGCACTGCACAGCACAAGATCGGATCCGGTTTCGGCGCCACCAGCACCGCCGACGACGTCCTGCAGGGCCTCGACCTGACCGGAAAGCTTGCCCTCGTCACGGGCGGCTACTCGGGGATCGGCCTGGAGACCACCCGGGCGCTCGCCAAGGCCGGGGCCCAGGTGGTCGTGCCCGCCCGCCGCCCGGCCACGGCCGAACAGGCGCTGTCCGGCATCTCGGGAGTCGAGCTGGACGAGTTGGACCTCGGCGACCTGGACAGCGTGCGCGGCTTCTCCGAGCGGTTCCTCGCCTCCGGACGGACCATCGACATGGTGATCGACAGCGCCGGGATCATGGCATGCCCGGAGACACGGGTGGGGCCCGGCTGGGAGGCCCAGTTCGCCACCAACCACCTCGGTCACTTCGCCCTCGTCAACCGTCTGTGGCCCGCGATCGCGCCGGGCGGTGCCCGGGTCGTCTCCGTCTCCTCTCGTGGGCACCACTTCTCCGGCATCCGCTGGGACGACATCCACTGGCGGCAGGGCTATGACAAGTGGGAGGCCTACGGTCAGGCCAAGACCGCCAACGTCCTGTTCGCCGTGCAGCTCGACAAGCTCGGCCGCGATGCCGGCGTCCGGGCCTTCGCCCTGCACCCCGGCGGCATCATCACGCCGCTGCAACGGCACCTGCCCAAGGAGGAAATGATCGAGCGCGGCTGGATCGACGAGGACGGCAACGTGCTCAACCCCGAGGGTTTCAAGACCCCGCCGCAGGGTGCGGCCACCCAGGTGTGGGCGGCGACCTCGCCGCAGCTGGACGGGCTAGGTGGCATTTACCTGGAGGACTGCGACATCGCCGAGCCCGCGCCGGAGGACGACGCCGAGCGCTTTGGTGTGAAGGACTGGGCGATCGACCCGGAGCAGGCGGCTCGGCTGTGGGAGCTGTCGGCGGAGCTCACCGGCGTCAACGCGTTCGCCGCCTAGAGCTCTCGCGAATCCGTGGCACGTTCGGGGATGCGGAGTCCCAGCGCCGGCATGGCGTGACTGGTGCGGCCGTTGCCAGGGCCCCGTGGGAATCGCCGACCGTTCGGTGTCACCGTCGGTCGGGTGGTCGAATCAGGCTGGCCACGCACAGTGCCGTACCCGGCAGCACGCGGTTGGCTCCGCCCGGTCGCCGTGCTGGGGGGGGGAACCAGTCTTACGGATACGGTATGGCGGTTGCGGCCGGTGCTGTGGGGTATGCCCGGCGACCGGGCCGGAACGTCTGCCAAGGATGCGCCGACGATGGGAGTCGTCATCCCCCCAGATTCTGCGGATCGGGGCGCAGTGCCTCCTCGATGGCCTTCGAGGCGGGCGGTGGCAGCCGAGACGAAAGGCGCTGCCCGAGGCAGGAGCCGGACGCCCCGGACCAGGTGCCCGACATCGACGCGATGACGGACGAGGAACTGCAGAGCGCCGGGAGGGATGCGCACACCGGGCAGGTGGCTTGACCGGCTCTTGGCGTGCGCCGGAAGCGATCTCAGAAGCTGAGGTTCCCTTGTGCCACCACGCCCGTATCGTCAGCGGTCGACTCGCCCCTCGGACACTCGCCATAGCGATACGCGGATGAGGGCCTCGACCTTACGGTCGGGGTCCTCGTTGCGTTGTCGTAGGTGATCGTGATCCCGTGCGCCTCGTAGAGCGGGCCCTTTTTCTCCGCGTCGACGGCGTGCACGCGTTGCGCGAGTGTAGCCGTCGCTCTTCTTCCCGCCCGAGCTCATGACCTACCCCCGTCCGACAGCGCCGCCGCGATCTCCGCTTCCTGGTCCTGGTATGCGCCGTGATTCTTCTTCGTCTTCGTCCCGAAGTCGTCCACGAGGCCGTGGATATGGGTGACGATGTCCTCGAGGTGCTGCTTCATCTCCGTGTGCGCAAGATGCAGTTCGTTCGCCTCGGCGAAATCCGCACTGCCTAGTGCGCCGTCCGGCAGGTACGTCTGGTAGCGCGAGTCGGAGCTGGTATCGCCCAGATTCGAGATGATTCGGTTGAGTTGTGTGACCACACCGTCCAGTGCGCTCAGATCGACCTTCAGCTCGCCGCTGGCCACCGCGAGTGCCCCCTGTCCCCGTGCGGCTGATAGCGCATGCAATGTTATTGGCTGCATCAGACAGCGCACAGCGCCCCCTCTCTTTCCGGCCTCGATGAGAACGGAGGTTTGGGTGCCCAACGGCTGGATCCAACGTCAAACGGCCTTCCAGGCTCCGCCGGTGACGACCCGCACCGGTTCCAGATGACGTTGAGCTGGGCTCGTGCGCAGTCGCCGTGCACGGGCACGGTTTCAGCGACTTGGTGACGTCCGTCGACGTGTACGGGCCCTGTCGGCCTCCCCTCGTCGCACTGCAGCAGATGCCCGAGATGCCGGTCGACCTGGACCAGGTCGGCGATGGCGATGAGAGCGCGGGCGGCTTCGATGCGCTGTGGGGCGGTGCCCCGCTTGTCGACCATGTCAGTGTGCGCAACTCGGGGTTCACGCCTGCCACCAGCGAACTGTCAGCTGACGCTCATACCCCGTTCCGGCCACTGTCTACGCTGCTCGAGCACGGAGTTGATCTTCCGTGATGCCTTGAGGAACGTGTAGTCGGCGTTGCCGTCGTCGGATGTCGAAGTGCGGCTGGCCGTATCCACGGTGAGCGTCCGGTCCATTTCCGCGGGGTCTTCACCGAAGGAGTAGCGAATGGAGTCCGGTTGTTCGGACAACTTCTTGAAGTAAACCAAGGACGCCATTACTATTCGCTCTCGAAGTCTTCCCGCTTGTTGAGCGGAACCTTGCTCTGCCAATTGTAGTTTTGGTTGGCCACTCGATGTGCTTCCTGGTAAGTCGCGCCCGGGTGCGTGCGCAGGTACTCGAGCTCGGTGACTTCGTGTTCGAGCAGCACGTGGTCTTCCGGCAGAGCGTTGCCGGAGCGGAGGCGGATCCAGGCATCGGCGATCTCGGCGTCCGCGTCGAACTTGCGGGTGACGACCTCGCCGGTTTCGTAGTCCTCGATCGGGTGCTCGCGATGGTGTGGCGGCGACGTGGTCACGACTGTGTCGTCATCACGCGGTGCTGTTGCCATCCCTCGGTCGGGGGAGGGTGTGACGCGGAAGGGGCGTCCTCACCGCAGGTGTCGTAGCTGCGCAAACAGGACCCCAGCCCCGCGCCACTGGCCTGGGGCTGGGGCGGAACTTTCTACCTGATCAGGCCCCGGCTCCGCTCCGCTCCGCCGGGCGCGCTTCCCGGCTCCGCTGCGGGCCGCTCCTGCCCGCTCCGCCCGCGCTGCGCCGACACGCGCCCACTGGTGGATAGGGCCGGTGACCATGAGTCGATCACCGCGTACGCGACGGTCAGAACAGTGCCTCCGACGGGGGATCGGCCGACACCGGGATGGGGCACCGTCGCCGACCGCAGGTCCGCGGTGGCGGATGCTGGGAGCTCCCATCCCGCAGACCATCGACCCAGGCAGAGCCGAGCAGACGCGGTCCAAGCGTCCAGTCGTTCGTACAGTGGCGCGCTCCACCTGGACGCCATGGACCACGCCTGCTCCACGGTGTGTGGGCCGACGGCGTACGGGACGGGAGCTGAGGTAGGTGGTGGTCAAGGTCGTCAGCCGGTGCGGCCGGGAACGCATCCGCACCTGCGCGCGGTCAAACTGTGGGAGGGACGGCCCGGGTCAGGGGTTCAAGATCTCCGTACAGGGCGGTGTGAAGCGCGGCAGCGAGCTCGCGAGCTCGTTCTTCGCTCCGCAGCCCGTGCATCATGAAGTAGATCGGCCCCGTGTAAGCGCCCCAGTCGACCTCGTGCCTTTCCACGAGGCGGGTGATTGCGGCCCGGACTTCCTCGTTGACCGCGTCGGCGACTGCGTGCCCGGGGCCGGCAGTGAGCGTGTCCGCCTTCACGGTCCACCGGTGTCCTTCGCATTCGATGGCGACGAACACGGCACTGGCCGCCATGGCGTTTCGGTACGCGTGGTGGAACGCGCCGGTGCCGGTGGCGACCGGGATGAGGTGGGCGGGGCACGGAACCGGCAGCGGCTGCACGAGGAGCATTATTACAACCCGTGAGGTTCAATCGCGCTCAGTGACGCACCGGTCGGCGGCGGCAACCCCCTGATCCATGGAATAGCCGGTACACGCCCGTGTCCGGGTCCAGCACTTCCGGGCCAGGCCGGAAGATCTGAACGGTGTCCACCATGATCCGCTTCATGACCGGCCCGAAGGCGGCCAGCGAGATGGGGCTGCTCATGCGTTCGAGCGTAAACGCCCGCGCGGACACCTCCAGGCCACGCTGGAGGAAGGTGATCTCTCGCAGCCAAGTTTGAGCATTCCCAGCGAAGGCTGGTGACAGCTCGGTCTTCTCAGCGAAGATTGAGTGGCCATTGGGGCCTGGCCACAGTCACACGGGTCCGTAGACGGCGGCGGGGGCACCGGTCATGAGCGCCCAGTAGCGGTCCCCGTATGACCAGTGCCACCACTCGCTTGGATAGTTGACGAAGCCCTCCTCGCGCAGGCACTGGGCCAGCAGGTTGCGGTTGTCGCGCGCGGTCGGCGATAGGCCCGGAGCGTCGAAGGGACACCACCTCTCATCGCCCGTGCGGTGTCCGTTGACCGCGCCGCCCATGTCCAGTTCCCCGCCATCCGTGTGGATGAGCGTCAGGTCCACGGCCGCGCCAGCGCAGTGCGGGGCCACCTCGACCGGGGAGACGAAAGCGCTGGCCTGGCGCCGAAGCTCTGCCCGGTCACTGATGCCCGAACGGCGAAGGCGATCCTCATACCTTGCGAACCGACGGGCCTGCTCGGCCGGACTGCGATGGCCTTCGATCACAAGGAGTCCGATGCCGCCGGGGAGCCTCTCGGATGCTGAGCGCAGGCGTTCGAGTACGCCGATCCTTACCCGTCCGTATGCTCCGCGCTCGTCCCGTTCTCGCGGATCCAGTTTTACGGCTGGAACGGTGGCGATCTCCGCAAGGGGTTCGCCGCAGTCTGCCACCGGGGTGCCGATCACTCGCGGATCGCTCAGCAAGATCATGCTGAACGAGCCTAGCGCCTCGGATCAGCAGCTACCCGGGCAGAGAGTCCCCCGGACAAAGCCCGGGCGACGCGGTGCCCGCAGCACCCACAACACGCGAGCCCCACACGACTCCTATCCGTTCGGTCTCGCGCAACTCGGTGCTCAAGCTTCGGCGAGAACACTCAGCCTTCGCTGCGGCAGGTCAGAAGGCTGTCGCGGCTCCCGATGCCGTTTTCTTTTGGGGCCGTTAGGAGCAGCAACTCGGTTGTATGGACGGAGTGAGACACCCAGGTGTTACCGCAGATCGCGATAGCCCGGCAGTAGTCTGTGCTGCACCGACGTGATCAGCGGGCGCCCGCAGTGGCAGGTGAGAAGTCGAGCAGGGCGAAGTTGGCGATGGGGCGGTAGCCGATCCGTTGGACGAGGCCGTTGCTGGTGGGGTTGGCCAGGTTCGTGAAGAGGAGTATCTCCTGCGGACCGGCGGTCAGGGCGACCCGTGTCACCTCGGTCATCGCCGCGCCGGCGTAGCCGCGGCCTCGGAAGTGGTTCGGGGTGTAAGCGATGGCCAAGCGGATCTGCCCGGCGACCATCGGGTTCACGCCGACCATGGCGACGGGGGTGCCGTCTGGTGCCTCCCACAACGTGATTCCTCCGGAGGCGATGCGTGTGTCTGTCCACTCTTGGGGCTCCCCGGAGGGGGGTTCTCCGATGGACGCGGCGAAGTCCGCGTAGAGGAGCGCAACTTCCGTGCGGTCCTGCTCGCTCGCGACGCGGGCCCGACCTTCCGGGAGTTGCTGTGGCGGGGTGAGGGTGTCCAGGCGATACAGGCTGTCCTTGGGGAGGCAGCCGCCGCCGTACCCGATGCCGGCTTCATGCCGCCGCTGCCAATGCGGTGGTCGAGACCGAGGATCTCCACGATCTGGGAGACATCGGCGCCAGCGGCCTCGCACATGTCGACCACGGCGTTGATGTAGCTGATTTTCAGACCGAGGAAGGTGTTCGCCGCGCCCTTCGCCAGTTCAGCGGTCTGCGGGCCGGTGACGAGGATCGGCACGCCGGCGTCCAGGATGGGGGCGTAGACGGCGCGGATCGTCTTCTCACCCTCGGCGGTGGTGACACCGGCGATGAGGTGGTCCGGGCGCAGGGTGTCCTGCACCGCGTGTCCCTCGCGGAGGAACTCCGGACTCCACACGACGTCGACGGCTTCGCCCGCAGGGGCCAGGCGCTGGGCGAGGGCGGTGACCTGGTTGGTCGGGCCAACGGTGACCGTCGACTTCCCGACAATCGTGCACGGTCGGTCGAGGTGGGGGGCGAGTTGGCGGATGGCGCCGTAGACCTGTGCGGTGTGAGTCTCTATTCGAACCGGGGTGGTTCAGTGGGGGTGTTGTAGTCGTTGAGAAAGGGGCTGTGGCGTTCGGTGAGTGGGCCGACGCCAAGATCTGCACGCATGAGCTTGCGCATCTCGGCGGCTGCTTTGCCGCGTGCCTCCCAGCGGGCGCGATCCTCTGGACTGCTGACAACAGTGCCGTCGACGTAGCCGTCGCAAATGCTTCGCAGGCAGTGGAACACGCTGTTGGAAGCGTTGACGACGGGTTGGGGCGCCATGAGCCACATCCGTTCGGATGCGATGGCTATGCCTGAATCCCGAAAGGCTTCGCGCAGCGCAAGCGCCCGCTCGTCGTCGGACGGGTGCTCTCGCTCGGCCAAGGCCCGCAGGGTCTCACCCAGGACCTTCACGGTGGTCGTGTACTGCGTGTAGATGTCGAGCCGCAGCCGAAGAGCTTCTTTGACATCCTCGCGCTTCCACCGATTCCGATCGGCGATGAGAGTAGCGACGACGCCGATCGTGGCCCCGGCCAGGGTGGAGAGCAGTGGCAACCAATCCATGCGTGCCAGCTTGGGCCATCCCGTGACGGCGGCACCAGGTGGGCTTCGCTGGTGACGGGATCTCCGGGCACCTCATAACGGGTGCCCCCGACGGGGGACACGGAGCATGGGGGCCAGTGGAACCACTGTTCGGCGGCGAGCAGTTGGTCATTCAGACGGTGGTGCAGCTGAACCGGCAGGCCGTCGGAATGTAGCCGCGAGTTCGACTCCCTGGCGGGGTGCATGGACTGGGGAACAGAGAAAGACACTCGCTGGAACGCGAACCAGCGGCTCTGTGGACCTCGACACTCGATCAGCTCACACCCGGGGACGGGAGCCGGGACGGGGCTGGGCGGGCCGTGCCGGACGATTCCGAGGTGGTCGCCGGCGCCCGTGGCGGCGACGAACACCGGGAACCGTGCCCGGTGGGCCTCGAGACGAATCAGGGGCATGGCCCGCGCCGGATTCGCGGTTGAGTTGCAGGACTTTGGGACGGCATCTCCCGGCAACATCAGGCTGACGGCCTGTCAAGTACAGACACCCGAGCAGACGGAAATCATGGGCAGTCTCACCGAGGCCGACTTGAAGGAGCTGGCCGGTGCCCGTTCCTTCGAGCGCGCGCTCAGATACCTGGATGCGGCGTCCGGAGTCGAGGTCGGTGACGGCTGGGTCACCGCAAGCGTTCACGGCACGGAACGGTATGAGGTGGAGCTGCCCCTGGATGGGCCCGGTGGGCCGGCTGGCACGCCGTCGCCTGGCTACGCCGGATGAGTTCACCGCATACGTCACGACCCTGCGCACCGTCCAGAAACGCAAGCGGAACCTGATCCGCCTGATGGACGAACACGGTCTGTGAGCCGGACGACTGCGTCCCGGAGCCTACCCGGCCACGCTGTCCTCGTACCCGTGCCGCCGGATGGTGCTCTTCATGCTTCTCACGCGGCCTGAGCCCGGCGAGTTGCCGCGCGGTCAGCCGACGTGAACCGTCAGTCGTCCCAGCGGTCCCACTCGTCCCGATCTCGTCAAAGCGGTGAATTGCTCCCGCACGGTGCCCTCGTCGGCCCGGACCGGCTACGGGGCGGTCTTCCGCGTCAGGACGACCAGGTTGACGACGATGCCGGGCAGGAGGAGAAGCAGGACGGGGACAAGGAGGTTCTTCGAGACCGACGGCCCCGTGCTCAGCAGCCCCCAGCGAGAGACGGTGACAGAGCCTGCCAACGAGGCCCACAGCGCGGTTTCCAGCGCGGCGAGCCACTCACCCTCGCGAATGTGGAAACCGCTGGCCATCAGCGAAACCACGGCGATGCCGATGCCCGCCAGCGGGGTGGTCCACTGAGCGTGGCCAGCATCTGCGGCCCGACCAGGCCGACGGCGGCGGCGACCTCGGCGGCTCCGATGACAATCGTGAGGCCCCGCGGCAGATCGTCGAAGCCGACCCAGCGGTCGATGCCGCGGCCGATCACCTTGGGCAGGCCTGCGGCGAGGAAGAACAGCGCGAGGAAGCCCTGCGCAATCCCTGCAGTGACGTCGAACATGGTGGTCTCCTTCCGGTCGTCAGGGTCGACGACTCATTCCGGGCTCTTGCCGAAGGCCTCGCGCCGTATGAGCTGCCACAGGGTCGGTGCGCCCTCGGGGGTCGTCACGGCTACTCGCCTGCTGCTCCACCGCCCGTCCCCGGCCTGCGCGAGGAGGCAGGCGGCGAGGTCGGCCCGGCTGGTGAAGACGCCGTCCGCGTGGTCCTCCTGGAGGCGGTAGTCGCTGACCTTCTCGGCGTCGAAAAGTCCGGAGGGACGCATGACCGTCCAGTCGAGGTCGCTGTCCGCGAGGAGCGTCTCCATCGCGGTCATGTCGGCGTACGTCGTCCTGCCGATCGTTCGGGTGATCAGCGGCTGCACCACCCGGTTGAGCACGACGCCGCCTTCCGCGTGCGGACGTGGGTCCAGCGCACTGGAGCTGACGGCGACGATGCGGGTGACACCGTGTAGGCGCATCGCGGTGACGATGTTCGCGACACCTGTGCTGTAGACGCTGATCGGGTCGCGGCTGAAGGGCACGCCGAGCGCCGAAAGCACCACGTTCGCACCGCGGACGGCCTTCACGACGTCGTCCTCGAGGTAGACGTCGGCCGGGACCACGTCGAGATGCTCGTGGGCGAGCGGGAAGACGTCGGGATGCCGGGTGACCGCAGTCACCCGGTGTCCCGCTTCCAGGGCTTGGCGGGTGAGCAGGCGGCCGGTCTTGCCGTTCGCACCGAAGATGACGAGCTTCATTCGGGTACCTCTGTCCTGTTGGGCGATGGTTCCGAGGTGAAGTCGGATCAGCCGCCGTAGATGTGACAGTGCCGGGCGCGGCGCCTGCGGCCACCCGCTCGCTCAGCCTGAGGCGCAGGGGTCGCCCCGGCTGCGCCGGTCACCTGCGCGCGCGTCAGTTGCCGCAGACGCTCGGGGCCGAAGTTGTGTCCGTGGCCTGGGCGGACGACGGACACGTCCAGCCGAGCGAGCCGCTGCATGCTTGGCCGGTGGGCGCGCAGGGCCGAGTCGGGAAGGCTGACGATGAGCCGGCCGTCGTAGATCACGTCGCCGGCGTACGGCACCCCGGTGCGGTGCTCGGGGAGGGCGATGCACGCGGCGGTGTGACCCGGCGGATGGCAGACCGACAGCGCGCGGTCGCGCAGGCCAATGGTGTCCCCGTTCTGCAGCGGGCGGATCGTCTTCATCGGCTCGATCTGGTAGGTCCGCGTGTCGAACCCGGGCCCGGGCATGACGCTGAGCAGCAGCCCGGGAAGGGCTCGTCGCAGGATCGAGGCCGAGCCGCTCGTGGAGTTCGAATCCGTAGAGGCTCGCGAGGATTCCCGCCTCGAGGATGGCAGCGGCGGTCTGGTGGGCCGTCCGGTCGGCGAACTCGCAAGCTCAGCCGACACGGTCCGGGTGGACGTAGGTGGGTAGGACGTGCGGTCTCTATCGAACAGTTGCGCAGCGTGCCGTTGCCGTCCTGCCACGTCCCGGCCCGTGTCGACGACGACGGCGCGGCCCGGCTTCGCGTAGCCACCAGAGGTCCGCTCCAAGCAACGGAGCGACATTCGGCTCGGTGATCCTGGGGACGCCGCCGTCCCGTTCCTGGGGCCTTTTCCAGGAGTTCGCCACGGCGGGTCGCCCGCCCGTACCCGCGCTCCAGGGCGCTGTCGTGGTCCTCATCAGCAGATCGTCAGGGTGGCGAGCTTGGCTGCGTCCAGGACCAGGTCGATCTCGGCGATGCGGTCGGAGACGACGGTCATCCCTACGACCGCGACCACGCTCGACCTGGTCCTGGCGATGATTCCGGCGGCGCCGTTGACCAGGGCCGGTTCGCACAGCGTGGCGAACCGAGGGCCGTGCGTCGCGGCGTGGGCCGCGACATCGGCCGCGCCGGTCAGCAGCGCCGGTGCGAGCCAGGTTTGTGATCCGGTGTCGACGCGGAACACCACGTCGGGGTCGAGCAGGGTGAGGAGTGCCTCGAAGTCGCCCGCCCGGGACGCGGCGAGGAACGCGTCCACGACCCGGCGCTGGGTGCGGAGGTCGGCGTCTGGTACGGTCGCGGTCCCGCGCAGCCGCCGCCTCGCGCGGCTGGCGAGTTGGCGCGCCGCCACCGGGGTACGGTCCACGATCGGGGCGATCTCGTCGAACGGGACGCCGAACATGTCGTGGAGCACGAACGCGAGCCGTTCGGCGGGCTCAAGGCTTTCCAGGACGACGAGCAGAGCAAGTCCGATCGAGTCGGCCAGAAGGCTCGCCTGCTCCGGGTCAACCGTCTCGCCGGTGGTGACGACCGGCTCGGGAAGCCATCCGGTGAGCTGCTCGCGTCGCGACTTCCTGGCACGCAGCATGTCGATGCAGACCCGGCCGACCAGCGTGACCAGCCAGCCGTCAATGCTCTCGATGGTACCGGCATCGGAGCGGGTCGTGCGGATCCATGCCTCCTGGAGGGCGTCGTCGGCGTCGGTGAGCGTGCCGAGCATCCGGTACGCCACCGCCCGCAACCGCGGCCGGTGCAACTCGAACTGCTCGGCGAACCAGTTGTCGTCCATCTGCATCCCGCTCTCCCCACTCCCGGCCTCAGCCGCCCCGGGCCGGTGCCATCCCGGCCGACGATGTCATGTCAGATGCGGCGAGTTGGCATCCTTCGACGCCACACCCGCCGGTGGAGCACCCCAGCCGGCAGCGGCAGGATCGTGGTCCGCGCACGCTCGTCGGCCATGCGGGCGCGGCGCCTCCAGGCGTCGGCTCAGTTCTCGATGTCACCCTGCGAGATGTCAGGCATCGACTTTCCTCCTCGTCATTTCCTCTCCCCTCGCGTACAGCCAGGTTCAGAGACTTGGTCGGATCGAGCCATGGAAACGTGACACGGCGGAGTACGTCTGCCTCAGCCGTACTGCTCCGCCGGCTCGTGCGGGAACTGGGTTGCGAGCCTGTCAGCCACTCTCGTGGTGGTCGGCCACAACCGAGCCCGATCTGCAGCACCGCATCCCCGACCTCGTCGACCGACGAAAGGCCGGCCCGTACCGGCGGGATTTCGAGACGTCATTGCTGAAGCGGTCGGCCGTGTATCCGGTGAGCCTGCGCCGTGCTGGGCGACCTTCAGTGCCTGCGGTCCTGCGGTTCAATCAGCGCCCGGCACTGCCGCACGACGTCATCGGGGGGAGGTCGCTCCTACTCCTCGTAGGAGGTTGCGGGACCCCTGTGCCTACGAATTACAGACAGCGGCCGCGACAGAGCCGTCGTGGCCGATTGTCGGCGGTTTGGGAAGCCCAGGATCTTGTTGGCCGCAGGTACGAGTTCTGGGCGGGGGTGAAGTTCTCCCGTGATTGTGGACAGCGGATGGCTACGCTGCGGGCGTTGAGGTCGAGGTCTTCCCGGTGGAGGCCGAGGAGTTCGCCTTTGCGGAGGCCGGTGCGAAGGGCGAGTTCGTACACGGCGTGGAGCCGGTCAGTGCGGGCCGTGTCCAGGAACTGGCGGGCTTCGGCTGCGGTGAGGGGTTGTAAGCGCCTGGGCCTGGGTGCGGTGGTCTTGACGTTCCGGGCGACGTTTCGGGGGAGTTCGTCTTCCCGGACGGCGTGTTCCAGGGCGGACTTGAGGACCGAGTGCACGTAGGTCACGGTCAAGGGCGACAGCCGCTTCTGACAGCACTCGCCGATGGCGTAGCACTGCTTCTGTTCGTTGTCGAGTCCCGGGGTGCAGCACTGGCAGGTGGTGCGGAGGCGGTCGAGGAAGGTGCGGACGTCCTTGGCGGTGAGGCGTGCGTTCTTCTTGGTGCCGAGCCCGAGGATGAGGTGAGGCGGACGCAGGTGGCGTAGCGGGTGTGGGTGTTCTCGCGGAGCCGGTGGACGGCGACGCTGCCGAGCGAGTAGGTGAGGTAGTCGCCGACGGTGCTGTGGGCGGTGGCGACGGGCAGCCCGCGGTTGCTGTCGGCGATCTTCTCGGCGAGTTTGTCGGCGGCCTCTCTGCGGGTGGTGCCACAGACGCGGACGCGTTTGCGGGTGCCGTTGGCGGCGAGGACGTAGCCGGGGGCTTTGCAGCGCCCGTCCTTGCGCTGCTAGATGGTGCCCTCGCCATTGGCACGGGCAGTCTTGCTCTCGGGGGCGGTCATCGGGCGGCCTCTTCCAGGTGGCGATGGACGTAGTCAGCGAGGGCGTGGGCGGGGATGCGGCGGGCGCGGCCGACGGTCAGCGAGGCCAGGCGGCGTGTGCGCATCAGGTCGTAGAGGGAGCGGCCGATCTTGAGGCGGGCCATCGCTTCGGGGACGGTGAGGAGTTCGTCGTCACGCTCGAGTGGTCACCGCCTGTCCACGCATCGGGCCGCCGATGAGGGCGGCGAGACGTTCGAGGTCGGGGGTGAGGCCGGTGCCGTGGTAGGCCCAGTGGGCGAGAAGGAGGGTGGTCGGTGAGGGCGGAGGAGTGTTGCGGCGGTGCCAGGCAGTGCCAGGCGGCGCGGGCGTTGCGGAGGGCGCCGAGGGTGGTGGAGTAGGTGCGGGTCTTGGTGGAGAAGTGGCCGCGGAAGCCGAGCTTGTGGGCCCACTTGCGCAGGTTCAGATGCTTGAGGTCGTCGAGGGCGCCGAGGGCCCATGCGGTGTGGATCATGCGGCGGGTGCCGGTGCCGAGCAAGGGCGTGGCGGTGACCTCGGCGACGATGGCGCGGTACCGGTCGTCGACGTTGCGGAGAATCGAGCGGTGCCGTTCGGTCAACAGGTCGACGGTCTCGGCGGCGAGGCGGTCGACGGCCTGCGCGTTAGGCGTGACGTCGTCGACCAGGCGGCGCGCGGTGTCGGACAGGGCACCGAGCTCGGCAACCGCGGCGCGGTGTCCAACGTTGAACGCCTCGGCGACGACGTCGAACACTTCCAGCGTCACGGCCTTACCGCGCTCGTCGACGACACCCTGTGACGCGCGGCGTATGGCCTGCACGGCTACGAGCTTGCGCTCGATCCATCCGGGCGCGTCGAGGCCGGCGGCGAGCTGCCGGGCGATGATGCCCAACAGGCGCTCCTCGGCCTGCTGGTACAGGTTGCGGGTGCCGACGGCGAGGTTTTCGACCATTCCGGGGTGGATCGGCACACCCACCCCCAAACGCTTGGACGCTTTTAGCCGCACGCCTCCAGGGGCGTGAATTTGTTACTTAGCTTCCATTTCTTCACGTAATCATCGTCCACGTCAGGGAAATTCCCCACTCGTGTTACAGCGCCGTCATCGCTCGATTTCCATATTTCTCCGGCTGGATCTTCGAAGTAAAGTTCTAGTTCTCCGAAATTTTCGATCGCATCCAGGCGCTTCCCGTTGACCCCAAGGGTGTAGGTCTCCCTGGTGCATGGGGGAACTAGGGAGAAGTCGAAATAATCATAAACGCCGATGGATGCCGTTTTCGTCACGATGATCGTGTGTAGTGCAGAGGTTAGGCTGCGGTTCTCGACCACCAACGTCGTCGATGGTTGCGGGGAATTATCCTCCGTGGTCATGTCCCGCCAGAAATTAACCCTACCGGCCTCTTTCTTGGCACTCACCTCATCGCTTTGTCTTTGATCTGTGTACGTGAGGAGGCCGATGATGAGGGCGGGGATGGCGAAGAGATTGGCCAAAACCGAGAGAGCGGTATTTACCCTCTCTCGACGCGTTGCGATTTTTGCCTCTTCTGCAGACCTTTGTTCTATTACCTTCTCGATGCGGCGATTGTGCGTTTGCAGCGGGATGCGGGTGAGTGGGTGTCGCAACCGTCGTGGCATGATCACTTTTTACTGAAAATGCACTCACGTCGTGGCGTGTTCGCGGAGGGCGAATAGCGTCAGATGGGGAAGTCGCCGACTGGAACGGGTGCGTCGGCGCCAGTCTCGGCCAGGATAGCCGAGACCTCGGTCTGTACCGCGGTGTCGTCCCACTCCGGGTGAAGAATCTTGATCTTGGTCTGGGTGGAGACGGCGTCGGCGCGGTTGAGCAGTTCGAGAGTGGTCGCGGTCGACTGCATCGACTCGGCGACCCCGGGCCTAGACTCGACCGACGGGCGCTCGGGCCTGATCCGCTGGCCGAACAGGATCGCGTCGAGCTGCATCTGTACGTAGAGCTGCTCTTGTAGCGCGTGCCGCCAGTAACCGGCCTTCTTCGACCTGGTGACCATGCTGCGCTGATCTCGGCTGTCGGACTCCGTGGCGGTGACCGGCGCGCCGTTGACGTCGAGGCCGAACGACTTGGCGGAGCATCCAGCGGACTGGGCGGCCTGCCGCACCAGCGATTCGGCCGTGGCCGTGATCGCGGATCCGGCCTCGGCCGGCGGGATCTTCAGCGCTGCCTACACCTCGCGGTCGTCGTCGAACGTCGCGCCGGCGCCGGGCCCCTCGTTCCGGAGGTACCCGTCGGGGACGATGAGCCGTCCGCGGGCGAGGCGGATGTCCCGCATCCACGACGTCCATACCTCGTCGAGGCTGTCGAACAGGTCGTGCAACGGGGCGGCGTAGTCGCTGCGACCGATGGGCGCCCGGTGGTGCAGCCGGTTCGGCAGCATGTTGGGCACGTATGACGCGTTGAGCTCGCGTATCCCTGTAGCGATGGACTGTCCGTCGCCCTGGGGGTCGAGGGGCGCGGCGATGTCGGCGGTGTCGGGGTGCTCGGCGAGCGGCACGGTGCGCCCGATGCTGTCGGCAGTCCCCTGGTAGAGGGCGTGCACGATGCGGCCGGGCTCGTGGCGCTCGATGTGCCACCACACGTTCTGATCCGTCGAGCCGCCCAACTCTCGCCAGAAGTTGACGGCGCGCAGCATGCCGAACCGGAACTTAGGCATGGCGCTGTCGGGCTGCATGACGGTGATGAGCGGGTAGTCGGCGAGTGCCTTGTGCCACGTGGTCCGCAGGAACACGCCGGACAGGGCGGCGGCCTGCTCGGCGGCGCCGAGGAACACCTGTTGCGCGCGGTTGCGGTCGAGCAGGTCGTCGAGGCGCTGCTGTGTCGTCTGGTCGGTGACCTTGATCGACGGCATTTCGGCGAACAACAGGTGGGCGGACGTCGAGGCGATGTCGATGGGCAACGGCACGTGCAACCGGTGGTCGCGGCGGCCGGCTGTGGGGGCGCCGCTCGCCAACGGCGCTCCGCGGGCGGGGCATGGTGGCTGTAGATGCGGGCGAGGCGGCGCGCGTCGCCTGCGTACCAGGTGTCGTCAATCCGCATGCGCTTGTAGTGGTCGGCCCATTCCGGGAGCGGCTGTGCCCTATTCGATCTTCCGTAAAGGTGGCGCCAGTCTGCCGCGTTGGTGCCGGTGGCGGCGGCTTCCGTGGAGGCTTGTCGTCATTGTGATCGTCGTCGCGGCCGTCGCCCCCTGGCTTAACCCGCAGGTCGTCGCAGTCCTCTGCGCGGTACTAGCCAGCACCTTGCCTCTGTTGGTGATGCGATATCGCCCAGCGATGCCGTACTAGGCGTCACGAACGCCCCGCCCATGTCGTATGGGCGGGGCATTCGTCCTTCCGTCGGCTACGCCTCGAAGGCGAGGTGCGCCGCGGCGGCGCGCATCTTGGCGCGGCGGTGGTCGGCGGCGGCGTGGATGGCGCGGAGTAGGGGCGAGGGAAGTGCGCCGGTGCGCGGGTCGGCGAGCACGTTGAGGTCTTGGATGAGCGCCGGGTCGAAGGGGTGCAGCAGGCGTGGCGCGCTGGGTGCGCCGCTGGTCGGGGCGGGTGGTGCGGCCGGTGCGGCCGGTGGCGCCTCGGCCGGCGCGGGGGTGGCATCGAAGTCGCGCGCCACGGTGCGGTGATGGATACCGAGGCGGCGCGCGATAGCGCGGTGAGACATGCCGTCATCGGCGAGCTGGCGCACGGTGGCGCAGCGGGCGGCGAGGTCAAGGGCGCCGGTAGGGTTGGTGGTGGCCACTGGGGGTCGCTCCCGGTGGTTAGTTGGGCCCGCCCGGTGGTGACGTCACCGGTCGCGGGCCGCATGCGTATGCGGGCTACTGCTTGACGGTGGGGCGCTTGCGCAAGATCCGGTAGACGTACGACTCGGTTACTCCCAGCTCGGCGGCGATCTGTGGCGGCTTCATGCCACGGTCGCTGGCGGCCTTGATGGCGCGCGGGGTGGCGGCGGCGACGGCCTCGGCGGCGACGCGCAGGATGCGAATGTCGGCGAGGCTGAACTCCTTGGCGTAGTCGTCGAGCAGGCCGTCGACGTCGCCGTCGGGGTGGTGCTGGGTGTGGCGGTAGGTGCTGGCGACGCTGTACAGGTTCCTGCGGCTGAGGGTGTCGTTCCCGGGCACGGGGGCTCCGGGGTGGTCGCCGGTGTAGGTGTCGAGCAGGCGGACGACGACTTCGAGCATGCTGGATTGGATGAACCCTGCCCGTGCTGCGTCGTCGAGCAGGTGCCTGCGGAACCCGTCGAGGGTCGGCCCGGTGGGGCGGGCGCCGGTGCGGGGGATCACATCGTCGTTGCGCGGCTGCTCGTCGTTCATCTCGGGTGTTCCTGTCTTCGTGGGGGCCCGCCCCGGTCGAGGCGGGCCGGACGGGCTATGCGAACAGGGCGCCCTGTTCGACCTCGGGCTCGACGTCGAACAGGGTCGGTGCGGGCGAGGCGGCGCGGGGTGCTGATCCACTCGGCGCGCCAGGTGCCGGCGGTGCTGGCCTGCTCGGCGGCGGGCGCCGGGTTGAGTCGCGCCTCGGCGGTCGCGGTTGCGGCGGCCCGGTCGGCTGACGCACCGGGTGCACATCTTCCAGCCGCGGAGCGTGGCGCCGTGGCCGTTCTTGGTGCCGGCGGGTCGGCCGCAGTAGAGCTCGCGGGTGCCGGAGCGGCGGTAGTGGCCGGTCCGCTTGCTGCGGCCGCCTCGAACGGCGCAGATGTCCATGGGGGTTGCTCCCTGCGTGGCGGGCCGTGTGACGTCCGGCGTGGTCGCAACTGTACTTAGTTCTGGACTTGGTTCACAAGGGTAGGTGTTCTACCAATTGCCCGGATGCGTCGGTAAGTTGGTTGGGTCTCTACCTCTCCTTGGGGGGCGGGATCGTGGCGACGCCCGTTTGTCCCATGGGTTGTCCAGGGTGGGCGGCCGCGACGATCCCCAACACAGGGAGGTGGGAGATATGGCCGACGGACCGTCGACCAAACGGGCAAAGGTCGCCCGGGAACTGGCTGCGCGCATGTTGGTGGCCCTGAGCGTTCGTGCGCTCTGGGCTGTCATCGTGGAGCTTGCTCACGGGAACGACCTCTGACCGAACGGCGCGCGGACACCCCCCCTTCCGCGCGCCGTGTGCGTTCTCTCGTCTGCGCGCTACTCCTGCCGCTCCTCGGCCCGCTCCCGGGCGGCCTCTATTGCGCCCCACAGTCCGACCAGGTCGGCGCCCCGCCACGCACGCCGGCGGTGGTCGAGCAGGACGGGCGCCGGGCACGCCTCGCCCCGCCAACAGGTCACGATCGGTTCGCCGCCGGGCTGGGTCTCGCCGGTGAGCTCGCCGCCGCACCAGGGGCACGGCACGTCGAGGGCGAGGGCGCGGCCGTCGCGGTTCAGGGCCCGCTCGACGATGTTGCGGGCGCGCCGGGCGACGTCGGCGAGGTCGTCGAGGACAGGCGCCGGCTCGCGTCCGCTGCTTCCGCACGTCGTCGGCAGGGTCACGGCGAGCGGTCCGTGCCCCGACGCACGGACCAACCGCTGACGACCGAAGGAATGCGAGCGCCCCCGGCGGCACGGGAGCCGAGTCGCGCCACGGCACTTGGCGCCTTTCTGGACAGTGGGGCTGCGCTCGCTAGGTCCGCAGATCTTTGCCGGTCGTCCCGCGCTTCGACGACCGGACATGCGGGCCTACCGGGAAGAGCTCTTGGGCCCGTCGCCACGGTCTACCGGATCGCCGACGAGGACGAGGACGAGGACGAGGGCGAGGGCGAGGACGAGGGCGAGGGCGAGGGCGAGGACGAGGGCGAGGGCGAGGACGAGGGCGAGGGCGAGGACGAGGCCGTGGCATTGGCCAACACCTCCCCCTACGGCCTGGGAGGCGCGGTCTTCGCCGCCGACCCGGAACGTGCTCGCGGGGTCGCGGACCGGCTGGAGGCGGGCATGGTGCGGATCAACCACCCGACCGCGTCCCGACCGGAGCTGCCCTTCGGCGGCATCAAGCGCTCCGGCTACGGGCGCGAACTCGGCGACGTGGGCATCGTGGAATTCACGAACCGCAAGCTCGTGCGCTACGCGGACGCCGACGCCCCGATCGAAGAGGTGCTGGGCTGACCTACGAGCGCTCTCGATGGCGAGCTGGTGGTGTGCCGAGCGGGACAGGGCGTTCGAGCGGCTGTAGCAGCGGCTCGCCGGACGCGGGACGACGGCCGCCCAGGCACCGCGGGAGTGGTCGCCGCACTTCGTGGCCTTCGGTCTGGTCCACCGAGGCGACGATCTGACCGGCTGGCCGTTCGCGCGGCGTCGTGCGGCGCTGGAGGCGTTGTTCGCGCACCGCGGCCTGGCGGCGCCGTTCACGTTGTGCCCGTCGACTGCGCCCCGGCCGTGGCGCGGGATTGGCTGGCGTGCCGGCGGCCGGGGTGGAGGAGGGGCTGTGCTTCAAGCGGCTGAGGAGTGGACACGTGAGTGCGTTCCCAGCGCAATCCGGGGCATCGTCAACACCATCATCCGGTTCACCGAAGACGTCCTCCGGCAGGAGGGCAAGGACACCGTCGACACGCTGGAGGCGAGGCGTACCGTCCTTGAACCGTGACCCCTATGGGTCCTTGGGTTCTAGCGTTGTCGCAACATTCCTTGATCATTAGGGGTGTGTTGATCGCGAGGCGGGGACATAAGCGCAGGCTGGAGCTCGAGGCGGAGTGCTGGCGGCTGCCGGCGGCCGGGGTGCGCACCGTGGACGCGTGCAAGCAGCTCGGGATCGGGCGGAAGACCGGGTACCGGTGGCGGGCGGAGAACGGTGGCCCACAGCCGGACCATCTCCCGGAGGGCTCCCGGTCCGGGCGGTACCTGTCTCCGCTGGAACGCCGGCAGATTGCCTCGTTGCGCGAGCGCCCGCTCGTCCGCGGTGTCTCAGCCCGCTGGGTCGATTCCGATCGCGCGATTTGGTCACCGTGCACCGATGCCGATCGCATACCCGGCGCGCAGCATGGCATTCGTCCGGGCACGAGCGGGCCGGCGCCCGCCGTACCCGGGCAGGTGCTGGCGGTCCGCCGTACTCCCCGGGGACGGCCGGCACCGGCGGTCCCCCGTACTCCCCGGGGACGGCCGGCACCGGCGGTCCGCCGTACTCCCACGAGACGGCCGGCACCGGTGGTCCGACCAGCCGCACCGCCCTTATGGCCGACCGGTCGCACAACGAGGAGATCGACGAGGTGGCGGCGGCACTCGAACGGTACGGGCCGCTCGGCCGGCGAGCGCTTGAACAGGCCGTCAGGGGGCGCCCCTGGGGCCCTGGCCGCTTCCGCACCGCCCCGAAGGACACGGTCGAGGAGTCCCGGGCGCAGCGGCTGTCCTCCGGTGCCCATACCCCGGCGGCCGGGTCGGCCGCTGACGGGAGGGATGTGGAAGATGTCCGACGGTAGGCCCACCCGGCCCGCGGCGTTCGTCTTCGACCTGGACGGGACACTCGTCGACAGCGTCTACCAGCACGTCATCGCCTGGCAGCAGGCGTTGAGTGAGATGGGCATCGGCCTGGCGATCTGGCGGATCCACCGGAGGATCGGGATGAGCGGTGGCCTGCTCGTGCAGGCCATGATGCGCGAGACCGGCGTACGGCTGACGCCGAGGGAGGCCGATGAACTGCAAAATGCCCATCACCGCCACTTCGAAGGCTGGACGAACGCCATCCGGCCGCTGCCCGGAGCCGCCGAGCTTCTGCGGACGCTGACGGACTGCGGCGTCCCCTGGACGATCGCCACCAGCGCCCGCCGGGACGATGCCGCACCCATGTTCGCCAGACTCGCCGTGCCGCCTGACGTGCCGACGGTCACCCGCGAGGAAGTCAGCCGCGCCAAACCCGACCCCGATCTGTTCCTGGCGGGCGCGGCGCGGCTCGGCATCCCCGCCCGCGACTGTGTCGTCGTCGGAGACAGTGTGTGGGATCTGCTGGCTGCGCGGCGAGCGGAGGCACTCGGAGTGGGGCTGCTGTCCGGAGGATACGGGCAGGACGAACTGGAGCGGGCCCAGGCGTTCCGGGTGTACGCCGACCCCCTCGACCTGCTGGGGCACATCGACGAACTCGGCGTCCGGGACGCGCACGGCGCCTGAGCGCGACGCATCCGTCCGGGCGGTCCGGCACCCGGGGACGGATGAGGATGGCGGCACGGCTCAGGAGGCCGGTGCGGCTCCGCCGCCGGCCTCGCTGGTCTTGACACGGACCACCACGTCTGCCGCCTCTTCCAGGCTGTGGTCCATGTTGTTGAGGACCCGTTCGTCGTCGGTGCGGATGCCCCGGAGCATGTTGGCGTCGAGGCTGTCGCCGATCTCATCGGCGAAACGCTCTGCCGCGCGGTCGGCCGCCGCCTTGGTCGCGACGGCGAACTCCTCCTCGATGTCCTTTCCGGAGGCGTTGCGGAGTGTGACCATCGTGCCCGGTCCGCACGGCTGACGGCAGCCCCGACATCAGCCGCCACAGCACGCGGCCGGTGCCCCTGGCCTGACCGCCCAGGGTGATGAAGGCCTCGGACAACGGTCCTCGGGCGGTCAGCTGCTCCAGGCGGCGATTGAGCTCGGGGATGTGGTCCTCCAGTGTCTGCCGGTGATCCCTCGCGGAGTTCGGCGGCCCGATCCGCCCGCAACTGACCGGCGACCGCCTCCTCGGCATCGCGGACGTCGCGCAGATGGTCAAACTCGGCGAGAGGGTTGCGTGTCCACGCGGTGAGCCCGGGCTCCGCCAGGGCGCGCGGATCAGGACTGGTCGAGTTCGTCCTGAACGGGCGGCTTGGGGACGTCACGCAGGTGCTGCGACTGGCCGGGGCGGCCGCCGCGCCGGGCCTGCTCCGCGCGCTGCGCCGCGCTCAGATCCAGGTCGGATGCCGGGTCGACGCGCACCGACCTGGCCACCTCATCCCGGTTGCCATACTCGTCCGGGGGAATGGCGCGAAGCGCCTTGACCACTTCCTCGGACGCTCCGGCATTCTCGGCGGCCTGGACCAGTTCCTCTTTGCCCGCAGGGAAGTCGACGTCCTGCAGCGCGTCCAGGACGTCACGTACGCTGGTAGAAGACATATCTCCTCCTCAGTTTTGTCCCGGGGCACTTCGTACTCGTGCCCTACCCGTGGCATTCCTGGCAAAACCGGCAGCCGGCGATGTCGAAGCACTCCGGGGAATCCTGTGCCCGACGGCCGAATCCATGGGAGATCACATGCCCGGCAATATCGAACGTGCCGCCCTGCGCGCCGCGGCTCAGGCCGCCGAGCAGATCCTGGCGAACGTCGGCGAGCGGGCCGAGCACGCCGAGGGGAAGTACCAGCAGGATGCGTACGCCCAGCGCGTCGCCGAGCTCGGGATGCTCACCGGTGCGTTGAAAGCCTTGCTGGACGCGGTGCGCCCCTTTACCGAGGAGAGCGAAGAGGACGGGCGGTGACCGGCGCTTTCGGCAGCGGCCGCCAGCGCGCCAGCATTTCGATCACCGTTTGGGGCAGCGTTGTTCAGGGAACTGACGCGGGCCACGATGCTGACGCTGGCCGAGCGGATCACCGGCGGCGAGGCCAGGCACTTGGCCGACGTCCTGCCCGCCGAGATCGCCCCGCCCCTGGTGCCACCGGAGGATGTTGCCCAGAAATTCGGCGTTGCCGAGTTCGTCCGGCCAGTGAGTGAGTGAGTGAGTGAGTGAGTGTGCGGGCGTCGATGAGACCTTGGCGCGCAGGGGCGTTGCGGCGGTTTTCATGATTCTGGGAGAGGCCGTCCCCGTCACGGAGTTCCAGGATGTGAGGTCGCAACTGCCGAACGAGTTCCAGAACATCTAGCGTCTGACATCCCGGCGCCCGCAACACGGCTGTGCGCACGCCATGGGAATCGCTCGCAAGCGCTTGTTTGACATCCATCGGACCGGTGGGAGGCTGGAAGAAGCGGTGGCGCGGCATGTGCTGGGTCTGTGTAGCGAACGGTGGAACTCGGTCGGTTTCGTTCAGCGGCGTCCGGCGGTGAGCCGGCCGTCGAAGGTGATGTCGAAGGCTTGGAGTG
>NZ_JBIAXT010000057.1:0-27811 GCF_042896945.1 Streptomyces sp. NPDC001222
AATCCGCGACGACATCCACGAAGCGTTCCTCAGCCTGGCCTGCGGCATCATCTGCTGGCGCCGACTGGTCAACCTCTCACTTTGTTAGGAGTTCTTACTGCTTCGGCCCGATCAGGCGGGTGTGCCGTGACGGCCGCGAGGGGGCATTGGCATCGCCACAACCACCACAGTGGTTCAGGAGCTGGGGCGCACGCAGCCGGGACACAGGCCGGACGGGCTGCGCACCAAGGCGGCCGACCGGGCTCCGTGGCTGCTTTCGAGGCCACCCGGCCTGCGGTGGTGCTGCGCTGCTCATCGGTGCGTGCGGGAATCAGGGGCAACTGCTCGCGCCGCGCGATGGCGGCGCCCGTCGGCGGGCCATCGCGCCGACGTGCGGCGCATCGCCTCTTGTTCGCGGCGCGAGGCAGAGGCGATGGCTTGCCCACGCCGACAGCCAGGACCTACTGCCCGAAGGCCGTCTTGTAGCGTTCGACGAAGGCTTCGACGGGGCCTTGTGCCGCCGCGTTCGTGCCTGGGCGGTCGCATCGGGTCTGCCCTCACGGACGGAACCCGGCCGCCTCTGTCGGGCGATGCCTTGGTGTTCCTCGCCGAGGTGGGCGAAGCCGGTGCCTATTCGTCCCCGGCCCTCGCGGTCGGGACGACGACCTCGATCCGTCCGGTCTCGACGTCGTAGACGATCCCTGTCACGAGGCCTCCGGGCATCCTGGTATTGAGGACCTCCTTGAGGAACCCGACGTCGTGCCGGACGGCGGCGACCGGGTCCATGACGGCTTTCTCGTCCAGGGCCTCGACGGGGATGTCGAAGTCGTTCGCGAGCATGTCGGGGAACGCCGCGATGTCCTTGATGCCGCATTCGGTGTGGTGCATGACCACGATGTGCGTGCCTGCGGGGCGGTCGCCGCGGTGGGCCTCCCTGACCTTCGCGAGCATGAGCAGGGTGCGGAGCACGGCCGGGGTGACGCGTCCGCCCACGTTGCGGATCGCCGTGACCTCGCCGAGGTCCAGCCCGAGCACGTGGCTGGGATCGACACGGGAGTCGACGCACCCGATGACCATCAGGTTGCCGCTGCCCAGGATGTGCAGGCCCTCATGCGCGCCACGGGCGGCGAACGCGGCGTTCCGGCTGACCAGATCCTCTGTATTGATCATTTTGTTTCCTCAACGATGCCATGGAGATCAAATCTACATAGGAGCATATGCTCCTATCGGGTGAGGTGCAAACACCACGAAAGGGGAACCGGTCGAGCACCCCGAGCACCCCACCGACAGGAGTGAGTAGCAAGATCAGGGCTCGGTCGGGCGGCCGGTCGCCTGGTCGGCCCTGGGACGCACGGCCGCCCTTACCCGGCATACCCTTCAGAAGAGGGCCGCCGTGGAACCGCGACGCAGCCCCCGCACCGTCGCCCGGCGTGTCGGCCAGTGCCCGGATTCGTGGTTCGTACCCGCCGCCTGCCAGGAGGTCCGTATGGAGCACGAGCCCTTGCCCCCCGAGAGCCACGCCGAGGTCCGCATCGTCGCCGCGACGCCGGAGGTCGCCCGACGCGTCGCCGAAGTGCTCCGGCGCTGCTTCGCCTCGACCGAGCAGCGCAGCTACCCCGTCGGCCACGGCGAGGGGACCCGGCTCCATCTCACCCTCGACACCGCGCACGCCGCGGAACCCGCACGGTCCTGGCTCGCGACCAGTGAATCGACAGAGCAGGCGCAGGCGCACGCCGACGAGGTATGACCCGGGTCCGTGAGGCCACTAGGATCCGCCGTCGCGTCCGTCACCTCGAGGAACGACAGCCATGACGAAACTCCGCGAACGCAAGAACAACCGGGAGGCGGTCCTGCGATCCCTGTACGGAGCCGTCGAGCTCAATCGGCCCGAGGTCAGCGGATCGGCGCTCCGCGCCGAGCTGGGCCTGCCCGACGACGACCTCTTCGCAGCTTGCGCCTATCTGGCTGACGAGGGCCTGATCAGCGTGGAATGGACCTCGCACCGGACCCCCGCAGCCGTCTCACTGACGCACGAGGGCATCCGGCTGATGGAGGAGCGGGAGGAGGAGCAGGAGGAACAGAAGGATCGGAAAGAGACGGAGAAGACACAGCCGGACGACTGACCCACCCGCTCCTCCTCGGCCCGGAGCAGCCTGACCGTACCGAGAGCATTTCGCGCAGCGCGACCGGCGGTGCCGTTCCCGGCGAGTGACCGAGCGGGCGATCGTCCCACGACTCCCGGGACGGGACCGCACGATGGAACCCAGAACGCCGGCCGAAGGTGCGTCCGCGGCTGACGCGCAGACGTACGTCATGCCCCCGCCCCGCCTGATCCTCGCCCCGGCGTCAGCCATGGCCCGCTGGACGGGGCCCGGCGGCCGCGCTGCGACGCGCTGGAACTCGAACCTCTCTCAGTCGTCAGCTCGTTGGAGCCGGACCCTGGCGCCGCGGTAGGGGTCACCGTGGCCCCCGCCGAATGGCCCGCCGCCCCGCACACGGTCATGGCACCCGGCCGGGTGATCGCCGTGGAGCCGGCCGGACCCGGAAGCGACGCGCACGCCATCACCCTGGACTGGGGCACCGGATCTCCTGGCCGAAGTCCCGCCGCTGCTCTCCGGTCTGCCGTGCGCCTGGGGCCAGATCGTCGGTGTCCTGGTCAACGGCACGGCGTGGGTCGGGGCACCGGGCCGCATGCTCGTCTGCAACCAGGTCGTCCGGCTACGCACGACCGCCACGGCGCACACGCCGAGCACCATCGTTCTGATGGCACCCGGCCATGGACGCCGGGATCTGCTGGTCGTGCCGCCCGAGGCGACCGAGCGAGCCGCCGAATCGCTCATGTCCGCAGCTGGGCTGACACCGGATCAGGGTCACTTCGCGAGCCGAGCGGGCGGGTTCGGCCCCTCCGGCGGCACTTCTTCGCCGGCCGACGGCCAACTGCGGTGACTCGTCGGGCTGTGCGCGGAGGGGATCTGCCACGGCGAGACCACATCTCCGTGCCTGCGGGAGTCAGGATTGTCGCACGATGCAGACGGCGCTGCGTCCTTCGGAGCACGGGTGCCACGCACGCCCGGGTCCCTCGCCGCGCCCCCGAAAACGAAGGTGCCATGCCCGCTGAGAACGCCCCCGCCGCCGGGAACCTGGACGACGACGACTGTCCCGCTTACACCATGGGGCGGGCCGCCGACGTTCTCAGCACCACCCCCGCCTTCCCCCGGGCCGTCGGCGAAGCCAGACTGATCACTCCTCTGCGTTCGGAAGGCGGTCATCGCCGGTACTCCCGCCGCCAGCTGCGCATCGCCGCTCGTGCCCGTGAGCTGGTCGGCCAGGGCACACCCATCGAGGCCGCGTGCCGCATCATCTCTCCGGAGAACCAGCTCGACGACGCCCTCCGTCCGAACCGGGAAATGCGCCGGAAGCTGGACGAGCACGGCACGAATACCTAGTCTCGCCAGTACAGAAATTGAGACTCCAGCCGGATCAGAATTGCCCGACGCACGCGGAAACGCATAGCCGCTGCCACCCCACTGTGTTAGCGTGACAGCAGTTGCAGTTTTGGTCACCAGGGAATTTTTCTTTGCAGAGCTTTCCGGATCCTTCCGGAGGGGTGATTATCGCGGCGACTCGACTCCGCAAAGCGCGGAGTCCGGCACTGCCCCCAAGGGAGATTCAATATGGCATCTGGCACCGTGAAGTGGTTCAACGCGGAAAAGGGCTTCGGCTTCATCGAGCAGGACGGCGGCGACGCCGACGTGTTCGCCCACTACTCGAACATCGCCACGACCGGCTTCCGCGAGCTTCAGGAAGGCCAGAAGGTTACCTTCGACGTCACGCAGGGCCAGAAGGGCCCGCAGGCGGAGAACATCGTTCCTGCCCGACACTGACGCGAACCGTCGCGAGCCACCGGCTCGCGCATCATGTGGCTGGGGCCCGCACTCTTGGGGTGCGGGTCCCAGCTCATTGTTTTATCCGTCTTTCACATTTCCCTTCGCCTCATTCTTACGAATCCTGCGCGACCGCCCAGTCGCTGGACGAAATTCCTCGGTACGTCGCATCGAGGAGGTTCCTTCATGAACCGCACCCCTCGAACCGGCGGCAATTCCGATCGCTTCCGCACGGACAGAAGTTCGACGCGCGCGACAGGCTCCGCTCACGGCACCCGCTTCCGAACTCTGCGGACGAGCAGACAAGGCCCCGCCCGGGCGACGGGCGCAGGAGCGGCCAAGGAGCGCGTTCCACTCCCAGTTCAAGATGGGGCCATGGTCCTCACCTATGTCGACTCGCCGGACCGGGTGCGTGCCGCGCTGTCGCCGGTACGCCGCGACCTGCTCAAGCGCCTGCCCACACCCAGCTCGGCCAGCCGGCTCGCCGCCGAGCTGGAGCTGCCCAGGCAGCGGCTGAACTACCACCTGAAGGCGTTGGAGAAGGCCGGTCTGGTCGAGCTGGTCGAGGAACGACCGCGGCGCGGCTGCGCCGAGCGCATCCTGCGCACCCGGCCGGGCGCGCTCGTCGTGGACCCGACCGTGGTGGCGGGGGAGTTCACCAGGACCCATGACCAGTACGCGGCCGAGCATCCGGTCGGCGTGGCTGCGGCCACCGTGCGGGACGTCGCACGTATGCAGACCGGGGCCGCGCAGGCGGGCAGGCCGTCGATGACGACCCGCGGGAGCACGGACCGAGGTCGGGCGACGAGCGCACGACGCTGGTCGAATCGCTACGCCGGCAGCACCTCACGTTGTAGATGAAGTGCGCGGGCCTCGATGCGGAGGCCATGGCCCGGCGTACTGTGGAGCCGACGACGATGTCGCATCTCGGGCTGGTGCTGCGACCGGAAAGGTTCACCGGCTCGCCCTGTCAGACTTCAGGACCTCAGCCACGTGCCGAGACGGCCAATCCAGCTCCACGGCCACTGCCGATCCACGCGAACTCGCGGTTCCAACCAAGGCGACCGCCCTCGGCGGCGGCCACCGATCAGCCGTGTGAACAACGCTCCGGGGCAACACACCTGGCGCCCGGGCCCGCACTTGAGCGTGCGGGCATCGAGCGACAACTCTGCGCGAGGGCTGGGCCAATGGCACAATCGCAACGCCCTCCACTGCCTCACCACCCACAGCGCACGAAGCGAACTCGGTGAGTCGGTCAGCGATCTAGTACACGTTGGAGTCATGCATGAAGGCAGACCCCTCCTCCGAAAGTCGCATCGACACGAGCAGGCCCCACCCGGCACGCGTCTACGACTGGCTGCTGGGCGGCAAGGACAACTATCCGGTTGATGAGGAGGTGGCGGCGAAGCTGCCACCGGAAGCGCGTCTCAACGCCATGCGCAACAGGGCGTTCATGCACCGCGCAGCGGCGTGGCTGGCCGGCAACGGCATCGACCAGTTCCTCGACATCGGCACGGGCATCCCGACCCAGCCGAACCTGCATCAGATCGTCCAAGCCACAGTGCCGTCGGCGCGGATCGCCTACGCCGACAACGACCCCATCGTGCTGCGGCACGCGGAGGCTCTGCTCGTCAGCAGTCCCGAGGGAAGCACCGACTACATCGAGGCCGACGTACGGAACCCGGGAGCCATCCTCGCCCACGCCCGTGCGTTCCTGGACTTCACCCGGCCCGTCGCGCTGTCGATGATCGCGCTGATGCACTTCATCACCGACGACGAAGACCCCTACGGTCTTACACGGACGCTTCTCGACGCGCTGCCCTCGGGTAGTTACTTCATGTTCTCCCACGGCACCACCGATGAGCACCCGCACCTCGTCAAGTCGGTGACCACTACCTACCGCAAGGGCGAGATCCCCCTCCGCATGCGTACGCGGGCCGAGATCGAGCCGTTCTTCGAGGGCCTGGAACTGGTGGCTCCAGGGCTGGTCACAGCGACCAAGTGGTACAAGGATTCACCGGCTCCCGCCCAGGAGCTGAGCGGCTTCTACGTCGGCGTCGCCCGCGTGCCGTAAAGGATCTTCTCGCGCCCGAGGGCAGCGGGCGCCCACGGCGGAGGGCAGGTGTGCCCCGACCGAGGACGCCACTCGCCTGCGTCCTCAGCGCCATCCGCAACTGGCTCCGCCCGTTGCAGCAGCGCCTTCTCCGTACCCCACGCTGCACCGCCGGGTCGGCGCATCCACCCCAGACGAACGCATACGGTCCGGCGTCCAGGTGCCGGGCCATGGCCGAGACCCGCGACTTCGCCAGTTGTGTGACACCAAGGGACTCGGCCAGCTTCTCGACCCGGCGAGCGGACACTCCTGTCGGCCATGGTGCTCCTGCGGCCGTCGCCGACATCACGTGGAGGCCGCCGGGGTCGGTGTCAGTGGACCGGTTCGACATGGTCGGCGCCCGGGCGCCCGGCGCTCAGGTGGGCGGTGAGGAAGCGGGCGGCGCGGTCGAGTGCGGCGTCCGCCTCGTCGAGGCGGCCGTAGTGGTGCTGGAAGACGTGGGGGAGGCCGGGGCCGACTTCGAGCGTGACCTCGACGCCGTCGGCGCCCGCGCGGCCGGCCAGCCGGACCGCGTCGTCGAGGAGCACCTCGTTCGCCCCGACCTGCACGAGGAGTGGAGGCAGTCCGGTGAGGTCGGCGAACACCGGACTGGCCAGGGGATGCGCCCTGTCGCCTGCGCCGACGTAGAGATCGGCGTAGGCGCGCACGTCGGCCTCTGTGAAAATGGGGTCGGCGCTCTCCTTGGAACGGATGCTTCCTCCAGCGAGGGTGAGGTCGGCCCAGGGGGAGAAGACGACCACGGCGGCTGGTTGCGGCAGCCCCGCCTCCCGGGCGGCGAGCAGCGTGGCGATGCTCAATCCGCCACCGGCGGAGTCACCGGCCATGGCGAGGTCCCGTGGGTCGGTGCCGGACGCCAGCAGCTCGCGGTAGGCCGCGAGCCCGTCGTCGACAGCCGCGGGGAAAGGGTGCTCGGGCGCCAGCCGGTAATCCACCGACGTCGCGCGCAGCCCGGCGCGGCGGGCCAGTTCACCGACCAGCCCTGCGTGGGTGTCCGGTGAGCCGATGACGTAGCCGCCGCCGTGCAGGTAGAGCAGTCGGCCGCGGCCGGAGGCTTCGGCCGGCTCCAGTACCAGGGCCGGCCGCCCGCCCAGGACGGTCCTGCGGGTGACCACGCCCTCCGGTGCGAGGCGGGTGACAGCCGCGGTGAAACCGCTGCGCTGCTCCTCGGGAGTGGGACGCATCTCGCTGCGAGGGGCGGAACGGAGTATGGCGTCCAGGGCGTCGCGCTGCTGTCGGGACATGCGGGGCCTCCATGGGTCGGGGTGCGAGGATGGATTCCTGGGAATCCACCTGCCTGCCCCCAACCGGATTCCAAGGAAGATGATTCCCGGGAATCTACTGGAAGGTTAATGTGAGCCACATCACCCCGATCTTCACCGATCTGGTCCGCGTCGAGACCCGGCTCTACAACACGGTGAGCGCCCGGTTGCGGGCCGAACAAGGGCTGGGGCTGGGACAGTTCGAGCTTTTGGAGATCATCGACCGCGTGCCGGGGTGCCGCGTGCTCGACATCGTCGGCGAACTGGCGATCACCGTGGGGGCCGTCAGCAAGGCGGTCGACCGGCTGGTGGCTGCGGGCTGGTGCCTGCGGGTCGCGCACCCCCAGGACCGTCGCTCGTCCGTCCTGCGCCTCACATCCGCGGGTGAGAAGCAGTTGTCCGCTTCCCGCCCCATTGTCGAGAGCGAGCTCATCTCACTGACCGCGGCGGTTCCCCCTGACGACCTGGCCCGCATCGCCTCAACCCTGGCCATCCTTCGCTCAACCCTCGAGGCGGACCCCACGGCCGGCCGGGATGAGCGGACATGACCCGCGAATGGCATCCGCGGTACAGCGCAGCGGCGACGTCGGATCTCCGCGGACGTCGGGCTCGACCAGCGCGAGGAGGGCCTCCCGAAAGGCTGGGTTCCGGTCGAGGACGCGTTTGCGGCCACCGCCGGGCCGACGGATGCGGCCCAACGGGGTCTCTCCGGAGCAGAGTTCCCCATCCCGGCAGACACAGTGGCTTCACGGACACCGGTCCTGTGTGATCAGGCCAACCGCAATGCCGTCTCCAGGACGAGTGCTCGACTTCATCGATGTGTGCTTCCTATGTGCTGCGTCGGGACCCGACTACAGCGCCCTCCCGTGGTACCTCCGGTTCAAAAGCGACGTTGGAGAACCGGACAGGCCTGGTCATGCGGTGCCAGCCCGCCAGGAGCCGAAGCAGCAGTGCATCGTGTTTTGCGCGGGACTACGACCCCTGCTGCCCAATTCCGGGCGCGAGTGACGCTACGACCGCAGCGGTTGCCGCCGCAGGTCGGACCGGGAGGCGAAATCCCCCGGCGGGCGGGTCGACGACCAGGGAGGCAGCACGGCGGCCAGATCTGTCGGAAGGACCAGTCGGTCATCGTCCAGTGGGATGTTGCGCGCGAAGGCGCCGAGGTCTTCATAGGCCCCGGGACCCTCCGGCGCGTACAGCGGAGACGGCTCGCCGCGAGCCTGCACGAGCAGGTTCTTCGGTTCTTCGAAGGTCGTGCGGGATCGGCTCCGATCACGAATCCGTTGTCGCCGACGACAACGGCTACCACAGCGAGCCCTCGCCTTCCCCTCCATGACGCCGATCCCTACAAGGCCGTTCCGGCAGAACGAGATCCTGCAGCTCGAGGACGGGATACCTTCCGTAGCCGAGTCGTTCGCCGAGGTCCACGTAGCGGGCGTACCGCTCTTCGCTGACCGGCACGGAGTACGCCCTCAGGAGCCCGAGAAGGAGCCGGAAGCCGAGGTCGGGGTCGACTTGGGTGACGACCTGCTCCAGCGCGGGCACCGCCACGCCCGACAGTTCGAACCATGGACTGGTGGAGGCCCCATACCAGGGGCTGTTGTGGATACTGTTCGTCAGGGCAGGGGCACTCTGCCGTAGTTCCTGCAGGACCCTGTCCGTCTGTTCGGCCGAGGCTGGCCCGGGCGCGCCGACCATGAAACCGGGATCGATCTCACGCAGGCGGTCCGCGCACACCTCTACGACCCGCCGCAACCACTGGCGCATCTCGACTCCTGACGCCCCGGGGTCGTACCCGCGGCACGTCACCACGCGCCAAAGTGCGGTCAGGGTGGCGTCCGACAGCGGGGACCCGAACAGCCGCTGGCTATCCTGCAACAGGACGTATGCATGCGATCCCGGCACAGCGCCCCCGTAATCACCAGTGGCCCCGCGGATGCCTTCGTCGACCGAATACGAGTGCTCCCACAGATCGCTGTGAAACCGACCGGCGAGGAAGGAGAATCCGATATCGCCCTCGAAGCGTCGCCGGGCCGAGAAGTCGTCGAATCGCGGCCACAGGACATCAAGGCCGTGGTGAACGAGCCGGCCCGGATATCCGAACGCCTCGCCGATCTGCTGGTACCGGTCGTACCGCTCCAGAGTGACCTGTACCGCTGCTGCCTTCGCTACCCGCAGGAACAGCCGGAATCCGAGATCGGCATCCACCTCGGTGACCACTCGTTCCAGTACGGACGCGACATCCGCCTGCGCTAGTTGCACCCACAGGGCGCGCACCTCGGTGAGTGCCGCCTCTCTCATCGCCCCTTCGTCCACGACGACCACGGGCGCGCTGCCGTACCCGAGCTGTTCGCCAGAAGGGGGGAGCCGGGAGAGCTCGTCGTCGCATACATCCGTGATCGCGCGCAGCCAGGCACGCGCATGATGCGGCCCGGGGTCGTGGCTACCCCGGGTGGCAGCCCGCCATACCGCACGGAGGGCCTCGTCCGGAAGTGGAGAGTCGAGCAGTAGCTGTGCGTCCTCGCGGAGTGCGAGGGCGTCATCGTCGTCCCTTGCCGCCTCAACCGACACGAGGTGCAGCGCTGCCTCCTCGTCAAGAGGGACATGCCCAGAGGCAGCACTTTGAAGGGCCTCGGTCAGTCGGCTTACTCCGAAGTCCCCCTCGTATCTCCAGAAGCGTGCTTCACGTTGTTCTGCCATGAGTTCCTCGCAAGCCGCCGCGTCGAGGGCGACGGTCAGTCACCCTCGGCGCGGCCGGATATCTGCCGACCTTTTCAGTCGGCGAGGTATGACGTGTAGACGACGTATCCCAACGGGTGGGACTTGCCCACGTACTTCAGCTGGATGACCACCGTATTGCCGGCCTTCACGTTCTGCGGGCCGTCCTTGACCCACTTGCGGCCGAGGGAGCCCTTGTCCTTGAGAGTCCAGGTGATCTTCTTCAGATCCGTGTTCGGATCGAAGTACCCGCGATCGTTGTTCTTGCCGAACTTGTTCCTCATTTTGCTCAGCCAGGTGTCCAGGCCATGGGGATTGCGCGCGATCCACTGTTCGAAGGCGTCATTGACTGAGCTCATGGCCGTCGCTTCGTCGGTCCACCGCGTGGCGATGCCGTTACTGGCCTTACTGGCCTTCTCGGCCATTTTGTCATCATCGGGCCTGACATGATCACCCAATGTGTGGGCTCCACCGATGCCTTCGTCCTTCACCAGGTTCAGGCAGTTGTGAACGAGGACGTCCGCGGGAACCGGGCCACGGGTACGCACGAAGAAGGTGTGCAGGCCGCCGACCGTGAGGTCGTACACCTGGGTCCGGCCCGGGCGGTTTCGGAGAGCGGTCACCGTCCGCAGCGTCCCGTTCGGCGTGCGTAGACGGTCGCCCACACTCAGGTCGGAGACGGTGGTCCAGCCGCGCTCCGCGACGAAGAACCGGTGCCCCGACGTGCTCGTGACCAGGCCGCCGGACACGCTGATGTCCATCAGATGCTCGGATTCGTGCCGGAACGCATCCGTCACCGGTTCCGGCCGGGTCCGGCCAGTGTCGGGGTCGGACGCGAGGACCAAGTCGCCCTCGCGCACGTCGCGCATCGCCTTTCGGGTCCCGTCCGCCATCAGAACCCGGGTTCCACCAGGGAAGCTGTTGATCCGGCAGGTCGAGATCGCGTCTTCGTACACGCGGACGGTGGACTCGATCCTGGAAAGGGCCGCAGCGTCCACGTCCAGCGCCCTCAACGCCTTCAGAGCGTCGGACACCCCGACCCCGGTGCGCATTGCGGCGTCCACCGCGCGGATCGCCTCGGTGATCTTCCCGATCGGGCCACCGAGCGGAAGCCAGGTCGCCGCCCAGGCGCAGTCGCCATAGTTGCCGCTGCCGTCACCGTTTAGCTTGTGGTAACAGCCAGTGAAGTCGCCCGTGATCGAGTCGAAGATGCCCTTCCACAGATCCTTGGTCGCCTGCCACGACGTGATCTTGACAGTCTTGGTGAGGCCCTTGATCGGCTGCGTGGTGAGGAAGAACGTGTCGTCGGCCGGGCAGCCGGACTCGGTTGCGGGAACGTCGGGGTTCGTGCAGAGGTAGTAACTGACGACCGCGTCAAAGTGCACCTTGAAGACCAGGTCGCACGGCAGGTGTGAGCAGTCGTCCGGGAGGCGTTCCGGGTCTCCGTTCTGGGTGATCTGGTCGATGACGGAGAACACGCCGCCGACTCCGGTGGCCGCGCCCGTCTGCACCTGCTTGTTGGCGTCGTTGCGCTGGGCCTGGTCGGCCGCCTGCTGCGCCGACTCCGCGAGCTTCTGGGCGTCCTTGGCCGCCTGTTCGGCCTCGGTCGCGGCGGCGTCGGCTCGGTCGGCTGCCGTGCGGGCGTCCTTCGCGGACTGTTCGGCCTCGTCTGCCGCCGCTTGGGCTGCGGAGGCGTCCAGGGCTGCCTGGTCGGCGGAGTCGCGGGCGTCCTTGGCGTAGCCCTCGGCGTGGCCGGCCGCGGTGTCCGCAGCGGTCGCGTCCTCGGCAGCCTGCTGGTCGTAGCCGATCGTGCGGGCCAGACAGGCCGAGGCCTGGGCGGCTGCCTGGGCCGCGTCGGCGGAGTAGTCGAGGGCCTCCTTGGCGTAGGTGCGGGCGTCGGCCGCGTAGGAGGCGGCGTTGGCGGCGTGCTGGTAGGCCTCCTTGGCGTCGCCCTTCGCCTGGTCGGCGAGCGCCTTGGCGGCGGCGGCCTCCGCCTGCGCGTTCCTGGCGTGGGCGTCAGCGACGGCCTTCTGCTGGTCGGCGATGGTCTTGGACGCCTGGCCCGTCAGGACGACCAGACCCGCGGCGGAGTCGGTGGTGATGTACGGGGAGCCGAGCTGGATGGCGTCGTTGGCCGGGTCGGCGACCTGTGCGGCGGCGTTGCCGGCGTCCACGGCGGCCTGGGCGGTGACATGAGCGTAGCCCGCGGCCTTCGCCGCTGCCGCCAGGGCGTTGCCGGCTTCCGTGTTCGCCTGGTCGGCCTGGGACTTGGCGTCCTTGGCGTGCTGTTCGGCCTCGTCGGCCAGCTTGACGGCCGCCTTCGCCTCGGCGGCGGCGTCCTGGGAGGCCTTGATGGCGTCCGCCGCCGCACTGGTCGCGGTCTTCACCGCGGCGTCCGCCTTCAGCTTCGCGGCCTGCGCGGCGTCCGCGTCGGCGCGGGCCCGCTTGGCCGCCGCCTCGGCCCGGGTGGCTGCCGCGTCCGCGTCGGCCGCCGCTTGTGTGGCGGCGTCCGCCTCGGAACGCGCCGACTGCGCCGCCGTTTCGGCGTCGTCGGCGGCCTTGTCCGCCTCGTCCGCCGCCGCCCGTGCGTCCTTGGCGTTGTCGTCGGAGTCGTGGGCGTCCGCGTAGGCGTCCTTCGCGTCGGCCTTTGCCCGGGCGGCGTTCGCCTTCTGCTCGGCGTCCCAGGCGTCGTCGCGCTTGGTCTTCGCGTTGTCGCGGGCCTTGACCGCGGCGTCCCGCTTGCCGGCCGCGGTCGCTTCGGCGGCCTCCGCCCTGTCCTTGGCATCCTTCGCCGTCGCCGCCTGCGCCTGGGCGTTCTGCCGGTGCTGGGCGGCCTCGGCCTGCTTGGCCGCGGCGGTCTCCTTCTCCGCCTTGGCCGTCGCCTCTTCCGCCTCGGCCGCGAGCCGCTTGGCGTGGGCGTCGGCGGCGGCCGCCTTCGCGTCGCCCTCGGCCTTCAGCGCATCGGCGAGCCTCGCCTGCGCGGTCTCCTTGTCCTTCTGCGCGTTGTCGCGGTGCACCTTCGCGGCATCCGCGGCGGCCTTGGCCTGTGCCTCGGCCGTTCGCGCGGCCTCCTTGCGGAACTCCGCCTTCGACTGCGCCGCCTGCGCGAGTGCACGCTGCGCGATGGTCTGGCTGTCACCGGCAGAGGCGCGGGTGGCGGCCTCGGCCGTCTGCCCCGCCTTGACCATCGCCTGGAGCGCGGCGGCGGCACCCTTGGTGACCTGGGCCTTCTGCTGGCCCACCAGCAGACCACGCCCCCGCGGCGCGCCACTGGCATCGGCGATGCCGTACGCGGCCTGGGTGGCCGTGTCCGAGCCGCCGGCCGCCTTCCTGGCGACCTCCAACTGGGCCTGCAGCACACCGAGCTGCTTCTTGGCCTGCGCCTGGGCGTCGGCGATGCCCTTCTTCGCCTTGTCGAACTGGGCCTTGTCCGGGTAGGCGAGCTTGTCGGTGCCCTCGTGCCCCTTGGCCACGACCCGGAACTTCTGCGGGTCACTGCCGTTGCAGTCCCACTGCCACGAGTCGTAGCCGTTGTCGAACTTGTGCAGGTCCAGGCACTTGTCCGTGGCGGCGTTGCGCAGCTCGCTCGCGGCGCGGACGTCGAAGTTCCACTGCTGTGCCGTACTGCCGTTGCACGACCAGATCTGGATCTTCGTCCCGTTGACGGCATTGCCGCTCTGCACGTCCAGGCACTTCTGGGCGTTGACGTTGAACAGGGCGTAGCCGTGGGGGTAGCCGAAGATCTGCCACTGCTGGGCGGCGCTGCCGTTGCAGGTGTAGATCTGCACCGGGGTGCCGTTGGTCTTCCCGCCGCCCTGCACATCCAGGCACTTGCCCTGGGCGGCCTCGACCTGGATGACCGCGGGGGACTCGCCGATCCAGCCGATGCCGCCCGGGGCCCAGTACTCCTGCCAGCGACTCAGATGGTCGGCGATCCAGGACTGGCCGAGCATCTCCCCGAGCGCCTTGGCACCGGCCGCAAGAGCCTTGGTGGCGTCGCGGTTGGCGTCGAGGATCTGGTTGCGCCGGCCGGCCTGGGAGGTGATCTCCTGCTGCCACTCGGCGGACGCGGCGGCGACCTCCTTGCCCATGACCTTGTCCGGGTCGACGGGGCTGCGCCAGGCGCACGACGCGAACCTGGTCTTCAAGTCCTCCACGGCGAGCCGGAATTCCAGGCTTCCGGGCTCGGGTGCGGTGCGCGGGAAGCCGCCGGAGGACAGGAACAGCCGGGCGTTGTCCGTGCCGGGCGGCTCGATCGACCAGTTGACGAACGCGTCCCACGCCTGGTGCTCGGCGGACGCCTGCCCCCAGTCGGGCGCCGACGGACCCGGGTTGCTGCCGTAGAGCGGGGTGCCGAGGTCCTTGACGGCCTTGACCGTGGCGTCGTCGGCCTTGGGAGTCGGGTCCTGGTAGAAGTCGTCCTCGCCCTTCCAGAACTGCTCCGAGACCCACTTGAAAAGGCCGGTCTGTGCGAAGAAGTTCTGCCGGTCATCGCCCGCCATACCGGGGGGCCACTCGAAGTCGGCCTTCGACGCGAAGCCTCCTGGGGTGGACAGCCCCTGGATCTTCCAGTCGCCGATATGCGCGTAGAGCGCCGATTCCTCCTTGTCCGCGGCAGCCTTGTCCTGGTCGTAGGCCTTCGACAGCGGAGTGTCGGTCCAGTAGTCCCGGTTCGCCGCCCCATGGAGCTTGTCCGCGGGCTGGTTCAACGCGTCCTGCGCAAGGCCGTACATGCCCGGCCCGCCCAGCCGCAGCGCGCCCGCCATCAGGCACTGGTCCTGCCGCAACTGCTCGGCACCCTTGGCGTCGAAGCCGTCGTAACTGTCGGCCACAGGGGCGGCATCACCCGTCGACCGGCCCAACAGGTCCGGCCGCGCCGCCAGGGTGGCCAGGACGGCGAGGGCCAGCAGGAGCGGAATGAGGCGGGCGACGTGTCGTGATCTTCGCCGCGAAGGTACGAGGAACGCCGTTCTGGGGCGCAAGGGCAGCATCCTTCTTCGTGAACGGGACAGGCCAAGGCATGGCAGGCCGAGGCGTGCCCGTCCGAAGAAGCGGACGTGACGGCGGTTTCCCCCGACCGCGTGCTGAGGTGCGCGACGGCGGAGAGGTCAGGTCCACCGGAAGCGTCGCGACAACCATAGACATGTCAAAAGCTGCGGCGACTGGGATTTTTTCGCAGCCTGACCGAAAACAGTCAGTCAGGGGTGTGGGGGACGTGTGGGGGCTGCGCTCCACCTGTGAAGAGCGGCGAGGTGAGCCCTGGCCGTGGAGCAGAGTTGGCTGAATTCCAGCTCCCGCGCATATCGCATGGGAACGACCAAAGCCCCACCCCTCGAAGGTGGTGAGGTGGCTGATGGGGAGACCGACACGGAGGAGCGGTCCGGCGCCGTGGTCTACGTCGAATCCGTTGCCGAGACGGCTTCGGCGGCTGTGTCCGTGGGATGGAGGGCTGAGCCCGGCATGGTCCGGGCCGCTGCCTACAGCCTCGCCTCGGGCCGTCCCGACAGGCCAGTCGTCCGGTATCCATGGGCGATCGGTCTCCAGATGCAGAGCACGCTGATCATGATCCTCTTGACGGCAGGAATCATCGCAACGCCGGAGAACGACACCATGACCCCGGAACACGTCCTGGTGTTGGCGACGGTGTCCGACCTTCCGCTCGCGCTCAGGCCCTCGTTCATGCTCCCGGGACATCGGCCCTGATCTCCGGGTCGGCCCCCTCTGAGCCTGGCGGGCAGGAGTGCAGGGCCCGACCCCACCAACACTTACCAGACAATCAGATCGAACTCATGTTCGACCAACTGAAGTGCGCGTGAACAGCCGGGCCAGTGTCACGCTCTCCGCCTTGTCTCACCTCGCTCAACGACAGCGAAGGCTTGAGCACCGCCCTGCGCCGCCGTGGAGGACGTCGTACCACGCACGAAGGATGCGAACGCGGCGCTCAGCGAGGGTCTCGGCCACTTGCGAAACACTCCCCTGCGCGATTCCGATCCGTCGCGGCCTACACGCCATTCACCGTCACTCGCACTTCCACACCCGTACGGCACACGGAGAGCAACGGCCGGAACTCCGACGCCGGTTCGCGGCCCTGCCGACGCAGCGGACCATCGATACCCCGTGCCCCGTACCCCGTAGAGCCTGCTCGCGCTCGACCTCCGACATGGTTACAAGGACATCCGTCACGCGTTTCAGCTCGTCCGCGGTCAGCCCTCGGCCACCAGGTCGAGGTCGTCGTCGCGCGTCGCCGTCCGGGGCACCTCCGGGACCGGCCACCGGGTGTCGGGCACGTAGCCCACACCGCGCCACCACGGGTCGCTCGGCAGCACTCCGGCGGGCTCGAACGGCCGGCCGGGGACGGGGAGAGCGACGGCCTGGCCGACGGCGTCGGCGGCGGCCTTCGTCCACTCGCCGGGCTCGGCCCAGGCGTGCGGCGCGAGGTTGAAGGTGCCCCAGTGGATCGGCAGCATCACACCGTGCGGCTGCCCGCCCTGCAGATCGAGATGGGCCCGCATGCCCTCCTCGGGCGTCATGTGGATGTCGGGCCAGAACTCGGAGTAGGCGCCGATCTGGATCATCGTGGCGTCGAACGGGCCGTGGGCGGCGCCGATGTCCTTGAAGCCGTCGAAGTAGCCGGTGTCACCGCTGTGGTAGATCCGGTGCTCGTCGCCGGCCACGGACCACGACGCCCACAGCGTGTGCTGGGCGTTGCGCAGGGCGCGGCCGCAGAAGTGGCGGGCGGGCGTGGCGGTCAGGGTGATGCCGCCGACCTTGGTCGACTCGTGCCAGTCCAGCTCGCGCAGCCGGTCCGGAGACACGCCCCAGTGCTCCAGGTGGGCCCCGACACCGAGGGGTATCGCGAACACGGTGTCCGTGCCGGCCAGGGCCTTGATGGTGGGCAGGTCGAGGTGGTCGTAGTGATCGTGGGAGATGACGACGACGTCGACCGGGCCGAGCGAGGCCAGCGGCAGGGGCACCGGGTGCAGCCGCCGGGGACCGGCGAAGTCGAAGGGTGAGCAGCGCTCGCCCCACACCGGGTCGAAGAGCACCCGGTGCCCGTCGATCTCGGCGAGCACGCTGGAGTGCCCCATCCAGGTCAGCCGCAGCCCGGTCGCCGGCGGCTTCGCCAGCTCGGTGTACGTCGTCGGGTGCACCGGGATCGTGCCGCTCGGGACCCGGCGGGCCCGGGACTCCTTGCGGAAGTAGACCTTCGCCAGTTCCAGTGTGGAGTTCCCGGACGGGCGGATCCGGGTGCCCGACGGGTTCACGAAGACGCCGTCCGCGAAGTGCGGCGATCTGCGGATGCGCGCCAGGCGCTCCCCGCTCGGATCCGCGCCGAAGGCGGTGGGCCGCAGCGCGCGGAGCCCGGAGCTCAGGGAACGGGAACCGGTCACGGGTCCTCCAGTGGAGTCGGTGGGGGCTTCCATTATGGGCGGGCCCTCGCACTGCGCCGGGTCGACCGTGTCACAGTGCGACGTCCCCGGCTCTCACCGCGCTGTGCGGGCCCGGAGATCACAACGGGTTCCGGGCCCTGAGCACCACAACCCCGGGCCGCACGTTCTTCTTCCGTGTCGCGGGGCCGAAGTGGGCGCGGGAGGGCGGCGGGGGCTCGGCGGCGTTCCGGTTCGCCGGGAGTACGCCGCTTCCGCCGCCTGCCCGTGCACTCCGGAGGACCTCGGGATGCGGGCGTACAACTGAATGACCGGTCAGTACAGTGTGCGCATGACCATCGATCGGAACGCTCCCCTCCTGACGCTCGTGTGGACCGACCACGTCACCGGCCGGCGCGGCTACCTCGTCGTCGACCGGCTCGTCCGCGGGGTGGCGAGCGGCGGGCTGCGGATGCGCCCGGGCTGCACGCTGGACGAGGTGGCCGGGCTGGCCCGCGGCATGACGATGAAGGAGGCGCTGCACCACCGCCCCGAGAGTCGCTATGTGCCGCTGGGCGGCGCCAAGGGCGGTATCGACTGCGATCCCCGGGCCCCGGAGGCGTACGACGTCCTCGTGCGCTATCTGCGCGCCATGAAGCCGTACATCGAGAGCGTCTGGACCACCGGCGAGGACCTGGGGCTCACCCAGGACCTGGTGGACCGGGCGGCCGCCGAGGCGGGGCTCGTGTCGTCGGTGCAGGCGGTGTATCCGCTGCTCGAGGACGAGACGGCGGCGCGCCGACGCCTTGCGGACGCGTTCGCGGTCGAGGTGGACGGGATCGGGCTGGACGGGCTGGTCGGCGGGTGCGGCGTCGCCGAGTCCGTCCTCACCGCCCTGGACCGGGCCGGCGTGCCGTACGCCGGAACGCGCGTGGCCGTGCAGGGGTTCGGCACCATGGGCGGGGCCACGGCGCGCTTCCTGGCCCGGGCGGGGCTCACGGTCGTCGCGGTCGCCGACATCAAGGGCACGATCGCCCATCCGGACGGACTCGACGTGGAGGCGCTGCTCGCGGCGCGCGACGCGTACGGGACGGTGGATCGTGGGGCGTTGCGCCCCGACGACCGGGAACTGCCGGGCGACGCCTGGCTGTCGGCCGAGGCTGAGGTGCTGGTGCCTGCGGCGGTGTCGTACGCGGTCGACACGGTGAACCAGGCGCGGATCGGCGCCCGGTGGATCGCCGAGGCGGCCAACATGCCGGTGCTGCCCGAGGCGGAGGAACTGCTCGCGGCGCGCGGGGTGACCGTGCTGCCGGACGTGGTGGTCAACTCCGGGACGAACGCCTGGTGGTGGTGGACGCTGTTCGGTGACATCGAGGCGGACGCGGACGAGGCGTTCGCGTACACGCGGCGGGCGATGCGGGAGCTGGTGGGCCGGATGCTCGACCGCGCGGAGACCGACGGGACGAGTCCGCGGGCGGCCGCGCACGCTCTCGTCGCGGACCGGCTGCCGGTGATCTCGGAGCGCTTCGGGTGGTACCGGTGACGTAGGGTAGCCGCGTGACGAGGGTGCGATTGAGCGTGACCGAGCGGCGCGAGGAGTTGCTCCGGGCCGCCGTCGGTCAGATCGAGAGGCGCGGCGTGGCGGCGGTGCGCATCGCCGATGTGGCCTCGGCCCTCGGGGTGAGCAACGCGCTGGTGCTGTACCACTTCTCGACCAAGGAGAAGCTGGTCGCGGAGGCCTTCGCCTACGCCGCCGAGGACGACCTGGCCCATCTGCGCAAGCTGCTCGGCCGCCGTACGACGGCCCTGCGCCGACTGCGCGCTGCGGTGCGCTGGTACGCGCCGACCGGGCAGGCCAAGGGCTGGCGGCTGTGGATCGAGGGCTGGGCGGCGGCACTGCGCGAGCCCGCGCTGCGGGAGGTCGCGCGCAACCTCGACCGGGAGTGGAAGGCCGCGATCACCGAGGTCGTGGCCGAGGGGGTGGCCGCGGGCGAGTTCCGCTGCGCGGACCCGGCGGCCACGGCGCTGCGGCTGACCGCGCTGCTGGACGGGCTGGCCGTGCAGATGACGGTGTACGCGGGCACGGTCCCGCGGGCGCGCACCCGGGAGTGGGTGGACGAGGCACTCGCCGGCGAACTGGGAGTGGAGCGCGCGGAGTTGACGACGGCGAGGAGCTGACTCGCACCCGTCCGCGACACCGTCACCGGGAGGCCCGCCGCAGGGAGCCCGGGGAGCGGCCCGTATCGGCCCCGGTCCGGGCCCCGGCTGGGGCTGCCTCCCGGACCGGGGCCGATACGGAGCCGCTGTCGCGGCCGGTTCAGACCGCCTTGGCGATCCGCATCTTGATGTCGTCCGGCGACAGGGCCCCCTTGGCCACCACGCGGTCCCCGGAGGACTCGCCGCGCAGCCGGCGCCCGATCCACGGGACCAGGAACTCGCGCGCCCAGTGGATGTCGTCGCGCCGCACCTCGAACGTGCCGCGCGGCGGCAGCGGCGGCCACGGCTGGTCCGGGTCGGCCGGGACCTCGATGCCGAGCACCTGGCCCGCCCGCAGGGCGACCCGGGTGTGTCCCTCGGGCGAGAGGTGGAGCCGGTCGTCGTCCCAGGCGCGTCGGTCCTGGACCGTCTTCAGGGACCACAGGTCGAGCACCGGGCAGCCGTACCGGTCGGCGATGGCCCGGACATGCCCGTTGTACGTGGCGATCTTGCCGCGCAGATGCTTGAGCACGGGCACGTCGCGGGTGTCGAAGCCGGTGGTGACCATGACGGTGCCGACGGCGGAGGTGAGATCGGCGACGGCGCGCTCGAAGCGCTCGGCGACCTCGTCGGGGTCGGTGCCGGGCCGGATGATGTCGTTGCCGCCCGCGCAGAAGGACACCATGTCCGGGGCGAGTTCCCGGGCCTTGGGTAGCTGGTCCTCGATGATCTGGTCGAGCAGTTTGCCGCGTACGGCGAGGTTCGTGTACCGGAAGTCACCCTCGGGACGCAGGTCGGCCAGGAGCACCGCGAACCGATCGGCCCAGCCGACGAACTGTCCGTCGGGGCCGGGATCGCCGACGCCTTCGGTGAAGCTGTCCCCCACCGCCACGTACGACCCGATCACTGATCTCTTGTCACTCTTCGAATCGTCTGCCACATCGGACCATGATTCACCTTTTGGTGTGAGCTACGCGACCGTAAGAAGGGGTTGACGGACGGTGAGATAAACCACTCGACTTGTTCGGGCCGATCCGGAATAAGCCCCTGAAGAGGGGTGTTGGACGGCTCGACGTGCATCGACAGGCTCAGACACGGCGCAGCCGGATGACCGTCGCGTCGAAGTCCCCGTGCAGCCCGGTCCGCAGACCGTGGTGCAACAGCACGGCACCCCGGTGGATTTCGCCTGTTTCGCGGCATTCATATGTTGCCGTGGGGTCGAGCCCCCGAAGCCGCAGCGGTGCGACCGGCTCTCCGTGATGCTGCGCCTGGAGCAGGGCGAGGACGACGGTCTCCTCGCCGAGGACGTACTGGACCGCGCTGAGACCCCCCTCCGGGCGGCGCAGCCGGTAGAGGTCGCCGCGCTGGACGACGGGACGGATCTCCTTGTAGAGACCCACCCAGTCGCGGGCCTCTGCCAGCTCCTCCTCGGTCCAGTCCGCCAGGTCGCCGCCGACGCCGAGCACCCCGGCCATGGCGCTCACGAACCGGAAGCGCAACGAGCTGACCCGCCCGTTGAGCTGGGTGTTGGGGCTGTCGGTGACCCAGGCGGCCATGACCCGGGCCGGATGGATCTGGCTGAAGCCGTACTGGATGGCGAGCCGGTCGAGCGGGTCGGTGTTGTCGGAGGTCCACACCTGGTCCGTACGGCTCATGATGCCGAGGTCGACGCGTCCCCCGCCGCCCGAGCAGGACTCGAAGGCGACCGAGGGGTGCGCGGCCCGCAGCCGGTCCACCAGCCCGTAGAGCGCTCGCACATGGTCGACCCACAACCGCTGGGGATACGCGTCGACGGGCCAGCCGGCGTCGGTGAAGCAGCGATTGAAGTCCCACTTCACATAGTCGATCGGGGCACTGGAGAGCAGCCCGTCCAGCTGCTCCCACAGGTACTCCTGGACGTCCTCGCGGGCCAGGTTGAGCACGAGCTGGTTGCGGAACTCCGTCCGCCTGCGTCCCGGCTGGTACTGCACCCAGTCGGGGTGCGCGCGATAGAGGTCGCTGTCCGCGTTGACCATCTCGGGCTCGACCCAGATGCCGAACTGCATCCCGAGGGCGTGCACATCGTCGGCGAGCGGCTTCAGACCGCTCGGGAAGCGGTCGGGGTTGGGGGTCCAGTCGCCGAGCCCGGCCCGGTCGCTGGTGCGCGCCCCGAACCAGCCGTCGTCGACCACGAACAGCTCGACACCCATCGCCGCGGCGCGGCGCGCCAGCACCCGCTGCTGCTCCTCGGAGATGCCGAATCCGGTCGCCTCCCAGGAGTTGTAGAGCACGGGCCGGTCCCGGTCCGCGTCCGGGACGACATACGCCCTCTGGTAGGCGTGCCAGGCGCGGCTCGCGCCGCCGAAACCGCCGTCGCTCCACAGTCCGGCGAAAAGGGGAGTGCTGAAGGTCTCCCCCGGCGCCAGCCGCAGCAGGCCCGAGTCGTCGTAGCCGGCGCCGCCGGTGATCTGCACGCGCGCGTCGGGGAGTTGGGCGACGGCGATCCGCCAGCTGCCCGACCAGGCCAGCGCGCAGCCGTAGACCTCGCCCCGCTCCTCGGTGGCGTCCGTGTCGAGCGCGACCCAGGGAAGGTGCTGGTGGCCGGTGTGGCCGCGGCGGCTGCCGATGACCTTCTCGCCGTAGGTGAGGCCGGACCGGACGAGCCGGGACTCGGCCGCCCAGCGGCCGTGCAGCTGCGACAGCCCCCAGCCCTCGCGCTCCGGCAGGGTCCAGGTGGCCGAGTCGGCGCGCAGCAGCTCCACCGGGGCAGCGCCGTCGTTCGCGAGGGTCACCCACCGCTCGACGACATCGCCACGCATCCGGTAGTGGAGGGTGATCCGCAGTCCCGCGTCGGTGAACCGCAGCCGCAGCTCCTCGTCGTCCGTCTCGTACGACTCGAAGGCCCACTCGGTGCCCCGGCGCTCCTCGGTGCGCACGGACAGGGCGGGCCGTACGAACCGGGGGCCGCCCTCGACCGGGTACTCCTCGTGGCCGTCCAGCTGGGATTCGAAGGGCCAGTAGCGGGGGGCGGGCAGGGCGGCCAGGGCCTCCGCGTCGGCGAGGGCGATACGCGGGCCCCAGTGCAGATGCAGCAGTTCGTCGCCGTCGGTGAGCCGGACCGCATAGCTGCTCCCGGGCCCCGACAGCAGCCAGGTACGACCGTCAGCGCCGATCTCCAACATGCGACCCCCACAGATTCGAACAGGTACGACCAGGCCTCAACATCATCGGGCCTGAGGTGCCTCCTGGGCAACGGCTACGGGCCGGGTTCAGCCAGGCGCCCCGTCCGCGATGATTGCCCGTTCAACCCATGTCGTATCGTCGAAGCGCGGCCCGTCGACGAGCAGCGTCGGCGGACGGATGGGAGGAGCCCCCGTGACGCAGCAGGTCCCGTCTACCGAGCCCGAGCTGACCGGAGTGCGCAACTTCCGCGACCTGGGCGGCCTGCCGACCGTGGACGGACGGCGCGTACGGCACGGAGTGCTCTTCCGCAGCGGCCACCTCGCGCATGCGACGGAGCAGGACGCGGCGTTTCTCGCCTCCCTCGGCCTGCACACGGTCTTCGACTTCCGCAACGCGGCGGACATGAAGCTGGAGGGGCCGGACGTCGAGCTGGCGGGCGTGCGGAACGTCAACCTTCCGCTGACGGACCCGGCGGACGGCGCCGAGTTCTGGAAGATGGTCCGCGACGGCGACTTGGAGCAGCTGCGCGGGCTGCTCTCCGACGGCAAGGCCGCGAACCGCATGATCGCGTCGTACCGCACGATCATCCGGGAGCGCACGGGCGAGCACTCCCGGGTGCTGCACGCGATGGCCGAGGACAGCGTGCCCGCGCTGATGCACTGCGCCGCGGGCAAGGACCGCGCGGGTCTGTCGATCGCGGTCACGCTCATCGCCCTCGGGGTCGAGCGGGACGCCATCGTCGCGGACTACCTGGAGTCCAACGCCAAGCACCGCCGGTACAAGGTGCACCGCAACGGCTCCTCCGCCGACACGTACTCGCCCGAGGTGATGGAGCTGCTCAGCCCCCTCTTCGACGCACGGGTCGAGTATCTGGCGGCGGCACTCGAGACCGTCGAGGAGACATGGGGCGGCGTGGACGCCTATCTGGAGCAGGGTCTCGGCGTGACTCCCCAGGTGCGGGAGCGGCTGCGCGAGCGACTGCTGGACTGAGCGGCCCGGCCGCCGCACCGGCGCGGGCTGCTCGGGCTGCCCGGGCAGCCCGGACCTACTTCGCGCCCACCGAGAACAGGAGATAGATGAAGGCGGCGAAGAGGTGGCCGACCGCGATGTAGATGATCAGCCGAACCCACAGGGCGCGGGGGAACTTGTCTTCCATGTTGCTCATGGCATTTCTCCAGGATGAGGACCGAGGCAGAGTGCGGTGAGCGGGCTCTGCAGCAGCGTGTGGACGAAGAGCAGATCGGTCCCGTCGTGATCTGCGGCCGCCAGTCGGTGCGGGGTCAGCGAGTCGAAATGGGCGCTGTCCCCCGGTTCGAGCACATGCGCGGTGTCGCCGAGGCGTAGCCGCAGCCGCCCCTTGAGGACGTACAGCCACTCCTCGCCGGGATGGACCCGCACGATGTCGCCCTGGGTCCCGTGCGGGACGTGGACACGGAGGGCCTGCATCCCGCGTCCGGGCGCGCCGGCCTGCCAGTACGTCCAGCCGCCCGCCCGGGTCGGCTCCATGGCGGGGGCACGCACGATGGCGTCCCGGTCGGCGACGCTCTCGCCGAGCAGCTCGGAGACCGTCGTACTGTAGACACGAGCGAGCGCGAGCAGCATCGGCAGCGAGGGCTGGCGCTGCCCGGTCTCCAGCCGGGACAGATGCGCGGGCGAGAGCCCGGCGGCGCGGGCCGCGGCCTCCAGGGTGAGCGAGGCCCGGCGGCGCAGCGCACGCAGCTGCGGCGCGACGGCGGGCAGGTCCTCGCCGGGGCCGGACTCGTTCTCGGGAGCGGTCATACCTCCTATTCAGCCGCAGGTTTGCCTCTGCGGCAAATTTATTGCCCCAGAGGCAAAATCCTTCGGCTAAGAGCCATCACGTAATGCGGGCCGGGGCCTGCTGCCCCGCGAGGGGTGCCTCGTTTACCGGATGTCGATCTTGAGGTTGTGGAGTGCGGCGACGCCTGCGACGGCGTGGTTGATCGCGTTGCCGCGGCGCCTGCATTGGCGGAGGATCTGGTGTTCTTTGAGCCGCGCGATGGCGTGTTCTGCCATGGACCGGCGTTTGCGGAACCGGCGGTAGGTGCGGTCTTTAACGATGCGCCCGTCGTCGCCTCGGCGTGGTGTGCGGATGCGGCCACAGCCTCGGTAGCCGCCATCACCGGACAGGCGGGGATGGTCAGGGAGTGTTTCCGCGAGGGTTTTACGGAAGACGACGATGTCGTTGCAGTTGCCCGGCCAAGCGTCTCCGACAGCGACAACCCGCCTGTCGCGGGCCCGGCAGACGATCTGTACGTTGACGCTGCGCCGATAGTTCTTGCTTTTTGCGGTGCGCTGCCGGTCGTGGACGGGGATCAAGGTGCCGTCGACGACCCACAGCTCCCGCCTGTCAGCAGGTGGTGGTCCGAGGAGCTCGGCGAGCCGAGTCATAACCCGGTGGGCAGCCGCGTGGGAGATGCCGAAGAGGGAGCCGAGTTACTGCCTGGTGAGTTTGGTCCGATAGGCCAGAACAACGAGGAGCGTCCGGGCGGCAACGGCAAGGACCAGGGCCGGCCCCGGCCTGTAGCGGGTGCGAGTTCCCATAACTGCCCCAACGACATACTGCATGTGCGTCCCGGTCGGTCCTGTCTAGTGCCGCATCAGGCAACGTTCGCCCGCTGCTCGTCCTCTCATGCCGGGGTGACTGAGGTCAGTCGGTTGGTGATCTCTTCTGCGCTCAGCACGAGGGCGAAACCCTTGCGCAGGACTGCGAGTTCAGGTTCTTGCCGGGACTCGTCGTCGGTTGCCGTGACGTCGGAGCCGAAGACGACCTTGTAGCCGCGTTCGTATGCCTGCCGGGCCGTGGTGCCGCAGCAGTAGTTGGTGAGCGTTCCCGTGACGATGACCGTGTCGCGGCCGAGGTTGCGCAGCATCGTATCGAGCGGGGTGTCGTAGAACGCCCCGTAGGAGGGCTTGCGGATGACGACCTCGTCGGGGCGGCGGCCCATGGGGGCCCACACTTCGGCAGGGCCCGGTCGGCGCCAGTCGGTGTCGGCATGCGGGAGGAACTGCAAGGCGTGTGGCCGGTCCAGTCCGAGATGGGTGTCGTCGAAGATGGTCCAGATGACCGGGACCGAGGTCGCCCGGCATTCTTCGACCAGTTGGTGCAACCGGGGCGCCATCCGGGTGGCTGCGGGCACCCAGTAGGGACTCCAGCCGGGCCGGACGAATTCGTCTTGCATGTCGATCACCAGCAGTGCCGCCCGTTCAGGCCGTATGTCGAACGATGCCCGGCCACGCTGGTAAGCGTTGCGCGCCTGTGCGATCACCCATTCCTCGGTGTATGTCATCCTGGCTCCTGCCTCGATTCGAGGTACCTCGTTTCGATGTGCGAGAGTAGCAGCATGCTCGAACTCGCGATCCTTGGATTCCTGGCCGAGGGACCGCTGCACGGCTATCAACTGCGCCATCGGATAGAGCACTTGTCTGGCTATGCCCGGCCGGTCAGCGACGGCAGCCTCTACCCGGCGATCAACCGGCTGGTCAGCGCCGGATTCCTCGACCGGCGAACCGAACCGGGCTCCTCGGCCGCTCAGCGGCACACCCTGAGCCTGACCAATGCCGGCCACTGCGAGCTGCTGCGCCGACTGCGGGATGCCAACGGCCTGGACATCAGTGACAGCACCCGATACTTCACGGTCCTGGCCTTCCTGTCTCACCTGCCCGACACCGCTGACCAGCACGCGGTACTGCGTCGGCGATTGGATTTCCTGGAACAGCCCGCGAGCTTCTTCCACGACGGTGACCGCCTACTGGGCGCCGACGACACTGACGACCCCTACCGGCGCGGCATGCTCACCATCGCCCGCGCCACCAGCCACGCCGAAAGGGCCTGGCTCCGGGAGACGTTGGCCTGACACCGCACCCGCAGGCACCTCGCCCGTTCCCCACCCGGACGCCTCCTCCTCCCGAAAGACTGTGCCGGTGGCAGAGCCAGTGCGGATCAGCGAGATCGACAGCGATGAGGGACAGCGCCTGCTGCGGATCATCCGCCGGGGCACCGGCTCAGTGGTGACCTGGCGGCGGCCCCAGATGGTCTTGCTATCCGCGCAGGCCATGCCCGTGGCGAAGATCGCCGAGGTGACTTTCACGAGCGCGGACCGGGTCCGGGACGTGATCCACAACTTCAATGCCGACGGCTTCGCCTCGCTCTACCCGAAGTACAAGGGCGGCCGGCCGAGGACGTTCACCCTGCCTGAGCGGCGGGAGATCAAGAAGATCGCTAAGTCCAGGCCAGCCGAACACGGCCTGCCGTTCTCGACCTGGAGCCGGGTGAAGCTGGCCGACTTCCTGGTCGCTGAGGGGGTGGTCGATGACATCAGCCACGAGGGCCTGCGGGTCCTGCTCCGCGAGGAGGGCGTGTCCTTTCAACGCATGAAGACGTGGAAGACCTCCCGCGACCCCGACTACGCGGCCAAGAAGGCCCGCGTCGAGCAGCTGTACGCGATCGCCGACGGCGAGGTCATACCCGAGGACGACGAGCCCGACGTCGTCTTATGCCTGGATGAGTTCGGCCCGCTTAACCTGATGCCCCACCCCGGGCGGCAGTGGGCCGAGCGCGGCGGGAAGCACAAGGACCCCGACCGGGAACCGAGGCCGCGCCGGCGGGCGACCTACACTCGCCCGCACGGGGTCCGGCACCTGTTCGCCGCCTACGACCTGGGCAAGGACAAGTTCTACGGGCACATCAAGCCGGAGAAGAACCGGACGAGATTCCTGGAGTTCTGCCGCTACCTGCGCAGCCTCTACCCGCCCCAGATCCGCATCGCGATCGTGCTCGACAACTACTCCCCGCACCTGACCACGAAGAAGGACACCCGGGTCGGCGACTGGGCCGCGGCCAACAACGTTGAGTTCGCCTACACGCCGACCAACAGCTCCTGGCTGAACCGCATCGAAGCCCAGTTCACCGCCCTTCGCTACTTCGCTCTCGACGGCACCGACCACGCCAGCCACAAGGAGCAGGGCAGCATGATCCGCCGCTACATCATCTGGCGGAACAAGCATGCCGCCGACGAACGCGGGTCTGTACGGTGAGCGGTGTAACTCCCGAGCTGGAAGCGACAGTTGATGACTGACGTGACGAGTGACACCAAGGCCGGGAAGGCCGCTCTG
>NZ_JBIAXT010000058.1:0-27236 GCF_042896945.1 Streptomyces sp. NPDC001222
ACGCTCGGCTGGGAAACCCCAGCCGAGCGCCTGCATAAACTGCTCGCGGCCTGATCAACACGACCACGTGTTGCGACGACCCCTAGAAAGCACCGAACCGCTCCGGGGGCCTTCGTCGTTCCGGGAACAAGGCGCCGGGAGCCCTCGCCGTCGCCTTCGCCGTTCTCGCCGCCGTTGCCTGTCGGTGCCCCGTGGCAGCATCGACCTGTGGACAAGATGCGGCAGCTGAGGCTCGCCAAGGACGCGATGGACCGGGACTGGGCAGACCCCGGGCTCGATCTCGACGCCGTGGCCGCACACGCCGGGTACTCCCGGTATCACTTCATCCGCGCCTTCAAGGCCGCCTACGGCGAGACCCCCGGCCAGTATCTGACGCATCGCCGGATCGAGCGGGCCGAGGAGATGCTGCGGACGGCGAATCTGACCGTGACCGAGATCTGCCACCTGGTGGGATTCAGCAGCGTCGGCACGTTCTCCGCCCGGTTCAAGACCTGGACCGGCCTCACCCCCAGCGAGTACCGCACCAAGCACGTGGGCCGCGGCGCCGCGCTCATACCTGGCTGCTACGCCATGCTCTGGGCCGGCGGCTTCCGCCCGGGGACCGCGGACCGGGAGCGCAATTCCGGAGAAGCGGACTGACCTGCGCGCTGCCTACGGTGGCAACGCAACAGCACCTCGCATCCCCCGGGAGAACGACATGATCAAGGGACTCGCCATCACCACCGTCTGGGTCCTCGACCAGGACCGGGCCAAGGAGTTCTACACCCAGAAGCTCGGCCTCGAGGTTCGTATGGACATGACCATGGGCGAGGGCGGCATGCGCTGGCTGACCGTCGGCGCGCCGGACCAGCCGGACGTGGAGCTGACGCTCATGGTGCCGGGCTCGCCCGCGATGGACCCCGAGTCCGCCGAGATGATGCGGACGCTCATCGCCAAGGGCGCCCTCGGCGCCGGAGTGCTGGCCACCGACGACATCCACGGGGACTACAAGAAGCTCAAGGAGCGCGGCGTGGAGTTCCTCCAGGAGCCGCAGGAGCGCCCCTACGGCACCGAGGCGCTCTTCCGCGACGACTCCGGCAACTGGTTCTCCTTCACCCAGCGCCGGGAGGGTGGCCTGGACCTCGACCAGGAGTGGGCCCGCTAGGGCGTACTTTCGAAACACGCCCTTGGGGGGTCTGACAATTCCGGCCGGGCGCGCGACTCCCCCAGCCTGGCGGCTGGGAGGTGCCCCCAGACATGGCACCTCGCCGCGTTGTCGGATCACCCGAGTACGTCCGGTACGCGGATGATCCTCCGTCTTGCGATGCACCGCACCGGATGCCGCGCGCTTATCCGGCGCGAATGTCAGACACCCCCTGGGCCGGGCGGGCGGTTCAGCCGCCGGGCAGCGGCAGTATCGGGAAGCTCCCCGTGTTCGTCGGCGCGTGCTCCGGCAGCCACAGCACCGCCACCGCCCCCTCGGCCGGCATGTGCTCCGGTGTGCCGGCGGGCCGTACGTTGCGGAACGTCAGGCGCGCCCCGAGCACCCGTGCCTGGCCCGCCGCGATCGTCAGGCCCAGGCCGTGGCCCTGTCCCGAGCGGTCCGAGCTGCCAGTGCGGAAGCGGCTCGGGCCGTCGGCCAGCAGCTCCTCCGGGAAGCCGGGCCCGTGGTCCCGTACGCGGATCACCCGGCCCTCGACCGACACCTCGATCGGCGGCTTGCCGTGCCGGGCCGCGTTCGCCAGCAGATTGAACAGCACGCGTTCCAGACGGCGCGGATCCGTGGTGACCTCCGACTCATGGATCACCCGGACCTCGACATGGGGGTCCTTCGCGGCCACCCGCCGGCTGATGAACTCGCCGAGCATGATGTCCTGGAGTTCCGCCCGCTCGGAGGCGCCGTCCAGCCGGGCGACCTCCAGGACGTCCTCCACCAGCGTGCGCAGGGCCTGCGCTCGGTCCCGCACCAGTTCCGTGGGCCGCCCGGGCGGGAGCAGCTCCGCCGCTGTGAGCAGGCCTGTGACGGGTGTGCGCAGCTCGTGCGCGATGTCCGCGGTCACCCGGCGCTCGGCCTCCAGCCGCTGCCCCAGCGCGTCCGCCATCGCGTCCACCGCGCGCGCCAGATCATCGGTCTCGTCGCGTACGACACCGCCGATCGCCTTCCGCACGCGGACGTCGGTCTCGCCCGCGGCGACCCGGTTGGCCGCGGCCGCCGCCTTGCGCAGGCGCCGCGACAGCTGCCCGCCGATCAGCACGCCGAGCGCCGAGCCGCCGAAGACCACGGCGATCGAACCGATGATCAGGGCCTGGTCGAGGTCCTTCATCACATCGGCGCTGCGGTCGGTGAAACGGGTGTGCAGGGACAGCACCCGGCCGTCCTTGAGCGGTACGGCCGCCCAGATGTCCGGCACGCCGTGCGCGCCCTCGGAGACATAGGTGGCCCGCCGGCCGTTCAGAACCTTCTGCAGCAGGTCCCGGGGGATCGTCGGGTCGTCGACCTTGACGCCGAAGGTCTGGGTGCGCCCGGACTCGTACATCCGCTGGGCCACCTGGATCCGCTCGATGGCGAGGTCGCGCGAGTTGTCGAGCATCGACACCCGCGCCGCGTTGTGCACGACCAGGCTCAGCGCGATCGCGACGAGCGCGCCGACCAGGGCGATCGCCGCGCTGAGTTTCCATCTGAGGCCCGTCCGTATGGCCGGGTCGTCCGGGATCAGGCGTCCGAGAAGTCCCCGCATGCCCCCGCTCAAGCCTTCAACTTGTAGCCGAAGCCACGGACCGTCTCGATCCGGTCCTGGCCGATCTTCGTGCGCAGCCGCTGCACATGGACGTCGACGACCCGGGTGTCACCACCCCAGCCGTAATCCCACACCCGCTCCAGCAGCTTGTCCCGCGACAGCACCGTGCCCGGTGCCGACGAGAACTCCAGCAGCAGCCGCATCTCGGTCGGAGTGAGCGCCACCGGCTGTCCGGAGCGCCGTACCTCCATGCCCTCGGTGTCGATCTCCAGTTCGCCGAAGGTGAGGATGCCGCCGCTCATGGACGAGGAGTCCTCGGTGTCCCGGTCGGGCCCGCCGGCGTGCCCGAAGCGGCGCAGCACCGCGCGGATGCGCGCGACCAGCACAGCACCGTCGAACGGCTTGGTCACATAGTCGTCGGCGCCCGCCTCCAGGCCGAGCACCACGTCGATCGAGTCGGCGCGCGCCGACACCATGATCACCGGGACGGTCGACTCGTCACGGATACGGCGGCACAGACTGACGCCGTCCAGTCCGGGGAGCATCACGTCCAGCAGGGCGATGTCGGGGCGACGGGCGCGGAACGCCTCCAGGCCCGACAGACCGTCGGGCATGGCGGTGACCGCGAAGCCGTCCCGCTCCAGGGCGAGCTGGGTGGCCTCGCGGATCACATCGTCGTCCTCGACGAACAGGACGTGGGTCTGCTCTGCCATCCGCTCTCTCAGTTCCCTGCCGGGGCGGACTTGCCGCCGTTGCCCACCGCGTTGCTGTACACGTTGCGCGTACTGGACACGACGGCGAAGTGGCTCGCCGTCCAGCGGTAGGTGATCACTTCCTCGCTGGAGGGATACGACACCGGGTCGCCCTTCTCGTACATCTGCTGGGTCACCACCAGGTCACCGCGGTCTATCTCCGCGTAGACCGGAGGCTCCTCGGCCCGGAACACATTCTCGTACTTGTGATTCTCCATGCGGTACACGTACGAGCCGAGCCCGACGGCGTCGCTGCACGTCATCACGTTCACGACGATGTCGTTCACGGTGCCGCCGGTGACGTCGCCGTACGAGACGTCGACAGGGTACTCATCGGCCACGCATGGTTTCAGATCGTCCTTGACCGCCTTCGCGACCTTCGGATCGTCCTTGACCATGTTGACCACGTCCTGGCGCGTGGGCTCTTTCTTGGTCGGTGAGGCGGAGGGCGTGGCGACGCCCGCGACCACCGGGTCATGGCCCGCCGGACCCTCGTCCCGTGCGCCTGTGCCACCGGTGGCACAGGCGGAGACGAAAAGCCCGAGGGCGGCGACCGCGACCACAGCCGCCATCGCCGCCTTGAGGACTCCGCTGGGCCGTATGGCCCCCGTGCCTAGGCCGCGCAACGCTCCCGCTCCTCACGCTCCAGCGCGCGTGCGTCCAGGTCGCGGGCCTCCAGCTCCTCTCGGAGCCGGGCGAGCGCCCGGTGCAGCGTGCTCTTGACCGTCCCGGCCGACATGCCGAGGGCGGCGGCCGTCTCCTCCGTGGACATCTGCTCCCAGTGTCGCAGCACCACGACACTGCGCTGCTTCGGAGCGAGCACCTTCAGGACATCCATCAGCAGGGCCCGGTCGGCGTGCTGCTCGGTGGAGTCCTCGACGCAGGCGTCCGGCAGCTGCTCGGTGGGGACCTCCTCCAGCTTGCGGGCCCGCCACCACTCGGTGCGCGTGTTGATCATCACGCGGCGCAGATAGGCGTCCGCCAGGCGCTTGTCGGCGATCCCGTCCCAGCGGCCGTACGTGCGCACCAGAGCGGTCTGCAGCAGGTCCTGGGCGTCGGTCGGGTCGGGCACCAGTCGACGAGCGCTGCGCAGCAGCGCATCCTGCCGGGTGCGTACGTACTCTTCGAATTCGAGCACCTCGCCGTGTGCCATTCCAACCGCCTCCGTTCCCCGTTTTTCCGACCCGCCCGCCGGCTGCGTTCCTCAGCCGGGTGCGGTACCGCAAAAGTCCGTGTGAGCCGTTCCCGGCTCCGGTGCCGGGCGATCCCCGGCACGCATATGAAGTTACGGACGGGTTGTCACGGCGTTGTCCGAGCCAGCCTGCGGAGAGCGCTCGGCTGTCCGTCGGTTGTGTAACAGACCGAGGAACGGGGCAAGAAGGAACGGCAGTTGGGGAGAGTATGGGTCGATTTGTCCGGATGTTGAGTCGCGAAGTCTGTGACGTGACGAGGTAACAGCTGTGAGCGGACGAGCTGTGGGCCGGCCAACGGCTGTGCGAACGACCGGGCGGGGGTGCGCCCGGGGCAGGGGCAGTGGACCGCGCGCCCAGGCGCGGCGATGTGAATCGTGCGCCCGGGCGCGGGAGTGAGAAACGCGCGCCCGGGCGTGGTACTAGTGCGCCGGTCGCAGCACTAGGTGAGCGGAAGGCGGTAGAGGCCGCCGGGGAGGGGCTCCACCAGGCCGTCGGAGACCAGCCCGTCCAGGGCGCGGGCGCGCTGCACCGGCTCCTCCCACACCCGGTCGAGGACCGACTGGGGGACCGGGCCCACGGCTTCCCGCAGGACGGCCAGCAGCCGGCCGCGCACCTGACGGTCCGTCCCGGCGTACGTCTGACCGCGGCGCGGCGGGCCGTCGTGCTCCGGCTTCCCGGCCAGCTGCCAGGCGCACTGCGCGGCGATCGGGCAGCGCTGACACGTCTCGTTCTTCGCGGTGCAGATCAGCGCGCCCAGTTCCATGGAGGCGGCGGCCCAGCGGGACGCCGTGTGCTCGTCCTCGGGCAGCAGTGCGCGGGCGAGCTTGCGTTCCGCGGCGGTGGTGGCGTTGGGCGGGTACTGCACCCCGGTGACCGCGCGGGCGAGGACGCGCCGCACATTGGTGTCGAGGACCGGGTGCCGCTGGCCGTAGGCGAAGGACGCGACGGCCGCGGCCGTGTACTCGCCGATGCCGGGCAGGGCGAGCAGCTGGGCGTGATCGGTGGGTACGTCGCCGCCGTGCCGTTCGGTTATGGCGACAGCGGCGCCGTGCAGACGCAGGGCGCGGCGCGGGTAGCCGAGGCGGCCCCAGGCGCGGACGGCCTCGCCGGGTGGTTCCTTGGCGAGGTCGGCGGGGCGGGGCCAGCGGGCGAGCCACTGCTCGTAGACGGGCAGAACGCGGTTGACCGGCGTCTGCTGCAGCATGAACTCACTGACCATCACGCCCCACGGCCCGGCCTCCGGGCGCCGCCAGGGGAGATCGCGGGCGTGCTCGTTGAACCAGGCGATGACCGGGGCGTGCAGAGCCCTGCCGGGGGCCCTGCCCGTGAGGTCGTCGCTCTGGGCGGGTTCGAGGGCGGGAATGGGCACGGGGGTGGGGGTGGTGGGTGCAGTCATGACGCTTTCGATCCTGCCACGTGAGGGGCGGTGGGGTGGGGGATCGGCCCCGGTGGGGGTGTTGTGTCGGTACGTCCGGACCCCGGCGGCCGGACGGGGCGAGGCGGGGGCGCGGAGTGCGGAGTGCGGTGGGTGGGGCGCGAGGAGGGGTGCGGTGAGCGGAGCTGCGATGGGGGGCGCGACGACCGGAGTGCGGGCTGTGAGGTGGCTTCGGGGGCCGGGCGCGTCGCCCGGTGCCGTTCTGTGTGCCTCGGTCCCGTTCGGCGGAGGCCGCGCGGGATGATGATCCGGAAAAGTTGATGCCGGGGCGGCGGGTGGGGCAAGGCCCGGCTCCGATCTCTCGTACAGTTTTCGCCGTGGGATCTCTGCGCAATCCGGTCGGGCCGCTTCCCTCCTCCATCTACTGGCGTCGGAGGGCCGTAATGCTGTCTGTGCTAGCCCTGTTGGCGCTGCTGATCGCCTGGGTGGTCACGGCCGGTGGCGGCGTTGGCAAGAACAGGGCGGACGGCTCGAACGGCAAGCACCCCACGTCGTCCATCACTCCGGGCCCGTCCGGCACCGGTCCGGCGATCAGCCAACACCCGGGCGGTCGGGACGAGTCGAGCGGCGGAGACGGTTCGGGGTCGGCGGGCTCGTCCGGATCGTCGGGGTCCGACGGCTCGGGCGGATCGGACGCGGGGTCCGGGGGATCGGACACGGGATCAGGCTCGGGCGGCAGCGGCAACGGCGGTTCCGCCGGGGGCCAGTTGCCGACCGGGGCCGGGTCGTCCCTGCCCAACTGCTCTTCTGGTTCGGTCCAGTTGACCCTGCGGAGCGTCCACAACACCTACGAGCCCGGGGACGTCCCGGCCTTCGAGCTGGACGCGAAGAACTCCTCCGGCAGCGACTGCAAGATCGATCTGGGCCCCAAGAGCGCCGTGCTGACGGTCACTCAGACCGGCAGCGACAAGGACGTGTGGTCCTCGGCCGACTGCCCGGGCGGCTCGGGAAGCGTGCTGTTCCGTGTGCCCGCGAACGCCCATGTCGCCTACACGGTGAAGTGGGACCGCAAGCAGAGCGCGCCGAACTGCGCGACGCCTCCGGCGGGTTCGGTGCCCGCGGGCACCTATCTGGTCGAGGCGAAGGCCCCCGGCTTCCCGAAGGCCCAGACGTCGTTCGTGCTCTCCAAGGACTGATGCGGGGACCGGTCAGGAGGACGACTGGTTGAGAGCCCGTCGCCGGCGCTTGCCCAGCCCGCGGGCACCTATCTGGTCGAGGCGAAGGCCTCCGGCTTCCCGAAGGCCCAGACGTCGTTCGTGCTCTCCAAGGACTGATGCGGGGACCGGTCAGGAGGACGACTGGTTGAGAGCCCGTCGCCGGCGCTTGCCCAGCCCGCGGGCACCTATCTGGTCGAGGCGAAGGCCTCCGGCTTCCCGAAGGCCCAGACGTCGTTCGTGCTCTCCAAGGACTGATGCGGGGACCGGTCAGGAGGACGACCGGTTGAGAGCCTGTCGCCGGCGCTTGCCCAGAGGGGCCTGCGAGAGGTCCTCGGCGTTGGAGCGGAGGTTCTTGTAGCCGTAGCCGCGCTGGGTGAGCCAGGTCCTGGCGGAAGTCTCCGCGCGCTCCGTCGCCTCCAGGATGTCCTCCTCGGCCTCGCCCGAGTCGAGGAAGCGGAAGGTGAAGGCGGGGCGGGCCGCGAGGTCGTAGCTGAGATGGCCCTCGGGGGTGAAGGCGGCGTGCAGCACGTCGTGCTCGGCGGCGTGCGCCAGGAGTTCGGTCCGTTGCCCGTCGTCGAGGCCGTCGAAGACGCCGCGGACGGTGATGCGGAACGCTCGGGTAGTCATCCTCCGAACGTAGAGGCGGCAGCGATGCCGTTCCACCCGTTTTCCGGCGGCCCACGCCCTGGTGCGGTGACCGGGAAGGTTCACCGGCTCGCGACTCCCCGGGCCTGGCGGCTGGGAGGTGTGCCCCCAGGCACGGCACCTCGCCGTGTTGTCGCATCGCCCCAGTACATCCAGTACGCAGGCGATGATCCGCCTTGCGATGCACCGCACCGGACGCCGCGAGCTTTCCGGCGAACCCTCCCGGCCACAGCGCTAGACGTACCGCTCCAGGATCGAGGACTCCGCCAGTCGCGACAGGCCCTCGCGGACGCTGCGCGCCCGGGCCTCGCCGACGCCGTCCACCGTCTGGAGGTCGTCGACGCTCGCCGCGAGCAGCTTCTGCAGGCCCCCGAAGTGGTCCACCAGTCGGTCGATGATCGCGCCGGGCAGTCGCGGGACCTTCGCCAGCAGCCGGAAACCGCGCGGGGACACCGCCGAGTCGAGTGCCTCGGGGGAGCCGGTGTAACCCAGGGCGCGGGCCACCGTGGGCAGTTCGAGAAGCTCGGCATGGGACAACGCGTCCAGCTCGGACAGCGCCTCCTCGACGGTGCGGGAGCGCTTGGCGGTCGGCTCGGGTACGTAGTCGCGCACCACCAGCTCCCGCTCGGGCTCCACCCCGGCGATCAACTCGTCGAGCTGGAGGGCGAGCAGCCGACCGTCCGTGCCCAGCTCGACGACGTACTCCGCGATCTCGGTCGCGATACGACGGACCATCTCCAGCCGCTGCGACACCGCGGAGACGTCCCGGACCGTCACCAGGTCCTCGATCTCCAGCGCGGACAGCGTGCCGGCCACCTCGTCCAGGCGGAGCTTGTACCGCTCCAGGGTGGCCAGGGCCTGGTTGGCGCGGGACAGGATGGCCGCCGAGTCCTCCAGCACCCGACGCTGCCCGTCGACGTACAGCGCGATCAGGCGCATCGACTGGGAGACCGAGACCACAGGGAAGCCGACCTGCTTGCTCACCCGGTCCGCCGTGCGGTGCCGCGTGCCCGTCTCCTCCGTCGGGATCGTCGGGTCGGGCACCAGCTGCACGCCCGCCCTGAGGATCTTCGACAGGTCCGAGGAGAGCACCAGGGCGCCGTCCAGCTTGCACAGCTCCCGCAGCCGGGTGGCCGTGAACTCCACGTCCAGGACGAAGCCACCCGTGCACATGGTCTCGACGGTCTTGTCGGAGCCGAGCACGATGAGGCCGCCGGTGTTGCCGCGGAGCACGCGCTCGAGTCCGTCGCGCAGGGCCGTGCCGGGAGCCACGGCGCTCAGAGAGGCGCGCATCAGGCCATCGGCACGGGAACTCCCGCCGGACTTTCCGGGAGCTGCCGCCCGGTCGTTGGCTGCCACTGCACTCCTCCGGTCGCAGGTTCTTCAGGCGCTCCCGTGTCGCACTCTCGGTTCGTACGGACGGGCGAGACCAGGGCAAAGTCTACCGGCGGTCCTCCTCATCCCGTGGGGCCTCTCGCCTACGGGAGCGCGGAAGGACCCGCAGGGCATCCCCTATGTCCGCCACTTCCAGCACCTTCATCCCGGGCGGGATCTTGCCCGGATCGCCCGGAACGAGCGCGTGCGTGAAGCCCAGACGGTGGGCCTCGGACAGCCGGCGCTGGACCCCTGTGACGCGTCTTACCTCGCCCGCGAGGCCCACTTCGCCGATCGCCACCAGATTCTTGGGCAGCGGGGTGTCGCTCGCGGCGCTCGCCAGCGCCAGCGCGACCGCCAGGTCCGCGGCCGGCTCGGAGAGCTTCACCCCGCCGACCGTCGCGGAGTAGATGTCCCGCTTGCCGAGGGCGCTGATCCGGCCGCGCTGCTCCAGCACGGCGAGCATCATCGAGACGCGGGAGGTCTCCAGGCCGGACGTCGTACGCCGCGGGGAGGGGATCTGCGAGTCGACCGTCAGGGCCTGCACCTCGGCGACGAGGGGCCGGCGGCCCTCCAGGGTGACGGTCAGGCAGGTGCCGGGGACCGGCTCGGCGCGGCGGGTCAGGAACAGACCGCTCGGGTCGGCCAGGCCGGTGATCCCCTCGTCGTGCAGCTCGAAGCAACCGACCTCGTCGGTCGCTCCGTACCGGTTCTTGACGCCCCGTACGAGGCGCAGCCGGGCGTGCCGGTCGCCCTCGAAGTGCAGAACGACGTCCACCAGGTGTTCGAGCAGGCGCGGGCCCGCGATCGCGCCGTCCTTGGTGACGTGGCCGACGAGCAGGGTGGACATGCCGCGCTCCTTGGAGGCGCGGATGAGGGCCCCGGCGACCTCCCGGACCTGGGCCATGCCGCCGGGCGCGCCGTCGATCTCGGGGGAGGCGACGGTCTGCACGGAGTCCAGGATGAGCAGGGACGGCTTCACCGCGTCCAAGTGGCCGAGCACGGCGGAGAGATCGGTCTCCGCCGCCAGGTAGAGGTGGTCGTCGATGGCTCCGATGCGGTCGGCGCGCAGCCGCACCTGGCTCGCCGACTCCTCGCCCGTCACATACAGCGTGCGGTGCTCGTCGCTGGCCGCCTTCGCCGCGACGTCCAGCAGCAGGGTGGACTTGCCGACGCCGGGTTCGCCGGCCAGCAGCACGACCGCGCCCGGCACGAGTCCGCCGCCGAGGACACGGTCCAGCTCGGGCACGCCGGTGGACCGGGCCGTGGCCTGCCGTCCGTCGACCTGGCCGATGGGGACGGCGGAGGTGGTCACGCGGCCCGGTGTCGTCGTCCGCACCGCGGGTGCGCCGTACTCCTCGATCGTGCCCCACGCCTGGCACTCGGCGCAGCGGCCGAGCCACTTGGCCGTCTGCCAGCCGCACTCGGTGCAGCGGTAGGACGGCCGGTCCTTGGTGGTCTTCGTACGGGCAGCCATGGACGAAACCGTAGCGGGACCCACTGACACCGGGGGCCGCGGCCCATGACGCCGGGTTCGTGGTGGTGAAACCCCTCGCCCCCCTCGCCGCCACCCGCCATCCGGCCCTGGCGCCCGGCGCCCGCGGCGCGCATGCGGGGGGTGGGGCGCCCCGGACCTGCGCGCGGCCGGAGCGCCGGCGCACGCGGGCTCGCCGCACCCGCTTCTCGTGGCCCGTTTTGAGGGATCGTTTCACCCGTACGGAGTAAAAGTGCGCAAGGTGGAAGAAGGTGCAGCCTGTCGGCGCCTACGGTCGCCAAGGTGATGAGCAGCAGGCCGGAGACTTCCACGCACGCCACAGGCGCACGCCCGGCGCGCAAAGACGCTCGCAAGCGGGGGAGCGTGTCTCGTGGCGCGGGCGCCCGCACCACGGCACAGCGCCCTCCCGCGCGGTACGAGCCCTACCTCGACGGCCTGTTCACCTACTGCCTGTCCGTGTTGTGCGACCACGACACGGCGACGGCCGCCCTGGGAGACGCCCTCGCGCTCGCCGAGCGCCGCGGCACCCGGGCCCCGGACACCCCCGGCGACTGCCGTGCCTGGCTGTACGCACTGGCCCGCTGGTCCTGTCTGCGCCGGCTCGCCGAGGCCCGGCGGAGCCGCCAGGCCGGTCACGCCGCAGGGCGCGACCGCGGCACGCGCGCGTACCGGGAGGCCGACGACCGGCGCGCCGCCGAGGCGATCGCCGGGGCCGCCGCCCCCGAGGGAGCCGTCCCCGAGGAGATCCGGCAACGGCGCAGACAGGAACTCGCCCAGCTCGCCTGGCCCGAGGCGGCCGGTACGACGCCCGAGCAGCGGGAGGCGCTGGAACTCGCCGTGCGGCACCAGCTCACCGCCCAGGAGGTCGCCGCCGTCCTCGGCATGGACCTGGCGGCCGCACGGGAACTCCTCGCCTCCGCCGCCTGCGAGGTCGAGCGCACCCGCGCCGCACTCGCGGTCGTCGAGACCGGCTCCTGCCCGAGCGTCGCCCGGCTGACCGACGACCACCAGTTCGTGCTGAGCGCCACCCTCCGCCGCGAGCTGGTCCGGCACGTCGACGACTGTCCGCGCTGCCGCCGTACCGCCGAGCGGGCGGTCGCCGGCGCCTGGCCGGGCACCAGCGTCACCCCTGCCGCGCTCCCCGTACTGGAGGCTCCACGCGCGGTCCTGCAGGCCGCGATGGCGCACGTCCCCCGCGCGCGTAGCGGTGCGCCCCGCTTCGACCGGCGCGGTTTCCCCATGGACCCCAAGGACCACGCGGCGCGCCGCGACCGCCTCCGCGCGCGTGCCGTCACGACGACCGTCGTCGCCGCCGTGGTCGCGGCCCCCGTCATCGCGCTGTGGGCGGCCAACCGCGGCGCGCCCCTCACGGGCGAGGGCACCGACGGCCGCACGGTCACCGCGCGCGAGCTGCACGACTCCGCCGCGCTCGGCGGAGAGGGCTCGGACGGCTACGAGAACGCGGGCAACGCGCGTACGAGACCCGGCGCCGGCTTCGGCAGGGACGGCCGTTCGCCCGATGTGTCCGTCGAGGTCATCGGGGTGCGGGCAGGCGCCCGGGAAGCGGGCCACCTCACGGTGACGGCCGCGGGCGACGGCACGACGACCCTCATCACGCTGACCGCGTCGGGCAGCGCGCCGGTCTCCTGGTCCGCGTCCACCGGAGCCGCCTGGCTCTCCCTCAGTCAGGCGTCCGGAAGGCTCGCCCCGGGCGCGTCGACCACGGTCCGGGTGTACGTGGACCCGCTGCGCGAACCGGCCGGCTCCTGGCACGCGCGCGTGACGGTGGCACCCGCGGGCGTCGTGGTCACGATCGACGGCTACGGGACCGCGGCCTCGCCCGACCCACGTCCCACCCCGGTGCACACCGGTTCGTCCGCTCCCACGCCGAGCGCTCCGCCCACGACGGACCCCGGACCCACGCCCGGCGATCCGACGCCCACGGCCCCGCCGACCACGAATCCGCCGCCCTCCCAGGACCCCCCGGCCTCGACGCCGCCGCCCGCCGGGAGCGCCACCCCGAGCCCGTCCTCGTAGGCCCCGGTCCGGCACGGACGGGGGACAGCCCCCCGCAGCGCACGGGGCACCCCCGCACGCGCGGGGCGAAGCCCCCCGCTCCGTTCACTCGACCGGATCGGCGGGATGCGGCGCCACCAGCGGGAGCTGCGACGCCAGGCGCTGCTCGCACAGCTCGACCAGGCGGTCGTACCCCGCCTTGCCCATCAGCTCGGTCAGCTCGGCCCGGTACGAGACGTACACCGGGTCGCCCGCGCCGTGCGCCGACGTCGCCGATGTGCACCACCAGTGCAGATCATGGCCGCCCGGGCCCCAGCCCCGGCGGTCGTACTCACCGATGGACACCTGCAGTACCCGCGTGTCGTCGGGGCGGTCGATCCAGTCGTACGTCCGCCGGATCGGCAGCTGCCAGCACACGTCCGGCTTGGTCTCCAGCGGTTCGCGGCCCTCGCGCAGCGCCAGGATGTGCAGCGAGCAGCCAGCACCGCCCGCGAACCCGGGCCGGTTCTGGAAGATGCACGAGCCCTGGTAGGGGCGGGTCTGGCGGGACCCCTCGTCGTCCACCGAGACCCAGCCGGTCTCCTTGCCCACGTCATGGTTCTGCCAGATCTCCGGTGTCAGCCGTGCCACGTGCTCGGCCACCCGCTTCTCGTCGTCCTCGTCCGAGAAGTGCGCGCCCAGCGTGCAGCAGCCGTCGTCCGCACGGCCCGCCTGGATGCCCTGGCAGCCGCTGCCGAAGATGCAGCTCCAGCGCGAGGTCAGCCAGGTCAGATCACAGCGGAAGACCTGTTCGTCGTCGGCCGGATCCGGAAACTCCACCCATGCGCGCGCGAAATCGAGCCCCTTCTCGTCACTCACCTTCGGGGCCTTCTTGGAGCGGGACGCCTTCGCCTGCGGAGAATCCTTCGATCCCTTGGAGGATTTGTCGGACTTCGCCTTTTTCGTCTTTGGCACGCATCCAGGGTAAGTGGCTCCGGGCTGCTTGAGGGCCTGAGGATCGTCGTACTGGCAGTAGCGTTCCGTACATGAGACTCGGTGTCCTTGATGTGGGTTCGAACACGGTGCATCTGCTGGTGGTGGACGCGCACCCCGGCGCGCGTCCGCTGCCCGCCCACTCGCACAAGGCGGAACTACGGCTCGCCCTGCTGCTCGACGGCGACGGCGCCATCGGTCCCGAAGGAGTCGACAAGCTGATCGCCGTCGTCCGCGACGCCCTCCAGGCCGCCGAGGACAAGGGCGTCGAGGACCTGCTGCCGTTCGCCACGTCCGCGGTGCGCGAGGCGAGCAACGCCGACGACGTGCTGGCCCGGGTCAAGGAGGCCACCGGCGTCGAGCTCCGGGTGCTGACCGGCGCGGAGGAGGCACGGCTGACCTTTCTCGCGGCCCGCCGCTGGTTCGGCTGGTCCGCGGGCAAGCTGCTCGTCCTCGACATCGGCGGCGGCTCGCTGGAGATCGCCTACGGCATGGACGAGGAGCCCGACACGGCGGTGTCGCTGCCGCTGGGCGCGGGCCGGCTCACCGCGTCCTGGCTCCCCGGCGATCCCCCGGATCCCGCGGACATCAGGGCGCTGCGCCGCCATGTGCGGACCGAGATCGCCCGTACGGTCGGCGAGTTCAGCCGCCGCGGGGTGCCCGACCACGTCGTCGCCACCTCCAAGACCTTCAAGCAGCTCGCCCGCCTCGCCGGCGCGGCGCGCTCGGCCGAGGGCGTGTACGTGCAGCGCGAGCTGAAGCGGGAGTCCCTGGAGGCCTGGGTGCCGCAGCTCGCCGGGATGACGGCCGAGCAGCGCGCGGACCTCCCGGGCGTCTCCGAGGGCCGCGCGCCCCAGCTCCTCGCGGGCGCGCTGGTCGCGGAGGGCGCGATGGACCTGTTCGGTGTGGAGGCCCTGGAGATCTGTCCGTGGGCCCTGCGCGAGGGCGTGATCCTGCGCCGCCTCGACCACATGGCGGCGGGCTAGGGGTGTCTGACCGCCGGGCGCGCGGCTCCCCCAGCCCGGCGGCTGGGAGGTGCCCCCAGGCACGGCACCTCGCCGCGTTGCCGGATCACCCGAGTACGTCCGGTGATCGGATGATCCTCCGCCTTGCGATGCTCCCCCGGCTACCGCTGGGAGGTGCCCCCAGGCACGGCACCTCGCCGCGTTGCCGGATCACCCGAGTACGTCCGGTGACCGGCTGATCCTCCGCCTTGCGATGCTCCCCCGGCTACCGCTGGGAGGTGCCCCCTGCGCCGGACGCCGCGCGCTGATCCGCCGCGAATTGTCAGACACCCCATAGCACTGCGCCCGGAAAGGTTCACCGGCTCGCGACGCCCGGCACGGGGTGCCGCGCGGCTCTGTGCGCCTTCCCACACCCCGCCCTGAGCGACCGCCCCTCCATGTCAAGGCGCCGCCCCGTACCCTGTCCCTCGTGGCAGAACCAGTGGTGCGCATCCCGGATGCGAAGGTCGCCCTGTCGACGGCCTCCGTCTATCCGGAGTCGACGGCGACGGCCTTCGAGATCGCCGCGCGCCTCGGGTACGACGGCGTCGAGGTCATGGTGTGGACCGATCCCGTCAGCCAGGACATCGAGGCGCTGCGCCGGCTCAGCGACTACCACCACATCCCCGTACTCGCTGTTCACGCCCCCTGTCTGCTGATCACCCAGCGGGTGTGGTCCAGCGATCCCTGGGTCAAGCTCCAGCGCGCCCGCACGGCCGCCGAGAAGCTCGGCGCGGGCACCGTCGTCGTCCACCCGCCCTTCCGGTGGCAGCGCCAGTACGCCCGCGACTTCGTCAACGGCATCTGGCGCATGGCGAACGAGACGGATGTGCGGTTCGCCGTGGAGAACATGTACCCCTGGCGCTACCGCGACCGCGAGATGCTCGCCTACGCCCCCGACTGGGACGTCACGAGGGACGACTACCGGCACTTCACGATCGACCTGAGCCACACCGCCACGGCCCGCTCCGACGCCCTGCAGATGCTGGAGCGCATGGGTGACCGCCTCGGCCATGTCCACCTCGCCGACGGCAACGGCTCCAACAAGGACGAGCACCTCGTCCCCGGCCGCGGCGTCCAGCCCTGCGCCGAGGTCCTGGAGCGGCTCGCGCTCACCGGCTTCGACGGGTACGTCGTCATCGAGGTCAACACCCGTCGCGCGATGTCCGCCGCCGAGCGTGAGGCCGACCTCGCCGAGGCGCTCGCCTTCACCCGTCTGCACCTCGCGTCCGCCGCGAAGGTGTCCCGCGGGTGAGCGGGGTGGTTCGTCCATGACCGGGACCACCGGACCGGCCGGGACGACGGGAGCGGGTCCCGTCCGCCGCGGCAGGGGACGGCCCAGCCGCAGGGAGACGGACGCGGCCCCCGCCACCCGGGACCGCATCCTGGAGGCGGCCCGCGAGGAGTTCTCCGAACGCGGCTACGAGAAGACGTCCGTCCGCGGCATCGCCAAGGCCGCCGGCGTGGACTCCGCGCTCGTGCACCACTACTTCGGCACCAAGGAACAGGTCTTCGAGGCCGCCATCGAGCTCGCCGTCGCGCCCGCCCTGAGCGCGCCCGACGCGCTCGCCGAGGGCCCCCGCGACGCCGTCGGCGAACGCCTGACCCGTTTCTTCTTCGGCGTCTGGGAGAACCCCGTGACCCGTGCGCCGCTGCTCGCGATCGTCCGCTCCGCCGTGAACAACGAGACCGCGGCCGCGGTCTTCCGCAAGCTGGTCGTCGCGCAGTTGCTGCGCCGCATCTCCGGGCAGCTCGGCCTCCCCGACGCGGAACTACGCGCCGAGCTGGCGGCCGCGCAGCTGGTCGGGGTCGCGATGCTGCGGTACGTGATCAAGGTGGAGCCGGTGGCGTCGGCCGACCTGGAGCAACTGGTGGCGCGCCTGGCACCGGTCGTGCAGGGGCATATGACCAACCCCTGAGACGCCTCGGCCACCGCGACCCGGCCCTGAACACGCCCCGGACTCCCGGCACCGGCCCTCTGCCGACCGCCGGATCCCCACTCCGCCCAGCCGTGTTCCCGAAACACTCATCCCGCATTACGGACAGTCGTGTCCGTCCCTTGGAGCATCGGCGTACGCTCGACATGAGCTGAGAACTCTCCGAAGGAGCTAGCGACGATGCCCGAGCTGAGGTCCCGCACAGTCACCCACGGCCGCAACATGGCGGGCGCCCGCGCCCTGATGCGTGCCTCCGGTGTACCCGGTGCGGACATCGGACGGAAGCCGATCATCGCGGTCGCCAACTCCTTCACGGAGTTCGTGCCCGGCCACACCCACCTCCAGCCGGTCGGCCGGATCGTCAGCGAGGCGATCCGGGAGGCGGGCGGCATCCCGCGCGAGTTCAACACGATCGCCGTCGACGACGGCATCGCGATGGGCCACGGCGGCATGCTCTACAGCCTCCCCTCCCGGGACCTGATCGCGGACAGCGTGGAGTACATGGTCGAGGCCCACTGCGCCGACGCCCTGGTCTGCATCTCCAACTGCGACAAGATCACCCCGGGCATGCTGATGGCGGCCCTGCGCCTGAACATCCCGACGGTCTTCGTCTCGGGCGGCCCGATGGAGTCCGGCCGCGCCACCCTGGTCGACGGCACGGTCCGTACGCTCGACCTGGTCGACGCGATCTCCGACGCCGTGAACGACAAGGTCTCCGACGAGGACATCCTCCGTATCGAGGAGAACGCCTGTCCGACCTGCGGTTCCTGTTCCGGCATGTTCACGGCCAACTCGATGAACTGCCTGACCGAGGCGATCGGCCTCTCGCTCCCCGGCAACGGCTCGGTCCTGGCCACCCACACGGCCCGCCGGGCGCTGTACGAGGACGCGGCCCGCACGGTCATGGACCTCACCCGCCGCTACTACGAGCAGGACGACGAGACCGTCCTGCCCCGCAACATCGCCACCTTCTCGGCCTTCGAGAACGCGATGGCCCTCGACATCGCGATGGGCGGCTCGACGAACACGATCCTGCACCTGCTGGCCGCCGCCCAGGAGGCGGGCGTGCCGTTCGGTCTCGCGGAGATCAACGAGGTCTCCCGCCGGGTGCCGTGCCTGGCGAAGGTCGCCCCGAACGTGGCCAAGGACCGCACCTACTACATGGAGGACGTGCACCGCGCCGGCGGCATCCCGGCCCTCCTCGGCGAGCTGCACCGCGCGGGCTTGCTGAACGAGGACGTGCACGCCGTCCACAGCCCCTCCCTCGCGGACTGGCTCAAGACGTGGGACGTCCGCGGCGGCTCCCCCTCCCCCGAGGCGGTCGAGCTGTGGCACGCGGCCCCCGGCTGCGTCCGCTCCGCCGAGGCGTTCTCCCAGTCCGAGCGCTGGGAGGCGCTGGACGTGGACGCCGAGAGCGGCTGCATCCGGTCGGCCGAGCACGCGTACTCCAAGGACGGCGGCCTCGCGGTCCTCAAGGGCAATCTCGCGGTCGACGGCTGTGTGGTGAAGACGGCGGGCGTCGACGAGTCGATCTGGACCTTCGAGGGCCCCGCGGTCGTCTGCGAGTCGCAGGAGCAGGCCGTCGAGAAGATCCTCACCCAGCAGGTCAGGGAGGGCGACGTCGTCGTCATCCGGTACGAGGGTCCCAAGGGCGGCCCGGGCATGCAGGAGATGCTGTACCCGACCTCGTATCTGAAGGGCCGTGGCCTGGGCAAGTCGTGCGCCCTGGTCACGGACGGCCGCTTCTCCGGCGGCACCTCGGGTCTGTCGATCGGTCACGCCTCTCCGGAGGCGGCCTCGGGCGGCACGATCGCCCTGGTCCGGGACGGCGACCGCATCCGTATCGACATCCCGAACCGCACGATCGACCTTCTGGTGTCCGACGACGAGCTGGACGCCCGCCGCGCCGCCCTGAACGGCGTCTACGCCCCCGCGAACCGCGACCGCAAGGTCTCGGCCGCCCTGCGCGCCTACGCCGCGATGGCGACGAGCGCGGACAAGGGCGCGGTGCGTGACGTGACCAAGCTGGGCTGAACCACGTGAGGCCGGGCTGACCGGTGACGTGCGAGGGGGCCGTTCCTTCGGGAGCGGCCCCCTCGCACGTCACCAGAGCGACGGATCACGTCCGTCCACGCCGAAGACGGTGCCGTCGGGGGCGCCCGCGTAGACATGGCCGTCGACGATCACGGGCTCCGGCGGCGCCGCCGTCACCCGGTCGGCATGGGAGCCGAGGCGCGGCCGGGTCTGGCCGAGGAGCCGGCCGTCGCCCGCGTCGAACGCGAGCAGCCGTCCGTCGGCCGCGGTGAAGTAGACGTGCCCGCCGTCCGCGGCCGGCGCCGAGCCGCGGCTCACGGACGTCTCGACGTGCCAGAGCTGTCTGCGCCGGTCCATGTCGACGGCCTCCAGCGCGCCGCCGGCGGCCAGCAGATAGACCGCGCTGCCGTGGACGGTGGCATGGGCGCCGTCCAGCGGGAGGGGCAGCGCGACGGTGTGCGTCGACCGTGACGCGGGGGTGTAGCGGACCACGGCCTGCGCGCGCCCGTAGACCGGGTCCTCGGAGAGGAGGAAGACGGACCCGTTCTCGCTGCCGAAGGGTGTGAGGTTTCCCTTCATACGGGCGTCCCAGCGCACATCGCCCGTCTCCGCGTCCACCGCGGTGACCCGCGTGTCCGACCCGTCGTCGGACGTGCTCACGGCGTACGCCAGCGGGTCCCCGGCGAACGAGGTGAAGTGCGGCATGTTCTGGCCGGGGATCCGGTGGCTCCACCCGGTCCTCCCCGAGGCGCTGTTCACGCCGGTGACCGTCCCGTCGGCACCGGTGAGCAGGAGCGTGCCCCCCGCCTGCCGCATCGCGGTGTAGGCGGGCGTGTGCCGGTGCCAGCGGGTCCGGCCCGAGCCGGGATCCAGTGCCTCCAGAGGCTGGATCCGGGCCGGCAACGGCTGGACCAGACCGCCCGAGAGGACCGGGGGCCCGCTGCGGACGGCCGGGGCGTACCTGTGCCGCCACACCACGGAGCCGTCGAACGGGTCGAGGGCGAAGACCAGACCGGACTGTCCGCACAGCAGCTTGTCCGCACCGTAGGAGCACTGCGGCACGGCACTGTCCCCGGACGCGGGCTTCGCCTCCCAGGTGCGGAACGCGGCCAGCGTGGTGCGGGGACCGTCCGGCGTGGGACCGCCGTCGTCGAGCAGCCGCACGACGGTCCATGCGCCGCCCACCGCGAGACTGAACGCTCCCGCCACCAGAGCCATCCGGCCGAGCAGGCTCCGGGGCCGTCGGCCCGGCTTCCCGGCACGGGACTCGGGCGGCGGCTCACCGCTCGGGGTGTCACTCGTCGGGTCACCCGGGACGTCATCCGGTGTGCCGCCGGGAGCGCCGTTCGACGGGTCCCCCGAAGTGCCGCTCTGCGTGTCGTCGCGGCGCTGGGACGGTATGAAGGCCTGTGTGTCGTACGACGCCGCCACCGACCGCAGTTCCCGCATCAGCTCATCGGGAGTGGGCCGGTCCTCGGGCTCCTTGGCCAGACAGCCAAGGACCAGCGGCGCGAGGCCCTCCGGCACACCGGTCAGATCCGGCTCGTCGTGCACGACCTGGTAGGCGACGACATACGGGCTGTCGGAGTCGAACGGCCCGCGGCCCGTCGCCGCGTGCACCAGGACGGACCCGAGCGCGAAGATGTCGGCGGCCGGACCGACCTCCCTGGGCCGCCGGAACTGCTCGGGCGCCATGAACGGCGGAGTGCCGATCAACTTGCCGGTCTCCGTGCGCAGTTCGCTGTCCTTCGGCCGGGAGATGCCGAAGTCGATGACCTTCGGGCCGTCCTCGGCGAGCAGCACGTTGCTCGGCTTCAGATCCCGGTGCACGACCCCGACCCGATGGATGTCGCGCAGCGCCTCGGCGAGCCCCGCCATCAGCCGACGCAACTGGGCCGGCGCCATGGGCCCGTTCCGCTTCACATGGTCGGACAGGGTCGGACCGGGGATGAACAGCGTGGCCATCCAGGGCCGCTCGGCCTCGGGGTCGGCATCGACGACGGGTGCCGTGAAGGCCCCGCTAACCCGCCGGGCGGCAGCCACCTCCTGCCGGAAACGCCCCCTGAACTCCGGGTCCTTGGCGAACTCGGCATGTACGACCTTCACCGCGAGCTTCAGTCCCGAGGTGCTCCTGGCCAGATGCACCACACCCATGCCACCGGAGCCGAGGCAGGACTCCAGACGATAGTGACCGGCGTACTCGGGAAGTTCCGCTTCCGCGCCCGCTCCGGTGTTGCGCTGTGGCGCCATTCGACCACCCCCGTGACTGTTCGTCCGCGCGCGCGACGCACGGAGCCTAGTCGATGACTCGTGCGAGTCAGAGGCGGCTTGCTAGCCTCCGCGGGCGTGTCTCACATCGCGTTTCGCGATGTGATGCGCAGGGGATGAACGGGACCCCATGACAGTCATGGGGCTCAACGGGGGAGGTATTCCATGTCTGTCGACCAGGTCGGAGAAGCCAAGGACGACGGCGCGACGGAGTCCGTCGCGACCGCCGCGGCCGTGCGCTACTACGCGGTGGCCCCGGGGGTCCGGCTCAACGTCCGCAGCGGCCCCGGCACCGGCTACGGCGTCGTCCGGGTCCTGCCGGAGGGCGCCAAGGTGCCGATCTACTGCCAGACGCCGGGGACGACCGTCACCGGTCCCTACGGCACGAGCAACATCTGGGACAGCATCGACGACGGTGAGTACGTCGCGGACTCCTATGTGCACACGGGCAGCGACGGCTACGTCGCCCCCCGCTGCGGCTGAGCCGGACCGGGCCGGGGCCCTGCCCGCCGCCGGGGTGATAATCGACGCGTGAGCGACGAGAACGGCACTCCGGAGACCCCTGGCGGACCCCGCCCCGAACCGATCCGCTTCTTCGGCACGACCTGGGTGGACCACGACGGCGGCTACGGCGCCCGGCGCGCCGCGGTGGCCGTCGGCTCCCTCCTGGCCACCGCCGTCTCCGTCCTCGTACTGCGCTTCGCCTACCAGGGCCTGCAGATCGCCGATGTCGGCACACTCGTGACCGTGCTGGTGGTGGTGATGTTCGCGGTCTGCAGCGCGCTGGCGTTCGGGCACACCTGGGAGGCCTTCGGCAGGCGCCCCGACCCGGAGCGCCGGTCCTCGCTGCGCGGCCTGCTCGCGATCGGTTTCCTCGGCTCGCTGGTCGCCTACTTCATCCGTTCGCTGATCGAGGCCCCCGGCGAGAAGCTGCACCGCGAGGAGTACGACAGGGCCCGCGCCGCGCACCAGAAGCGTGCGTCGCGCCGCACGGGCAACCCGGCCCGCAAGCGCCGCTCCTGACCGGCGGCCCGCCTCTCACCTCCCGGGACCCGGCACCGGGGAAACCCGCTGTACCGGCACCCGCGGCGCGCCACCATGGACGTATGACCGTGCCGTCCAGCTCCGTGCGAGCCCACTCGTTCAATGCCGCCGCGGCGCAGTACGCCGCGAACCGCCCCTCCTATCCGCCCGCCCTCCTCGACGCGCTGGAGGAACTCGCCGACCGCCCCCTGACCGGCGCCCGCGTCGCGGACGTCGGGGCCGGCACCGGTATCGCCACCGCCCTCCTGCGGGCCAGAGGCGCACAGGTCCTCGGGATAGAGCCCGGCGCCGGCATGGCGGCCGAGTTCCGCCGCACCCTCCCCGACATCCCGCTGCTGCGCGGCGACGGCAACGCCCTCCCGCTCGCCACCGCCTCCGTCGACTTCCTCACCTACGCCCAGTCCTGGCACTGGACCGACGCCACCTGCTCGGTCCCGGAGGCCCTGCGTGTCCTGCGCCCGGGCGGCGCGCTCGCGCTGTGGTGGAACATGGACGCCCCGGACGTGCCCTGGATCACCGCGCAGGCGGAGCGCATCAAGCGGTACTTCGGCGCCGAGAACGCCACCAAGAACGGCGCCGGCGGCACGCGTCCCGAACTCGCCTTCAAGGGCGCCCCCGAGATCCCGGCCCACACCCACCGCGTGGTGCGCTGGAGCCGGACGGTGCCCGTCGACCTCCACCTCGCCAACATCGGCAGCCACTCGCTCTTCCTCGTCCACGGCGAGAAGGGGACACGTACCTTCCTCGCCGAGGAACGGGAGCACCTCCTCGAAGCCTTCCCGGACGGCTTCGTGGAGGAGGTCTACGACGTCCTGCTGATCGTGGCGCGACGTCCGTAGCCCCGAGGCGTCCCCCCGAGCGGGACCGAAGCCGCCGTGCCCCTGCGCCCGCACCGGCCCGGCGGCTCTCCCGTATCGACTCCGGGACGCCCTGCCGGAGACCTTCGCCCCTTGACGACCGGACCCGTGCGCGCCATATTCATCGCATGATGAATAATCGCCGCGCCGACCCACCCGGGCCCGAGGCGCCGGCACCCACTGCCACCGCACCCACCACACCCGCCGTCCACGCCGATCGGCTCATCGTCCGCCGCGGCACCCGCACGGTCCTCCGTCACCTCGGCTTCACCGTGCCCCGCGGCCGGATCACCGGGCTGCTCGGCCCGTCCGGCTGCGGCAAGTCGACCCTCATGCGGGCGATCGTCGGCACCCAGGCCAAGGTCACCGGCACCCTGGAGGTCCTCGGCCTGCCCGCCGGCTCCGCCCCCCTGCGCTCCCGGATCGGCTACGTCACCCAGGCGCCCTCCGTCTACGCCGACCTGACGATCCGCCAGAACCTCGACTACTTCGCCGCGATCCTCGACCCGGGCCGCGCCGCCGCCGACCGCCGCCACCACAACGTGACCCGGGCCATCGCCGACGTGGACCTCACCTCGCACGCCGACTCCCTCGCCGGCAACCTCTCCGGTGGCCAGCGCAGCCGTGTCTCCCTCGCGGTCGCGCTGCTTGGCACCCCGGAACTCCTGGTCCTCGACGAACCCACGGTCGGTCTCGATCCGGTCCTGCGCCGCGACCTCTGGGCCCTCTTCCACCGCCTCGCGGCCGACCGCGGCGCCACCCTCCTCGTCTCCTCGCACGTCATGGACGAGGCCGAGCGCTGCCATCGCCTTCTGCTGATGCGGGAGGGGGAGCTGCTCGCCGACGACACCCCTGAAGCCCTGCGCACCCGTACCGGGGCGGAGACGGTCGAAAAAGCGTTCCTGCACCTCGTCGACGAGGCGACGGAGCAGCGGACGGCAGGAAAGGAGACGGTTCGATGACCACGGCCACCGCCCACCCGGCCGGGAGGGCCCTCACCGTCTCCCGTGCGACGGCCACAGCCGCCCGCGTGCTGCGCCAGCTCCGCCACGACCCGCGCACCATCGCGCTGATGCTGGTCGTCCCGTGTCTGATGCTGGTCCTGCTCCGCTATGTCTTCGACGGCAGCCCGCGCACCTTCGACTCGATCGGAGCCTCGCTCCTCGGGATCTTCCCGCTGATCACGATGTTCTTGGTCACGTCGATCGCGACCCTGCGCGAACGCACCTCCGGCACCCTGGAACGCCTCCTCGCGATGCCCCTCGGCAAGGCGGATCTGATCGCGGGCTACGCCCTCGCCTTCGGCACGCTCGCGATCATCCAGTCCGCCCTGGCCACCGGACTGGCGGTCTGGTTCCTCGGCCTGGACGTCACCGGCTCGCCCTGGCTGCTCCTGCTGGTGGCCCTCCTCGACGCCCTGCTGGGCACGGCGCTCGGCCTCTTCGTCTCGGCGTTCGCGGCCTCGGAGTTCCAGGCGGTCCAGTTCATGCCGGCGGTGATCTTCCCCCAGCTTCTGCTCTGCGGCCTCTTCACCCCCCGCTCGGACATGCACCCGGCGCTGACGGCGCTCTCCGACGTCCTGCCGATGTCCTACGCGGTGGACGGCATGAACGAGGTCCTCCGCCACACGGACATGACGGCGACGTTCGTCAGGGACGTCCTGATCGTCGCGGGCTGCGCACTCCTGGTGCTCGGCCTGGGAGCGGCGACCCTCAGGCGACGCACGGCATAGGGGCGGTGCGGGACCGGGCCCGTGTCCCGCCCACCGGACAACCCGCCCCGCACGCCCACCCCGGTGCGAGGATGAACCCGGACGACGCAACCCCCGGAGGGCACCCGCACATGACCCAGAAAGTCGCAGTCCTCGGCACCGGAAAGATCGGCGAGGCCCTGCTCAGCGGAATGATCCGAGCCGGCTGGGCCCGCGCCGACCTCCTGGTCACCGCCCGCCGCCGGGAACGGGCCGAGGAACTCCGCAGCCGCCACGGCGTCACCCCCGTCTCCAACGCCGAGGCCGCGAAGACCGCCGAGACGCTCATCCTCACCGTCAAGCCCCAGGACATGGGCACGCTCCTCGACGAACTCGCGCCGCACATCCCCGCCGACCGCCTGGTCATCAGCGGCGCCGCCGGCATCCCCACCTCGTTCTTCGAGTCACGTCTCACCGCCGGCACCCCGGTGGTCCGCGTCATGACGAACACCCCCGCCCTCGTCGACGAGGCCATGTCCGTCATCTCGGCGGGCAGCCACGCCACCGAGGCCCACCTCGCCCACACCGAGGAGATCTTCGGAGCCGTCGGCAAGACACTCCGGGTCCCCGAGTCCCAGCAGGACGCCTGCACCGCCCTGTCCGGCTCGGGCCCCGCGTACTTCTTCTATCTGGTCGAGGCCATGACCGATGCCGGCATCCTGCTCGGCCTGCCCCGCGACAAGGCCCACGAGCTGATCGTCCAGTCCGCGATCGGCGCGGCCGTCATGCTCCGCGACAGCGGCGAGCACCCGGTGAAGCTCCGCGAGAATGTCACCTCCCCGGCCGGTACGACGATCAACGCCATCCGCGAGCTGGAGAACCACGGCGTACGAGCGGCCCTGATCGCCGCGCTGGAAGCGGCCCGCGACCGCAGCCGCGAGCTGGCGTCCGGCAACAGCTGACGGGTTGCCCACCGCCGGGAGGCCGGCGGTGGGCAACGCCCCCTCACTCCGCCGGCAGCAACCCGATCGCCCGGTACGCCGCGTCCACCTGCGGCCGGGCCATCCCTCTGGCCCGCTCCGCCCCGGCCCGCAGCACCCCGTCCACATACCCGGGGTCCGCGCACAGCGCCTTGTGCCGCTCCTGCACCGGCCGCAGCAACTCCACGACGGCCTCCGCCGTGTCCTTCTTCAGAGCGCCGTACGACCCGTAGGCGCCGCTCAGCTCCTCGGGGTCGCCCCCCTCACAGGCGGCCAGGATCTCCAGCAGGTTGGTCACCCCGGGCCGGGTCTCCGGGTCGTACACGACGTCCGACCCGCTGTCCGTCACGGCTCGCATGATCTTCTTCCGGACCACGTCCGGCTCGTCGAGCAGATAGACGATCCCCGGCCCAAAGTCGTCGGTTTTTCCCATCTTCGAGGTCGGGTCCTGCAGGTTCATGACCCTGGCCGCGACCGGCGGACGGGTCGCCCGGGGTACCACGAACGTGTGCCCGTAGCGCTGGTTGAACCGCACGGCCAGATCCCGGGTCAGCTCCACATGCTGCCGCTGGTCGTCGCCCACGGGCACCTCGTCGGCCCCGTACGCCAGGATGTCCGCCGCCATCAGCGCGGGATACGTCAGCAGCGACAGTCGCACGCTCCCGCCCCGCTCCCGCTCGCGCGCGGACTTCTCCCGGTACTGGATCATGCGCCGCATCTCGCCGTCGGTGGCCACGCACTCCAGCACGTACGACAGCCGAGCGTGCTCGTCGACATGGCTCTGCACGAACACGGTGCACAGATCGGGGTCGAGCCCCGACGCCAGCAGCAGCGTCGCCCCCTGGCGACTGAGCCTGCGCACCCGCGCCGGATCGTGGTCCACGGTCAGTGCGTGCAGATCGACTACGCAGAAGAGGGCGTCGGACTGGTGCTGGTCCACGTCGGCCCACCGCCGCATGGCACCCAGGTAGTTGCCCAGCGTCAGGTGCCCGGTCGGCTTGACCCCACTGAAGACCCGTGTCATCTCTCCACCTTCTGGTCGGACCGCCGCTGTCGGCCGGCCGCCCTCTTGTGGAGGAGATACAAGAACGGCCGCCGAAGCGGCGGCCGTTGAGTGCATACGTGAGTCCGGCCGCCGTCAGGCGGCCCACCACTGCTGGGTGCACGTACGCGAAGTCATGGACAAGAGAGTACGCCTGCACGGGGCGGTAGGGCACCGAGTTGACACACCCCAGGCCGATCCGTAAGGTTCTCCGAGTTGTCCGACGTGAGCGCCGACTCCGGTCGGTCCCCGGACAGCCACTCCGCAGGTACTCACCGTTCCTCGGCGTCACACAGCGCCGTGTGTTTCGTCGTGCGTATTTTCGGAATGAGGAATCCGCGTTCGAAGCATTTGCGAGGACGCAGCCCCCGATTAGCTCGGGAGCAAGGAATCCGCTAAAGTCTCACTCGTCGGAACGGCCCAAGGGCCGGGAGGGCAACCCCGGTTGACCGGGGATCAGGACTTGAAGAGCTCGAAAAGAGCCCGACGGGATCTGATAAAGTCAACACCGCCGGAAGGCCGAAAGGCCGGAAAGCGCCGAGGAAATCGGGTCGAGAAAAGATCTGATAGAGTCGGGAACACCGAAGGGAAGCGCCCGGAGGAAAGCCTGAGAGAGTCTCTCGG
>NZ_JBIAXT010000059.1:0-27207 GCF_042896945.1 Streptomyces sp. NPDC001222
AGCAGCAACGACTGACGGACACACCATCCAACGAGACTACGGATGGCCCACAACTGAAGCGCCGAAGCTGGCCTCATATTGAGCCGTCGCCGACACCAGGTACGCAGCACACCGTGTTCGCCGCCGTGCCGGATGCTGTTGGCGGCCACCTCCGTGGCGGACAAGTGCAGTTCGACCAGGCGTCGGCCGGTCAGGCCGTGCCGTTCGGCGCACGCGGCGATCTTGCAGAACTACTACCGCGACGCGGCAGGCCGCCTGCGTTGGCGCACTGCCGACGACGGCGGTCTGCCGCCCTCCTCCTCCGCGATCCTCTCGCCCTACGACACCACGGCGCGCTATGTCCGCCACGGGCACATCATCAGATGGAAGGGGTTCGCCGCACATGTCACCGAGACGTGTGCCTCCGGCAGCCTGAACGTGATCACGGGCGTGGCCACCACCTCGGCCGCCACGAACGACGGCCAGGCCCTGCCCGGCACCCACACCCGCCTGGCCCGTCGCGGTCTGCTGCCCGCCGAGCACCTGGTCGACGGCGGTTACACCTCCCTGGTCCACCTGGAACGAGCCGCCCGTGAACACCAGATCACCGTCAGCGGCCCACTGCCGGCCAACCCCACCCGCCAGCACCGCAAGAACAGGGCTTCGACCGGGACGACTTCCACATCGACTTCGACCGTCGGCAGGTCACCTGCTCCCAGGACCAGGTCAACGCGGGCCGGCGCGGCCCCTACCCGACGTCCTCGCCCACCGCCGCCCCGCTGATCGTGGCCCGGTTCACCAAGAGCCAGTGCCGCCCCTGCCCGGTCCGCACCCGCTGCACCAGCACCGCCGACAGCGCCCGGACCGTGGGCTTTCCCCCACGGGAACTCCGAGACCTGCAACTCCGCGTCCGCGCCGAGCAGCAGACCCTCGCGGCCCGTCTGCTGCGGCCCGCCGAAGCTGTTCGGCTCGTAGTTCTTCGCCCCGCCGTGCCCGCCGTCGTAGAGGAAGCCGTCACGGGAGTTGGTGCGCGCCTCGGTGGCGTGCGGGCGGTTCACCGGCAGGTGGTCGGCGTTGATGCCGACGCGGTAGTGGTGCGCGTCGCCGGAGGCGAACAGCCGGCCTTGGAGCATTCTGTCCGGGGACGGGCCGATGCCCGGCACGAAGTGGGCGGGGCTGAAGATCGACTGCTCGACCTCGGCGAAGATGTTGTCCGGGTTGCGGTTGAGTTCCAGCCTGCCGATCTCGATCGGCGGGTAGTCCTCGTGCGGCCACACCTTGGTCAGGTCGAACGGGTTGAAGCGGTACGTCGCCGCCTCATCCTCCGGCATGATCTGCACCTGCACGGTCCAACTGGGGAACTCACCGCGCTCGATCGCCTCGCGCACGTCGCGCTGGTGCGAGTCGGGGTCCTTGCCCGCGAGGATCTCTGCCTCCTCGGCGGTCAGGTTCTTGATCCCCTCGGTCTTGAAGTGTACTTGACCCAAAGACCTCGCCAGCCGCGTTGTTCACTGATAGGTGTGCGAGCCGTAGCCGTTCATGTGCCGGTACGACGCCGGAACGCCGCGGTCGCCGAACAGCCAGGTCACCTGGTACGTGGATTCCGGCGACAGCGACCAGAAGTCCCAGACGTTGTCGGCTTCCGTCGAGCCGGTGTACGGGTCGCGCTTCTGCGTGTGGATGAAGTCCGGGAACTTGATCGAGTCCCGGATGAAGGACACCGGGGTGCCGACGAGTCGTAGTTGCCCTCCTCGGTGTAGAACTTCAGCGCGAAGCCCCTCGGGTCGCGGACCGCGTCCGCCGCACCGAGGTTCCCGGTCACCGTCGAGAAGCACAGAAACGTCTCCGTCTGCTTCCCGACCTCGGAGAGGAAGGCGGCACGGGTGTACGGCGTGACGTCGGCGGTCACCGTGAAGGTGCCGTACGCGCCGGCACCGCGCGCGTGCACCACGCGCTCCGGAATGCGCTCCCAAGTGGGCAGCTTCTCCAGCAGCAGCTGGTCCTGGATCGGGACCGGTCCGCCGACGCCCGCCGTCTCACTGTTCTGGTTGTCGGCGACCGGCGCACCGGCCTCTGTAGTGAGCGGCACTCCGGCCAGTGGTCCGGACGTGTCTGCGTTCGCCATTGCTGCATCCTTTCGTGCATTGCTTCGGCTTCGGGAACGCTATTGGCGAACCACCTAGAGTGGAATTGGCGTCTCGCTAACAGCGGTGTGACCGCAGCGGTCACACCGGGTTTCAGGCCTTCAATCAATTTCAGGGTGCCTTCATTTCAAGGCACGAGGCTGGGATTCGCAATATGAGAAAGCGGTGACTCCGACCGCAGGTTGCCGGGTCATTCACGTGACGGTGTGGCGGGTGATCAGGTCCAGAAGGCGAAGGACGGCCGCATCCGCATCCGGGCGGCGGACGGCAACCAGCTTGGTTTCGAGCAGGGGCGATTGCCCTTGCAAGGAAACGAAGGAGACCCCCGGAATCGGGAAATCACGCAGTGGCTCAGGCAGGAGGCTCACGCACAGACCGGAGGCGACATAGCTGAGTAGGCCGATGAGATCATCAGCCACCGCTCGACTGCGTGGCGAAAATCCCGCCTCACTACAGGCAAGGTGCACCTGCTGAGCCAAGGTCGGTAGCGTTACGGGATCCGGGAGCGCAAAATCCTCGCTGCGCATTTCACTCAACGCCACTTCGCCGGTTCTTGCCAGAGGATGATCGCGCGGAAGCGCCACGGCGATACGCTCGACGGCGAAGCCATGATACTGGAGCTCGTGCGACAGAGAGGAAGGGTCGCGCAGAAATCCGAGGTCCAACGTGCCGGATCTGACCATTTCGGCGAGGGCGGCCGGCGAATCCTGATGCAGATGGATGCGCAGTCCTGGCATTTCCTCGGCTGCCGCCCGGAGCAGTCCGGGCAAATAATGGTGACTGAGAATGCTGACATAACCCACTCGGACATCCCCCTCCAAACCGCCGGCGACTCGTCGCACCCGTTCGACGGCCATGGACTGCGCGTCCAGGACACGTTGCGCATCCACGACGAACGCCTCACCGGCAGCGGTCAGAGAGACTCCTCCCGGACCTCGGTCGAATAGCCGCACACCCAGCCCCCGCTCCAGGCGCTGAATGGATTGACTGAGCGGTGGCTGGCTCATGCGAAGCCGCTCTGCGGCCCGACCGAAATGCCTTTCCTCGGCCACTGTCAGGAACTGCTGCAGTAGCCGTTTCGTGAGGGTCATATCCTCCATCATATGGATCACTATACGTCCATATATTGGACAGACATGCCCATGAAGGCGTCCACTAGGTCGTGGGGCTGCCGAATCCGGCCCCCTCCCCAGCCCTGGGTCATGCGGGAGAGGCACGGCAACGCCGCACCACCGTGCTGAACCCAGGCCCTCTCCCTGGAGGTCACGATGCGCAAGCAAGACGTCGCCCGGCTCTTCACCACTCCGCTGGACTCCCCCGCCTACGCGCCCACCCGGTACCGCTTCAACAATCGCGAGTACCTCAACATCTACTACCGCACCCATGCCGAGGCGCTGCGCCGTATCGTCCCCGAGCCGCTGACGATCACCGACCCGGTGGTCCGCTTCGAACTCATGCGGATGCCCGACACCACCGCTCTGGGTGACTACACCGAAGCCGGCCAGCTGATCGCTGTGGAACACGAAGGTGAGAAGGGCGAGTTCAACCTCGCGATGTACGTGGACAGTGTCCCGGCGATCTCCAGCGGCCGTGAATACAGCGCGTACCCGAAGAAGGCCGGCTCGCCCACCCTCTACGTGGACTCCGACACTCTTGTCGGCACGCTCGACTACGGCACGGTGCGCGTAGCCACCGCGACCATGGGCTACAAGCACCACACCATGGACCTGGACGAAGCTCGCGCCGAGGTCTGTTCCCCCACCTACATGGTCAAGACGGTCCCGAACTACGACGGCACCCCCCGTATCTGTGAGCTGGTTCGCACGCGGATCACCGACATCACCGTCAAGAGCGCCTACACCGCCCCGGCCCGCCTCCAGCTGTTCGCCCATGTGATGGCACCGCTTGCAGACCTGCCGGTCCTGGAGGTTCTGGGCGCCAGCCACATCGTCACAGACCTGAGCCTCGACCCGGTCGAGCCGGTCTACGACTACCTCGCCGCCTGAGTCGGCAAAGCAACTCGGCCCTTCCCCACTCGACCCCAGTGGAAGGCACCTGCGCACCCCCTCCGAGAAGGATCAAAAATCATGACTCCCCTTTCCGAGCCTGTGTCAGCTCGCTACAAGCGTGCCGCGATCATCGGCGGCGGCGTGATCGGCGTCTCCTGGGCCGGTCTCTTCCTCGCCCGCGGCATCGACGTCGTCATCAACGACCCGCGCGACGACATCGCTGACCTCGTCCGGGCGGGTCTGGAGGAGATCACCCCAACCCTGGCCGAACTCGGGCTGGACACCGAGGACCTCGCAGCCGGGCTCTCCTTCGAGGCCGACCTGGCCACCGCCGTCGGGCGCGTGGACGTCGTACAGGAGAACGGCCCCGAGCGCCTGGATCTCAAGCAGCAGATCTGGCAGACCGTCGAGCAGAACGCGCCCGCCCACGCGCTGCTGGCCACCTCGACCTCCAGCATCCCCGCGACCGCCATCGCGCAGGCGATGCAGCAGCCCGAGCGCCTCATCGTGGGCCACCCGTTCAACCCCCCGCACCTGGTACCGCTGGTGGAGATCGTGCCCGGCGAGAAGACCTCCGAGGAGACGGTTTGCCAGGCCAAGGCGTTCTACGCCGCGCTCGGCAAGAAGCCGCAGGTCCTGCGCGAGGAGGTGCCCGGTTTCGTCGCCAACCGTTTGCAGTCCGCGATCTTCCGCGAGTGCGTGTACCTGGTGGCCCAGGGCGTGGTGACCGAGCAGGAGCTCGACGACATCGTCACTGCCTCCATCGGTATGCGCTGGGCGGTCGGCGGCCCGTTCCGCACCTTCCACCTCGGCGGTGGCCCGGGCGGGCTGCCGCACTTCATCGAGCACCTCGGCCGCGCCATGGAGGCCAACATGTGGCCGGCCCTCGGCAACCCCGCCTTCGACGAGGCGACCGTGGCCACACTCATCGAGCAGGCCAACGAAGCCTTCGGGGGCACCACCGTCGAGGAACTGGCCGCCGAGCGCGACCGCGCGCAGATCGCCCTCATGCGCGCTCTGGGCCAGACCCCGGACGCCGGCACCGCCGACCGCGCCTGACCGCCCTCCCCCACCACCGAAACCAGCGTGAGAAACAAAGCAATCATGTCCCTGTCTGACAAGTCCCTCACCGAAAAGATCAACAAGGCGATCGCCGACCCGGCCACCGACGACACGTTCGACATCCACGCCGAGACCAACGAGGTCCTCGCGGGCATCGGCCTGAAGCCGGGCGACACCGGCGGCCACATCACCTACGAGGGCGCCGACCCGGTCGTCCCGAGCACCCTGCGCCTCGGCGCGGCCTCCGGCATCTCCCTGGTCGCCAAGTCCGCCGCCATCGCCGCCCTGTGGAAGGACCGCACCGGTCGCGGCCAGGACGTCCACATGGACATCCGCAAGGGCCCGCACCGCCTGTGCCCCTTCTACGAGGGCAAGTGGGAGCTGCTCAACGGCTACCCCAGCGGGACCCCGTCGATCATCAACATGGCCTATGCCAACAACTTCTACCGCAGTGCGGACGGCCGTTGGATGATGCCGTTCAACATCTACCCCAACATCAAGGTCGCCGCCCAGCGGCTGCTCGGCGCCGGTGACGTGCCCGAGCACGTCGCGGCCGCGGTCTCGAAGTGGAACGCCCGGGAGCTGGAGCAGGCCGGCGCCGAGGCCGGCTGCGTGATGCCCATGGTGCGCACGCCCCAGGAGATCTTGCAGGAGGAGCAGTACAAGCAGGTCCTGTCCAAGCTGCCGCTGGTGGAGATCACCCGCATCGGTGACAGCGACCCCGAGCCGCTGCCCGCAAACCCCGTCGCCCCGTTCGACGGCGTGCGCGCGCTGGGCATGGGCCACATCATCGCCGGTGCCGGTGCCGGCCGCGCCATGGCCCTGCACGGCGCGGACGTGCTGAACCTGTGGCGTCCCTACGAACTCGAGCACGACGTCACCTACAACACGACCAGCGTCGGCGTGCGCTCCGCCACCGTGAGCCCCTACACCAAGGAAGGCCTGGCCCGCATCCACCAGCTCCAGTCCGAGGCCGACGTCTTCTACGCCAACCGCCGCCCCGGCTTCCTGGAGCGCATCGGTCTGTCCGAGGAAGAGGCCATCGAGCGCCGCCCCGGCGCGATCTACGCCACGGTGTCGCTGAACGGCAAGACCGGTCCGTGGAAGGACTACCTCGGCTTCGACCAGACCGCCGGCGCGCTCACCGGCCTGCTGCACCTGGAGGGCGACGGCGACGAGCCGGCCCTGCCCCCCATCACCGTCGTCAACGACTACCTCCTGTCGTGGTTCATGACCGCCGGTATCGCCGAGGCCCTGCGCCGCCGCGCCAAGGACGGGGGCAGCTACCGCGTCCACGTCGTGCTGTCCCGCGTCGCCCTGTGGATCCTGTCCATGGGCATCTTCGACCAGGACTACGCCAAGCAGATCGCCGGCACCGGTGAGCTGCATGCTTACCCCGACCCGGAGCTCTTCACCGCCGAGACCCCTCTCGGCCACTACCAGGGCATCACCGACCAGGTGAAGATGTCGGACACTCCCGGCGCCTACCGGCAGATCCTCGTTCCGCGCGGCTCCCAGCGCCCGGAATGGCTGCCCCGGACCTGATTCGCCGACCGACTGCCCTCCCCGGCCAGCGCGCGCCCGCTGACAGGTCGACGGAGCCAGCAGGCCATTTGGCACCACTGTGCCGACCCCGAAAACGGAGCCGAGCACGGTGGTTGCCGCGGCCGCCCGAGGAGGGTGGGCTCGCCCCATTCGACTTGTCCCTTCGCCCGCCCCATTCCGGCCTGGTGCATCAGGTGCCAGGCCCGGCCAGACGTGCCCCCCATGTGTCAGCTCAGCAGGATCCGGTGGCGTAGGAGTCGGAAGCTGGCACGGGCGTCTGCTTCTTAGGTTCGTGTGGTTGGGGCCTCGTCCAGCAGCCTGGCCGCGCGTTCGACATGCAGTGGCAGCCTTCGGCGCCGTGAGAGAGCGGCTGGCAGACGCGTGAGGACCTCGAGCAGGGCCTGCCGAGCGCCCGGGCGTCCGGCGGCGGCTGCTGCGGCGAGACGTGTGCTGCCCCCCAGTGCCACCGAGAGAGGTCGACGCAGCCACAGGGTGAGGACTTCGTTGCGGCGCAGCAGGTGGCTGCGATTCGTGCCAGCCGAGGGGGCAGGATCGTGGCGGGCTGTCAGGGAGGGTTCGTACGTAACGCCCCAGCCGCCGGCCGCGAGGTCATAGGCCAGCAATGTCTCCTCGCAGCCGAAGAAGAGCAACGGATGGTAGCCCCCCACAGTGAGGAAGGCTTCCCGGCGCGCCACGCACGCGCAGCCCAGGAAGCCCAGTACCGGTCGTCCCGGCAGATCGGGCTCGTCCGGCAGGGGCGATGCGGCGAGGATGGCATTGAGTGGGTCTTCCGTGGCGTGGGGGCCGACGAGAGTGCGGGCGGCCACCAGGCCCAGGCGGGGGTGAGCGTCGAGCAGGTCGGCGGCTCGGCGCAGAGCGCCCGGCGTCCACCAGGAGTCGTCGTCGCTGAAGGCGACGTAAGGCGTAGTAGCCAGTCTTGCCGCAAGATTACGGCCCAGTGAGCCCGTGTTTCGGCCGGGCCTGAGCACGCGGGTGGCTGCTGGATGATGCCGTATTGCGCGCAGCGTCGTGTCGTCGGATCCGTTGTCCACGACGATCACAGGAGGCTGTTCGGGGAGCGCGCCGAGTGCATCCAGTGTGCGTAGCATGCTGGCGCACCGATCGCGGGTGATGACCGCGATGGTGACCCTGCCGTCCGGGGTGTCGGCTCGGACGGGGTAGGCGTCAGGCGAGGGCTGGTGGGACACACGCCTCATCTCCGTTTCAGGGCCGTACGGCCGGGCGGCATGGTGGCCGGCCTTGTGTGAAGCAAGGTCAGGGCCACGGTGGTGACCTCATCGGTCTCAATCCGCAGGAGTTGGGGGTTGGGCACGTGGTCGTGCGGGTCTCCGGGCGGTCCGCCTTTCCACAGCGCGCGGTGGCGCGGGTCGAGTGGCGGCCCCCACAGACGAGGAGACACTGGTCCGAACAGCGTTAGGGACGGCGTGCCGTAGGCAACAGCGAGGTGAGCGAGGCCGGTGTCGCCGCTGACGACCAGCGCCGCGTCGGCGACGAGCGCCGACAGCACGCCGAACGGCAGCCCGCCGCGCAGCACGTCCGATGCCGGCAGGCCAGCCAGCCCGGCAACGTCCATCGCCAACGCGTCTTCCTTCGGGCCGCCGGTGATCACAACGTGGTGCCGGGCAGAACGTAGCCTCCACGCCACCTCTGCATAGCGCTCCGCAGGCCAGCGGCGGGCAGTGGACTGCGCACCGGGGTGGATGACGACGGCGCCCGGCGCGGGGGAGGCCGCGGCCGGACGGGAAAGCTGGAGGTCGTCGGGGTCGGCGGGGATGCCGTACACCCCGAGGAAATGGCACCAGCGCTCGCGTTCGTGTTCGTCCGGCCGCCACACTGGGGTCCGGGCCGGGACCGGGTCCTGCTGTGCGTAGGCCAGCAGCTGACGCGGTGCGAGGGCGGCCAGCGCGTCTCGGCTCTCGGGCCCGTTGCCGTGCAAGTCGATCGCCACGTCTGGGGGCGGCCCCGGCCAGTCGTCCAGCCAGGGCACGCCCCGGTCGGGCGCCTCGGCCGCCAGGACGTCGTCCACTGCGCCGGTGGCCAGCGCGGCCTCGGCGAGCTTCGCGGGCAGCGCGAGGACGATCCGATGCCGAGGGAAGGCTCGGCGCACACCACGCAGCGCTGGCACGCCGGTGAGCAGGTCACCCAGTCCGAGCGCGCGCAGCACCACAAGCTGGCGCCGACCCTGCGTGGCGGTCACCGTCGCATCCCTTGGTGCGACGCATCTTCGGCGCGGTCCTCGGGTGTCGGAGCATGCGCTGCCCGTTCGGCGATGCCGGTGGTGGAGCGGCCGTCGAGATAGGGGAAGAGCACGACCTGGCCGCCCCAGCCCTCTACGAGCGAGGTTTCTGGCATAGGGGTACGGGCGTAGTCGCCGCCCTTGGCCCAGATGTGCGGGCGTAGCTCGGCGAGCAGCCGCTCTGGCGTGTCCTCGTCGAACACGGCGACCGTGTCGACGCACTCAAGGGCGCGCAGCACTCGGATGCGGTCCGCCACCGGCACGAGCGGCCGGCCGCTACCCTTGTTGCGGCGCACGGACTCGTCCGAGTTGACGCACACGATCAGGCAGTCGCCGGTGCGGCGGGCCGCCTGCAGGAGAGCGACATGGCCTGCGTGCAGCAGGTCGAAGCAGCCGCCCGCCGCGACAACGGTACCGCCCGCGGCCCGCACCCGGGCGGCCGTGCACAGCGCATCCTCGGTCGGCTCGCGCCGTGCCGCGCGGAACGGTGACTCGGCCGGGGCCGTGCCGGTGCCCAGCGCACGGACACCGCCCTCGGCGACATACCGGGTGGCGGAGTGCACGGCAGCGCGTACGGCGGTCTCGGTCAGCTCGCCGTCTGCCAGAAAACCGGCTGCCGTCGCCGAGAACCGGTCCCCGGCTCCGCAGGCGTCGCCCTGGACGGTCACCGGCGAGGGCACCATCAGCGGGGTCCCACCATGGGACAGCAGCGCGCCCCGCCCGCCCAGAGTCACGGCCACCGAAGCTGCCCGCCACGCCTCGACGAGCGTCCCGGCGTCCTGGGCGGCGGTACGCAATTCGTTCTCGTCCACAACTGCCGGCGCGCCGTCGAGCCGAGCGGCGAAGGCGCGGGCCTCGGTCGCGGACGGTGTGACGATCCGGACGCCTGGCACCGGCGGTTCGCCGCGCGGATGTGGGTCCCAGACCACGGGCACACGGGCCGCCGCCTCGGCCAGGGCGTCGCGCAGCACATCGGCGCTGCCCTGGCCGTAGTCGGCGACGAGGACGGCTGAGGCAGCGGCCACCGTCTGGCACGTCTCCTCGGTCGCTGCACGGGCGCGCCCGTCGCCGTCGTCCAGGCGCAGCAATGGCCGGCCGTCGACGAGGACCCGGGTCTTGGTGGATAGCTCACCGGTCAGGGGAAGCGGTATCAGCTCGACTCTCCCGTCCAGCAGCTGGCGCAGTACGTCACTGGAGGTGTCGTCGCCCAGCGCGGTGACGAGGGTGACGTTCCAACCGTCGGACGCGGCGAGGCAGGCGGCAAGCGCCGCCCCTCCCGGGCGGGTGAGGCGCCGGACGTCCCTCACCACGGGCACGGGCGCGTCGGGTGCGAGACGTTCGGCGCGGCCTGTCAGATCGTGGTCGAGTAGAGCGTCCCCGACGACGAGTAGGGGCGCGGCCATCATCCGCCGCCTCTTCGCGCTGTCCTCCACCGCTGACCGGTCGGGCGGTACCGCTTCCCGTCGGCGGTCCCTTCTACGGCCCGGTCGAAGAACTCACAGAGCATGTGGACGGCCACGAGGTGCAATTCCTGCACAGTGGCCGCGCTAGCCGCGGCCACGCACAGGGCCTCGTCGGCTGTGGCCTGCAATGGGTTGGGGGCTGGGCCGGTCAGCGCCCAAACGGTCATGGCGAGGCGCTGTGCCTGGTTCGCGGCGACGAGCAGGTTGGCGCTGGCACCGCTGGTGGACAGCAGCATCAGAACGTCTTGGGGCCGGCCGTGCGCGGCGACCTGCCGGGCAAAGATTTCCTGCACGCCGTAGTCATTGGCGATGGCGGTGACGGCGGAGGTGTCAGTGTGAAGCGCCAGCGCGGAGAATGCGGGGCGGTCGTCGCAGTAGCGGCCCACCAGTTCGGCCGTCAGGTGCTGGGCCTGGGCAGCACTGCCGCCGTTGCCCGCTGCCAGCAGCCGGGCACCGCTGCCGAGGCGGTGGGCTAGAAGAGAGCTCCACCGTTGGATCTGCGGAGTGTGCTCGCGGAACCCTCCGAGCGCCTCCATCAGGTCATCGCAGTGCGTGGCGTCGGTGACGAGTTTCATCGGGCGACTCCCGAGAGTGAGGGGGCGGAGGAGACGGCGCTGTAGACCCGCGCCACCTTGTCGGCCACATGGCCCCACGTGTAGTGGCCGAGCACACGCTGCCGACCGTGGGCGCCGTACTCAGCGAGCAGGGCCCGGTCGTCCAGCAGACCGCGAATGATCACGCCGATGTCATGATCGGTCGTTTCGGGTGCGACCAGAACGCCGGTGTGGCCGTCCACGATGGTGTCCATCTGCCCCCCGACCGCGGTGGCGACGACGGGGGTACGACAGGCCATAGCCTCAACCGGAACGATGCCGAACGGCTCGTAACGGGGCAGCGACAGCACGAGGTCCGCGCTGGACATCAGCCACGGCATCTGCTCACGGCTCACGCCGCCCAACAGCGCCACACGATCGCTGACTCCACATTCGTCGGCAACTGTCCGGAGGCGCTCGGCCTCCGGCTCGGACGCCAAGAGGGTGGATTCAGGTCCGCCGGCGATGAGCAACTGGGCGCCGGGAACGGCGGCCAGGGCGCGGATGGCGCGGTCGATGCCCTTGCGGGGCACGAGTCGGCCGACCGAGAGCAGCCGTGAGGTCCGGGAGCCGTCTCCTCGCGTCTCGGAGACATCGGCGAACTGTTCGGGGTCGACCCCGCACGGGACGACAAAGATATTCCGGCGAGACAGGCCCATGGCTTCGAGCTCGGCCACCTCGTCGTTGCAGGTGGCGATGATCGCGCTACACTCGCGGCCCACTGCTTTTTCGATCCCGATGCGGTCGGGCGGGCTGGTGTCGGCGGCGCCCTGGTACCGCTTCTTCACCGTTCCGAGGGCGTGGTACGTCTGCACCACCGGTGCCCCGAGTGCACGTGCGCCGGCCAGCGCGGCCATCCCCGACATCCAGAAGTGGGCGTGCACCACGTCAGGCGGATCGGCTGCCCACTCCCGGGCCAGCCAGTGGCCGAACTCGGGCATGTAAGGAAGGAGTTCGTCCTTCGGTATCGGCACCGGCGGTCCTGCCGGCACATGGACGACCTGCACACCATCCGAGGTCCTGACCCGTTCCGGCAACCCGACGCCGTCGCGGCGCGTATACACCACGACCTCGTGGCCTCGTTGAGTCAACTGTGCTGCGAGCTGCGCCACGTACACGTTCTGGCCGCCCGCGTCGGCCCCTCCGAGCTCGGCCAGCGGACTGGCGTGCTCGGAGACCATGGCGACGAGGCCGGCCGAGGGGAGGCTGCGGCTCATCGGGTGACCTCCTTGATCAGGTGTTCCCAGTCGTCCCGGAAACGTCGTTCTCCGTAGCGGGCCTGCGCCGCGGTGCGTGCGGCCTCCCCAGTGCGGCGTGCGTAGCCGGGATCGGCGAGGAATCCGCGGACGGCGTATTGGAGTACATCGAACCGGTTGGAGACGACGCCTGCTCCGTCGGGCACGGCCTCGCGAACCTCGGTCGTGGCCAGCGCCACTACTGGCATCCCCAGGAACATGGCCTCCAGCAGGGATAGTCCGAGAGAGGTCCAGCGCATGGGGTGGACATAGAGACGACATCGGGCCATCGTCGGGTGCAGTTCACTCTGCGGCAGGTCGCGTGCCCGGCAACGGTCGGGCGGAATATCCAGATGTACAGCGAGCCCCTCGGTGCGCATGCCGAACACCTCCAGCGGTACCCAGCCGGCGAACCGGGGCAGCAGGTCCGTTCCGGCGGTACGGCCGCGCCTCACGGGGTCGTTGACGACGACAGCGGCGCGCTGCTCCTCGCCGGTCCACAGGTGGCCCGGGTCGAGGATGCCATGCTCGATCACCGCAGTGGGCGCTCGCCCGTTGTCCCACATCAGGTGGTTGAAATGGGTGACGTGTACGAGCGCAATGTCGCTCCGGCCAGCCAGTGGGTGACGGGTGTCCACGGCTTTCCCGGGCGGGCTGTTGTGCTCGACGTACACAGCGGGCACATCGGTACCGGGGCGGCGGCCCGTCCATCGCTGGACCAGTTCGAGCTCGTGCGGCCGTTGCAGCACCATAAGATCGATGTCGGCTTCCCGCAGCTGCGCGGGCGTCAGTTCGCAGACAGTCGGGGGCCACTGCCAGGTACGGGCCCGCCCCAACCCGTCCGGTCCGCGCCCGGGCGTCACCGGAATGAGAAAGATGTGAGGCCCCTGGACAAACGCGGTGAGCCACGAGCCGTGCACATGCCAGACAAGGATGTTCATGCTCTCTCCTGGAGGAGTTTGTGAACCGCGCACGCCACGTCCTGGCCCGTGACCTGATCCAGGCACGGATGGCCGGGAACAGGACACTCCAGGGCACGGCTGCCCGCGCACGGTGCCGTCTGGTCGCCGAGGAGCACGCTCGGCACGCCGTACGGAGCCCACCGGTCCGCCGGAACCACGGGCGCGAACAGGGACACGACCGGGGTGCCCACTGCAGCGGCCAGGTGAGCTGGGCCAGTGTTGCCGCTGACCACCACGCGGGCGCGGCTCAGCACACCCGCCAGGGTGCGGGGGTCGGTGCGGCCGCCCAGATCGACTGCCACATCGCCGCTCACCCGCCGGGTGAGGCCCCCTTCGCCGGGACTTCCGGTGACCACGACACGATGCCCGGCGTCGGTGAGCAGAGCGACAGCCTCGGCGCAGCGGTCGGCGCTCCAAGCACGGGCGGGCGCGCTCGCGCCGGGGTGGACCACGAGATAAGGGCCGTTGCCGGTCATGGTCACCGTGTCCGGCGGTGGCAGGATGCCCAGCCGGCCATCGTCCCCAGGGCGTGGCAGGAAGCCCATGGCGACGGCTGTGTCGAGCGCCGCCTCGGCCTCATGCCGCTCCGGAAGCCGACGGTGCCGCACATCAAGGAGCCGGCCGGGATGGTCGACGCTGTCCGCGCCGATCCGCGCGACGCCGGCCAGCCGGAGCAGAAGTGCCGTGGGCAGCGGACTCTGATGGAACGAGGTCAAAACCAGCGCGGCGTCGAAGGCTGCGTCCCTCAGTCGACGGACCAGCCCGTCGATGTTCGCCTCACGGACCGAGGGCGGATCCAGCCCCTCCCAGGGTGCCGCCCAGACAATCACGTCGTCGACACCGGGAAGCAGGCAGGCGGCGGACTCGCCTTTCGGGCCGCACATCATCGCCACGTGAGAGCAGTGTGCGGCGACAGCCCGGACCGCGGGCCCCGCGAGCAGCACGTCGCCGAAGCTGTCGAGGCGGACAACCAGTGCCTTCACGGCCCGTCACCCACGTCCGGGTTGAGCAGCATCCGGACCGCTGTGAGCAGGTCCGCCGCAGTACGGGGCGACGCGGCGATCTCTTCAGGCCGGGTCGCTGCGGTTGGCACGAGAACACCCATGGCTCCGGCCGCATCCGCGGCCAGTATGTCGGACGCTATGTCCCCGATCACGACGCACTGGTGAGGGCTCACGCCGAGTCGTCGCGCCGCCTCCATCACCAGTCCCGGCCGGGGCTTGCGGCAGGTGCAGTCGTTTTCGGGCAGGTGCGGGCAGCACAACCACAGATCGAGACCGCCGAGCAGTTCGTCAGCACGCTCGTTGACGCACCGAACCTCGACGTCAGTGACCAGGCGCCGTCCAATTCCGGACTGGTTGCTCACCACGCCGACCGCGAGGCTCGCGGAGCGCAGCAGTTCCACGGCTCCCCGTGCACCGGGCATCAGCCGTACCTGGTTGGGGTCGCCGTTGTAGGGCACGTCCTCAATGAGGGTGCCGTCGCGGTCGAAGAGGACGGCTGCGAGACCAGCGGGCAGACGAGTCCCCATGCGACCGATGGAGCAGGGACGTGCGGCGTAGTCCCCAGCGCGATGGGCCGGTCCACAAGGCATCACCGCGGGCGCCGCAACCTCCGCGAGACGGAGGCACGCCGCATCCTCGGGGTTGGCATCCCTCGTACGAAGCTTCACGGCATCCTCCTTTGCGACAGGGTCCTTCGCGTGGGCGCCGCCGGGTCGGTGCCAGGCAGGAGACCGCGTGGCGCCGGCCGCAGGGGCTCGGCCCTTCGGTGGCGTATCCAGCCGGTGAGCCAGTGGCGGACCGCGAGCGGAGGGATGACGACGCTTGTCACCGCCATGGTGGCGACCTCCGAGGCGGTGCGAGGGCCGGGAAGGATGCGGGTCAGGGCGAACTCGACAGTGCCGAGCGCCCACACGGCGCCGACGACACCGGCGGAGCGTGCCCGACCCGCCAGCGCGAGTGCGGGCGCCGTCACAGCCATGGCGGTCACGAGTACGTGCCGCGGCAGCCGGCCGCGCGGTGCCTGGGCCCGGTCCCACCAGTCACGCCCATGCAAACGGCTCATCAGTGCGTCATCTGCGTTTCCGCGCTGGGCCCGTGCCGACACCCACGGGTCGGCTGTCCGCACCGGGTGACAGGTGGCGCGCCGCCCCCGGTGCAGCGACCACCCAGCTTCCTGTACCCGCAGGGCAAGATCGGCGTCTTCCCGAAACGCGCGGGGAAACCGTTCGTCAAATCCCCGGACCTCCGCCAGTACCGCCGTCCGGTAGGCCATGTCGGCGGTCACCCAAGCCGCGTGTTCAAGTCCCGCAGTGCCTCGCTCCCAGTCGGTGGGCCTGCGGCCCTTGGGAAGTGGGACGCTCAGGCGCCCTTGCACTCCGCCGATCGTCTCGTCGGCCACAGAGAGGTCTCCGGCGAGACGGCGGGACCAGTCGGGCAGTACCTGGACGTCGTCGTCCAGGAAGACGGTCCATGGCGTACGTACGGTGCGCCACCCGGCGTTGCGGGCAGCGGCTGGGCCTCGGCCCCCGGTGCGCAGGGTGCGCACCCTGGGGTGCAGGACGCCGGCTGCTTGCAAGGACAGCGGCGCCCCGGGTTCCGGGCGGTCGTCGACGACGATTACCTCCTCGGGCGGATGGCCCTCGGCCGCGGCCAGTGCACGCAGGCAGTCGGCGAGGCAATCCCGCCCGATCGTCGGGACGACGACGGCGTATGCGGGAGCGACCGCACCGTGCAAGCGGCGGACGGGAGTCATGCGAACACCTTCCTGCGGCGGATGGCGAACGGCCCCAATGCGAGGAGGTCGACCGGAGCGGAGCCGAAGCACTCGAGGGCATCGCGCGGGTCGTCGACCATGGGCCGCCCTGCGGTGTTGAGGCTGGTGTTGACCACGACGGGCAGCCCAGTCCGGCGCTCGAAACCCTCGATCATCCGGGCCACCAGCGGCTCGGCAGCGCGGTCTACAGTCTGGATCCGGGCCGTACCGTCCACGTGCACGACTGCCGGGATGCGCTCGCGCCACCCGTCAGCCACGTCGTGCACGAACAGCATGTACGGGCTGGGCAGAGGACCGTCGAACAGTTCCGAGGCCCGTTCGGCCAGCACCATCGGGGCGACAGGGCGGAACTCCTCGCGGCCCTTCACCGCGTTGAGCCGCTCCAAGTTCGCGGCTCGGCCGGGGTGGGCCAGCAACGAGCGGTGGCCCAGGGCTCGGGGGCCGTACTCGCTGCGCCCTTGGAACCAAGCCACGATACCGTCGCGGGCGAGTTCGTCGGCGACGGTCTCGGCTATGTCACCGGGTTCCTCGTACGGCACGTCGGCGCTCTCCAGGCAGGCACGCAGGTCGGCGTCGTCCCAGCCCCGACCCAGGGCTGCGGTCGGCATGGACTCCACCGTCTCCTTCTGGTGGGCCACGTGCAGTGCTGCGCCAAGGGCGGTGCCCGCGTCCCCGGCAGCGGGCTGCACCCAGATCTGACGGAAGGGACCCTCGCGGTGCAACCGACTGTTGGCCACACAATTGAGGGCAACTCCGCCCGCCAGCGTGAGCACGTCGTCCTCGGTGCGCTCGTGCAGCCACCGCACCAGGCCGAGCAGGACCTCCTCCAGGCATGCCTGGGCGCTGGCCGCCGCGTCGGCGTGGTCCTGCGTCCAGGGAGCGCCCGCCGAGCGGGGTGGAACGATCGACGGCCAAGGGACAGGACGAGTCCGGAAGCCACCGCCGTCGTCCAGGTGGACGTACGCCCGCAACTGCTCCAGAAAACGGGGCTTGCCGAAGGACGCGAGTGCCATCACCTTGAACTCGTCGCTGCTGCGCAGGAATCCAAGGTGCTGGGTAAGTTCCTCGTAGAACAGGCCCATCGAATGTGGCAGTGACTGCGAACCAAGAACGGTCAGTTCGCGGTTTACATACCGGCCGGCGAGGTGGGAGCCGCATTCGCCGCGGCCGTCCAACACCAGGACGGAGCAGTCCGGATACGGGGAGGCCTGGCCGGCGGAGGCGGCGTGGGCGACATGGTGGGCGACGAAGCGGACCTTGCCGGGGTCGAGCCCGGGAAGCGCTTCGGCGAGGAACTCCGGTGCTCGGCGAGCGTATTCCTGTCGCAGATGGTCCCACGGGTCGTGCAATCCCATGCGGTCGGCGGGGCGGGCGATTTCAGGATCGTAGGAGTAAGCGACCGCATCGAGATCGGAGGGGTTCAGGCCCGCGTGATCCAGGCACCAACGGGCAGACAATTCGGGCATTTCCCACGCGGAGAAGGGAAGGGGTCGCTTGCCGTGCTTGCGTCGGCTGAAGCGTTCCTCCTCCGCCGCTGCCACGATCAGGCCGTCCACGACGAGGGCAGCGGCGGGATCATGGAAGAGGGCGTTGATTCCCAGTACGCGCATGATGCCTCCGTCGCAATGGAGTGGACGACGTCTCAGAGATGCCGAGCCGTCTCACGCACCCAGCCGTGCGGCGAAGTGGGCGATGGTCTGCTTGATCCCTTCCTCCCACGGAACGCGCGGCGACCAGCCGAGCAGTTCACGTGCCAAAGCGGTGTCGGGGCGGCGCCGCTGCGGATCGTCGACGGGGCGGTCGACGAACTCGATCCGCGAAGAGGACCCCGTTAGCTCCACAATGCGGGCGGCAATCTCCCGCACGGTGACCTCGTCGGTCCCGCCGATGTTGACCGGGCGCACCGAGTGACTGGCAGCCACCCGCAGGACGCCGTCGACGGTGTCGTCGATGTAGCACAGGCACCGGGTCTGGCTGCCGTCCCCCGCCACCGTCAGCGGCTCTCCAGCGAGGGCCTGACAGACGAAGGTGGGCACCGCGCGGCCGTCGTGGGCGCGCATCCGTGGGCCGTAGGTGTTGAACAGCCGCACGATGCCCGCGTCGGCGCCCCTGGTGCGCACATGCGCGGTGACCAAGGCCTCAGCAAACCGCTTGGACTCGTCGTACACACTGCGCGGGCCGACCGGATTGACGTGGCCCCAGTAGTCCTCACGCTGCGGGTGCACAAGGGGGTCCCCGTAAACCTCGGACGTCGAGGCCAACAGCAACCTGGCCCCGTCCCGCTCGGCCAGCGCCAGCATGGCACGCGTACCCAGACTGCCGACGTCGAGGGTTTCGAGTGGGAGACGCAGGTAATCGGCAGGTGAGGCGGGACAGGCGAAGTGAAGGACCACGTCGTACGGTCCTCCCAGGCACCCAAGTGCCTCGGTAGCGCAGACGTCGCACTCCACGAACCGGAACCCGGGGCGGCCTTCGAGGTGCGCGACGTTCTCCCGTGTTCCAGACACCAGATTGTCGGCGCAGTCGACTTCGATTCCTGCATGCAGGAACTGTTCGCACAGGTGGCTGCCGATGAAGCCGGCGCCGCCGGTCACCAGGGCACGCCGCCAAGGGGCACGCGTCGTCGCATGAGTCATGGGAGGTCCCCTTTTCCGCGTCGCGGGCACACAACGGCCAAGTCATCGAGGCGTTCGCGGGTCGGGCGCGGGAGAAGAAGCTCGCGAACAAGAAAGGAGCAGTTTTGTCAGTCGGTCAGGGCGGCAGCTGCGCCCTCGTGGAAGAACCGTCTTTCCGACGGCACTAACGCGGGAATCCCCTGCCAGTAATTTTCACACGTTGATTCCAGTTGTCCACTCGGATCAAGTGCGCCCCGAGACTTGAGCAAGAGAGCGTTGCGGAACCGCAGTGGTCCACTGGCCCTCGGACTGTATGCACAACCGCACCCGTGTGCCCGCCGGCGCCGGACACCGGGAAACGGGACAGCGGCGGGCCGACAATCGTAGTTCCAGACTGACAGGCGAGGGGTAATCATCGGTCAGTTGACGGCCAACCACCGGCGGAGAACTTCGGCCCCACCGGGGCACTGACCGTAGGTGACGGCAGCCGCAAGGCACTCCCCCGAGCACGCCGCGAAGGAGTCGGCACCACCCTCAGCCTCTTGGACAAGCCGCCGACAGCCAACCCTGCCAGCCGTCGGCGCCGACTGCTGTGTCCGAATTACTAGGTGCGCTGGCCGGAAAGGGTAGGCACCGCTGACGTCTCGTGCTCGCCTCGCTGGTCGGCGTACACAGAGTGACCTGGTTCACAGTGCGAGCCAGTCGGCTTCACTTTTTGAACGCTGCCGGCGCTGCACCTGTGACCAAGCACACCCCGCGAGTCAAGTCCCGGGAATCCGGGGGCCCATGGCGCCCTTACGGAGATATTGACGCGGGAGCCCCAATCGGTCGCCCTGTCCGATCTGTCACGATGGTCCCTGTCTGAATGACTCGGAGGACGCAGCCCGCGCAGCGCGGCCGGGCGCCCGGCTCCACCAGTCTTGCCGTTGACTCCTCGTTGAGGTCAAATAACGCACTGTGTCTCCTGCACCTGTCTGGCCTTCGCCTGCGCCCGAAACATCCTCCCGGCACACCACCCTCTCCTCACCCCGTTCGCCCTGGCGATCGCTGAGGTACCGCAGCATGCGCTGGTGGTCCGCGGCGAACCTTGTGTCGAACGTCGGCACATGGATGCAGCTCACGGTGCAGAACCTGCTCGTCCTCCAAATCACCGGATCGGCGGCGGCTACCGGTCTGTCCATGTCCGTGCAGGCCGCACCCGCCTTGCTGATGAGCCTGCTGGGGGGCGCGGCCGTCGACCGGTGGCCTCGCAGAGTGACGGTGGCCGTAAGCCAGGCCCTGCTCGGCCTGGTGGCCTTCACTACCGCTGTGCTCGTGGTGCTGCACCAGCTCGGCATGACATCTCTGCTGGCCCTCGCCGCCGTTACCGGCGTCATCGCCACCGTCGACGGGCCGGCTTGCGCCCTGCTGGGCAACGACCTCGTCCCCACAGAAGACGTGTCCTCGGCCATCGGCGTCGGCGCGCTCGTTCACAGCGCCGGCCGGCTCCTCGGCACCGCCCTCGCCGGAGTAACAGTCGGATTCCTCGGCAGCGGCGCCGCATACGCCGCCAACGGAGTCTCTTTCCTCTTCGTGGCGTCGGTCGTACCGTTCCTGCGTCCCACGTACAGCGCGTCGCCACGCCCGTCGGTGAACGAGTCCGTCACTGAACGGCCCGCCGCACCCCGCCGGGAGATGACCGTACGGCAGGGTCTGGCCTATTTCGCACGCAGGCCGCGTTTGGTGGCGCTGGCTTGCGTCACAGGTATCAGCTCGGTCTTCGGGCGCAATTACGGGCTCACCCTGGCCGTCCTCGTCACCGGCCCGCTCGCAGGCGGTGCGGGGGCGTTCGGCACGGTCTCCAGCGTGCTGGCCGCGGGCGGCATCATAGGCGCGATCCTCGGCGCCAGGATGCGCCGGCCGTCCGTCCGGTACGTCGGCATCCTTGCCGCGGTCGGCGGGCTGCTGCAGGTGGCGGCGGGGCTGTCGCCGTCGCTGGCCGTTCTCCTGGTTCTCGTCCTGCCCATGGCCGTGGCCGAGTCTGTCTCTGATACCGCGGGCACGGCTGTACTGCAGACCGATCCGCCCGCACACCTCCGTGGCCGGGTACTCGGCGTCTGGAACAGCATCGGCACGGTGTGGAGTCTCGGCGGTCCGCCGGCGCTCGGCCTTCTCATGCAATTTGCCGGAGCCCGCGGAGCGCTGGTGACCGGCGGTGTGCTCATCGCCGGCGTGATCGCAACGGGCTTTGTCGTGCGCACGCGTATGGTTCCGAAGCCGGTGCCCCTGCCGACGCACGAGGTGGATGTGCAGAGCCCGGAGGCCTTGAGCACGGCTGCATGACCGGAACTGCGGCGGCGCACGGCGCATACCGAAGCACACTGTTAACACCCAAATACGGAATGTGACTCCGACTGCTGCTCTTCGGCTTCGACACCAGCGGTTCGTGGAATGCGAGCTCATCGCGCATCTCGGGACAATGCCGTGACTCTGTTGGTGATGTCGGTGGGGTGCTGACGCCTGGCCCGATGGGTGCTTGCCTGGTGGAGCGGGGCGGTGTCGACGGTGGGGGTGTTCGCGCTGTCGCTGCGGCCGGAGAAGCATCAGAGGATCCCGGTCAGGACGATCACGACCGGTTGGACGTGCTGTTCGAGGACGAGGAGTTCGCCGCGCTGTATCCCGCCGATGGCAGGCCCGGCTGTCACCGGGGCAGCCGGCGCTGGTATCGGTGCTGCAGTTCGCGGAGAATCTCGCTGGTCGGGGAGGCGCTGCGGGCCGCTTTGGAGGCACTGGCCGAGGCCGCCCCCGACCGGCTGCCTGCGCTGATCGCACCTGAGTGGGGCAAGCGCTTCGGGCGGAAGGTGGAGATCGGCAAGCTGCCCGGCGGGAAGCGACGGCGACCGAGCGGGCTGAGCAGACCGGCCAGGACGGGCAGACGATTCTCGCCGCTGCCTGGGCCCCATCTACCCCGCCGCACCTGCGGGTGCTGCCGCAGGTGGAGATCCTTGCTCGCCGACGGGGAGGCGGAGCAGGTCACGCAGCGGGCCCTCGTCGCGCTTGCTCACCATGGCGCACCTCCTCCTCGCGTCGGTTCCGATGGCGCTCCGGGGCGACGGACCGCGCTACCCGTCCCAGGGACAGGCGCCCCGACGGGCAACGAGGTCGCCGGTGCGGCGCACCGCTTCCTCGGCGGGCCGCGGCTCCGGCGGCCGTCGGGCAGGCGCAGCGCCACGCGGTCGCCGTGGCCTCCGTGGGGCCGATCATCGCCCAAAGCGACATAGACAAGTGCGCGGCCGACAATGCGCAGTACACGCAACTCGAGCCCTTTCCCCGGCTTCGCAGTCAACGGCGGCCGGATGGCGCCATTCGGCTTGGCCGACGGCCTGCTCCCAGGACCTCGCCTGCTTACCTGTGCGCAAAGTTCGCGTCGCTGTCCTCGCCTGGAGCCTGCAGCCGCTCCCCCAGGTCAGCGCCCAAACCAAGCTCGCCTGTCAGGGGTGAAGGAGAACCTTGACCATGCCGTCCTCCTTGGCCTGGAACATCGCATAAGCTTTCGGCCCCTGCTCCAGTGCCAGGTCGTGGGTCTTGAAGGAGTCGACACCGAGCGGGTCATCGTCGGTGAGCAGCGGCAGGATGTCGTCCACCCAGCGCCAGACGTTCGCCTGGCCCATCCTCACCTGGATCTGCTTGTCGAACATCGTCAGCAGTGGCATGGGACTCGCGGCGCCGCCGTACACACCCGAGACGGACACCGTACCTCCCCGGCGTACGAGGCCGACGGCGGCGCGCAGAGCACCGAGCCGGTCCACTCCCGCCCGCTCCATGAGCGGCTGCGCGATGCTGTCCGGCAGCAGCCCGGTGACCCACTGCGCAGCTTTGGCGAAGGGCGCCCCGTGGGCCTCCATGCCCACCGCGTCGATGACAGCGTCGGTGCCCCGGCCTTCGGTCAGTTCCTGGACGCCCTCGACCAGGTCCTCGCCATCGCGGCGGGCGTCGAAGCAGGTGACACCGTGCGCGGAGGCCCGGGTCAGCCGATCCCGGACCGGGTCCACCCCGAGGACCAGGCGCGCCCCTCGGTGCTGCGCGAGCCGCGTCGCCATGTCCCCGATCGGACCCAGGCCGAGCACGGTCACGGATCCGCCTTGGGGGATGTCCGCGTACTCCACCGCCTGCCATGCCGTCGGCAGGACGTCCGACAGATAGACGTAGCGGTCGTCCGGGGGCCCGTCGGGAACCTTGATGGGCAGCTTGTCGCCGAAGGGGACGCGCAGTAGCTCCGCCTGGCCGCCGGGCACCTGACCATAGAGCTTGGTGTAGCCGAACAGCGAGGCACCCATGCCACGCTCGCGGACCTGGGTGGTCTCGCATTGGGAGTGCAGACCCTGATCGCACATGAAGCAGTTGCGGCACGAGACGTTGAAGGGGATCACGACGCGGTCTCCCGGCCGCAGAGAGCGCACCTGGGGCCCGACCTCCTCGACGACGCCCATCGGCTCATGTCCCAGGATGTCGCCCGGATCGATGTAGGGGCCGAAGAGTTCGTACAGGTGGAGGTCGGAACCGCAGATCCCGGTGGAGGTGATGCGGACGATCACGTCGTCGGGCTTCTCAATCCGCGGATCGGGCACCGTCTCCACCCGGACATCCCGCTTACCGTGCCAGGTCAGTGCACGCATGCGAACTCCTTGCAGGAAAAATGGGCTCTCCAGCGAGCGGGTTCCCTTCTCGCCCTCGACGACGCCCCTTACGGGCTCCAGTCCGGCCTCAGCCAGGCGGGCAGATGTCGCCTGCACGCTGAGCATGAGAGTGACCGCGGAAGCCGGTTTCACGACGTTCAGGCCGCGCCCCCCTCGGTCCACTCCGCGAGATCCAGTGCGGCACGCTGTCGAGCGGTCCCGGGGGCGCGCAGGCCGTAGACCTCGTGCAGTTCGGCGATGAGCGGACCGGGCCGGATCGGGCTTCCGCGTCCGGGCACTCACCCACGGCCACGACGTGTCACCAGGTCGCGGAGGCGGTCCAAGGGCCCCCACGCCTGCGCCGTGAGTCTCACCATCAGGGCCGACTGCGGTGCTGCGGGCCGGGGCCGTGTCGGTGCGGAGGCCTCAGCGGCGCGGACTTTCGCTCCAAGGTCGTGCAGGACGTCGGCCGGACATGCCGCCTGGAGGCGGGGGAAGAGGAGTTGCTCTTCCTCGACGATGTGCTCCGTCACTCGGGTGATCACGGATAGCAGAAGGCGCCCGAAGTCCTCGCTGTCTGGATCTTGGACCTCCAGAGAGCTCAGCAGCTCCTCGATCTCTCGGTGTTCGGTGAGTTCGAGCTCCGTCCAGGTGTCGCCGTCCACCACGAAGCGGCGCACCACTGGGTATAGATGCTCCTTTTCCGCCGCCGAGTGGCGGACCAGGCGGATGGTGGCCTGTTCCACGAGAGTCTGGCGCTCGTCGCTGCCAGGCGGGGCAGAGCGGATGCGGTCGAAAAGACGTTGGATCTCTCGGTGGTGACCCGTCAGAGCTTCGATGATGTCGATTCGACTGCTCACTTCACTCCTTGGTGCGTGCTACGCCGTTCAGCGCCTTGGCTGTGTTAGCGACGCCCTTCGCGGGACCCGGTCACCGTTCGAAGTTGTTGCCCCTTCGGCATGCCTGCGCCCCGCGTCGCGGGCTCACGATCAAGATTGAAGCACGCGGTACTCGAGTATCCCGGCCCGCTGGGCTGCGCGGTGGTCCATGGAATCACACAGAGGAGCGTGGTGCGGCGTGCTGTTGAGGCGACGCAAGGCAAGACTGCAGGCCATGGCCCGTCAGGCAGCGTTCCAGACGTACGTCGCGATGGACCGGCGCGCCCCGGTCTCCGAACTGGCCAGGCAGTTGTTGCGAAAGACCTTTCCCGACCACTGGTCTTTTCTGCTCGGTGAGATCGCTCTCTACAGCTTTGTCGTTCTCGTTCTCACCGGCAGCTACCTGACGCTCTACTTCGACCCGAGCCTGGCGCAAGTGACCTACGCCGGACCGTACAAGCCACTGCAGGGCGTGTTGGTCACGAAAGCCTTCCAATCGACGCTTCACGTGAGCTTTGACGTACGCGGTGGTCTGCTCATCCGCCAGATGCACCACTGGGCCGCCCTGGTCTTCGTCGCTGCCATCGGCGTCCACATGCTCAGGATCTTTTTCACCGGGGCGTTCCGCAGACCGCGCGAGATCAACTGGGTCGTAGGCGTGACCTTGTTCCTGTTGGCCATCCTGGAGGGATTTTGCGGTTACTCGCTCCCCGATGACCTGCTGTCCGGCACGGGGCTGCGCACCGCTAACACGATCGTGATGTCGATCCCGGTCATGGGGACATACCTGGCCTTCTTTGCGTGGGGTGGCTCCTACCCCGGCGAAGAGCTGAGCAAGCGGCTCTACATCATGCACGTGTTGTTCCTGCCTGGCCTGCTGATCTCGCTGATCGCCGTGCACCTGATCATGGTGGTGTATCTCAAACACACGCAGTGGGCGGCACCGGGGAAGACCAACCGCAACGTGGTGGGGGAGCCGATGTATCCCTCATTCGCTGCCAGGTCGATCGGGCTGTCCTTGATCGTCTTTGGCGTCACCGCGTTTATGAGTGCGATCGCGCAGATCAATCCAGTGTGGTCGTACGGGCCATACGTCCCTGATCAGGTCTCGACCAACTCTCAGCCGGACTGGTACGTCGGATTCCTGGAAGGGGCGCTGCGGCTGATGCCGGGCCTAGAGACAAATCTTGCCGGGCACACCTTCATGTGGAACGTCCTCCTGCCGGCGGTCGTGCTGCCCGCGCTGCTCTTCGCCGTGCTGTATCTCTACCCCGTCTTCGAGCGATGGGTGACCGGCGACCTGGTAGAACACCACCTGTGCGACCGGCCGCGTGACCGGCCTGTGCGAACCGGACTCGGTGTGGCGGCCATCGTCTTCTACGGGGTGCTGCTCATGGCGGGCGGCAACGACGTGATCGCCTATGAATTCGACCTTTCCGTCAACGCTCTCACGTGGGCTTTCCGCATCACCTTGATCGCAGGTCCAATCATTGCCTACCTCCTCACCAGACGTATCTGTCTCGCGCTGCAACTACACGAGCGGCGGTTGTACCAGGAGGGCGAGGAAACAGGCGTGGTGCGTCAGGACCTCGCGGGTGGTATCGGTGAGCGTCCTGTCGGACTTGACCGAGAGCGGCGCTACCGTTTGCTGGTCAGAGAGATCCCCCGGCCCCTGAGGCACCCCGGGCGTCAGGCACCGCTGCGCCGGCGCATCAAGGCCGCGCTGAGCTCCTGGTACTACCGCGACCGGGTCGAAATGCCCACCACGTCCGAGGAGCGCCTCCAGATCACGGGCCGTACAGCGGATCCCGTATCAGGCGGAGCCGACGGGGCCGAATGAGCAGCTTCTCTGATCAGCTTGGGTAACCGCGGTCAGCTGTGGTGGCTGGCCGGGGTTTCGCCATCGGGGCGGGGTGGCGTGGGCGTGGAGGTGGAATCTTGCGCCGAGTGCTGCACCGCGTGGCCGGTGGCGGGGTCTGCTGCTGATCGTGTCCTGCACGCTCTGGTTCCGGCAGGCTGCGCGAGGCAGTCTCCGGCCCGTGGAGGCGTTTCCCTCCGGACGCTGACCGGTTCGGGCGTGATGCCTTGCCGGGGAGGGTGCCCCGCGTCGCCCGGGCGCGTGGCGTGGAGTTGTGCGCCGGGTCGGCCCGGTCTTAGAAGGCGTGAAGTCCGTTTCTGGTAGCGGTCGCGTCCGGGGTGGGTGAGGAGTCCCTGGCGGACGAGTCGTCCCAGGCGGGAGCGGGTGACGTGGACGAGGGCTCGTCGGTGGGCAGGTCGAGGTGTTCGTGCAGATCGCGGACGCGGATCACCTTCCCGGGGTGCTCGTTGAACGTGGTCACCATGCGCTGGTAGACGGTGGCGGTCTCCGCGGGGGCCGTTGCGTGGTCGGGCGGGGTGAGGCCGTGGATGACCTTGCGGGTGGAGGCGAGCTCGGCCAGGCGGGCTTCGGTCTCGACGAGGGCAGTGGTGAGCCACTCGCTCTGCTCGCGCAGGTTGTCGGCTCGTGCGGCGGTCTCATCGTGTTCGGTCCGCAGCAGGCGCAGGAGTTCGCAGACGTTCACGCTGCCAGCTTCACGTCGTCACGCCAGGTGGGGGCAGGGTGGTGAGGCGGCGGAGCATGCCGGCGGTGGAGGCCCAGTAGACGCGGGAGGCCGCGTTGTCGGGCCGGTGGTCGTAGTCGCGGGCGAGGCGCCGCTGCAGCATGAGGGTGCCGGTGACCTGCTCGACCACCCACCGCTTCGGTTGCGGGACGAAGCCCTTGCCCTCGTCGTCGGGGTTGCGGCGGACAACCTCGACGGTGATGCCCGTGGATGACCACGGCGTCCTTGAAGCCCTGGTCGACCAGGACCTTTTCCAGGCGCATCCCACATCGTTCGGCCGCCTGGTCCAGCAGGGCGATGCCGGCCTCGTTGTCGTGCGCGCTCGCGGCGAGGATCACGGGCCTTCCCCCGTGATGGTGGACACGGTGCGTTGATCACGCGGCGAGCGTGAGCTTAGCCGCGTGGTGTCGGCGTTCGTATTCGTTGGGGCTC
>NZ_JBIAXT010000060.1:0-24347 GCF_042896945.1 Streptomyces sp. NPDC001222
CAGCCTTCTTGGAACCGTGGGCGTCCTGGACAGCGAATCTGCCACCGCGACCGAGGTTCTGACCGGGTGCGACGGCTCATCTGCACGTCGACCGTCGCTGGCGGAGCCACCATGCGTGACCAGGTTCCGACCACCGCGTCACGGCTCACCGCCCTGGCCTCCCCGGGAACGATCTCGGTGCCAACTATCCCTCTTTTGTGCCAACTAAAAATCCTCGTCACAGCCGGGTGCAGGCGTCCTCACAGCCCGACGATCTTGTTCCAGCGCTTGGCGAACTCCACTCGCTCCGTCGACGTGATGTCCCGGGCGATCGCCAGGCGGCGGCGCATCGTCGCGTCCGGGAAGATCAGCGGATTCTCGGCGAGGGCGGCGGTGTCCTCGTCCTTGGCGGCGGCCAGGACATTCTGGGCGGCGGGGACGGGACAGACGTAGTTCACCCAGGCGGCGAGCGCCGCGGCGACCTCCGGCTGGTAGTAGTAGTCGACCAGCCGCTCGGCGTTCGCCTTGTGGCGGGCCCGGTCGGGGATCATCAGGGAGTCCGACCACAGTTCGGCGCCCGCCTCGGGGACGACGAACCGGATGTCCGGGTTGTCCGCCTGCAGCTGGATCACATCGCCCGAGTACGCCTGGCAGGCCAGCACATCGCCGCTGACCAGGTCCTTGGTGTAGTCGTTCCCGGTGAACCGGCGGATCTGGCCACTGCGGACGTGCCGCTCGACCTGGTCGCAGATCCGGTGGAAGTCGCCGGCGGTCCAGCGGGTGACGTCCACCCCGTTGGCCTGCATCAGCAGCGCGAACGCCTCGTCCAGACCGGAGAGCAGGGTGACCCGGCCCTTGAGGTCGGACGCCCACAGGTCCTGCACGCGCCGGATCTCGCGGCCGAGCTTGCGGTGGTTGTACGCGATGCCGGTGATGCCGGACTGCCAGGGCATCGTGTACTTCCGCCCGGGGTCGAAGGCGGGCGAGCGCAGAAGCGGATCGAGGTGCCGCGCCACATGCGGCTGCCGGGCCCGGTCCATCTCCTGCACCCAGCCGAGGCGGACGAACCGCGCACACATCCAGTCGCTGACGACGATCAGATCCCGCCCGGTCTGCTGGTGGTTCATCAGGGCCGGGCTGATCTTGCCGAAGAACTCGTCGTTGTCGTTGATCTCCTCGACATAGTCGACCGCGATGCCCGTGCTCTTCTCGAACGCCTCCAGTGTCGGCCGCCGACTCGGGTTCTTGTCGTCCGTGTCGATGTACAGCGGCCAGTTCGCCCAGGTCAGTCGCCTGTCCTGGGAGGACAGGTCGGCGGCGGGCCGGTCGCCGGGTGCCACGTAGGCGGCGGGCACGCCGCAGCCGGCGAGCGCCCCGAACGCCGCGCCCCCGCCCAGGGAGCGCAGGAGGGAGCGGCGGGAGAGCTGGGGAGTCTTCGGGATCCGGGGCATCCCGGAAGCATGCCGTCCACCCCGCCACCAGGACAATCGACGCCCCGTCGAGCGCCCCCGCGGGAACCCGACACCTTGTCGATCGCCCGGTGGCCGACGGGAGGCGGCGGAGGCCTGCGGCCGTACGGCGCGCACTCACGCGAAGGCCCCGCACGGGTCAACTCCCGTGCGAGGCCGCGCAGTTGGCGATCGGTGCCCGCGCCTACGAGCGCTCGCGCACGAGCGTGTACGCGCGCGCCCGTTCCGGCACGCTCAGGCGTCCAGCGAGGTCATCACGTGCTTGATGCGCGTGTAGTCCTCGAAGCCGTACCCCGACAGGTCCTTGCCGTAGCCGGACTTCTTGAAGCCGCCGTGCGGCATCTCCGCGACCAGCGGAATGTGCGTGTTGATCCAGACACAGCCGAAGTCGAGCGCCTTGGACAGCCGCATCGCGCGCCCGTGGTCCTTCGTCCACACCGAGGACGCGAGGGCGTAGTCGACACCGTTGGCCCACTCCACGGCCTGCGCCTCGTCCGCGAAGGACTGGACGGTGATGACCGGGCCGAAGACCTCGTTCTGGATGATCTCGTCCTCCTGCTTGAGGCCCGAGACGACGGTCGGCGCGTAGAAGTAGCCCTTGTCGCCGACGCGGTGGCCGCCGGTCTCGACCTTGGCGTGCGCGGGGAGGCGCTCGATGAAGCCGGAGACCTGCTGGAGCTGGTTCGGGTTGTTGAGGGGCCCGTAGAGCACGTCCTCGTCGTCCGGCTGGCCCGTCTTCGTCTCGGCGGCGGCCTTGGCGAGCGCGGCGACGAACTCGTCGTGGATGGACTCGTGGACGAGGACACGGGTGGCGGCCGTGCAGTCCTGGCCGGCGTTGAAGAAGCCGGCCACCGAGATGTCCTCGACCGCCTTGGCGATGTCGGTGTCCTCGAAGACGACGACCGGTGCCTTGCCGCCGAGCTCCAGGTGGACCCGCTTGACGTCCTTGGCCGCGGACTCGGCGACCGACATGCCGGCGCGCACGGAGCCGGTGATGGACGCCATCGCCGGGGTCGGGTGCTCGACCATCAGGCGGCCGGTGTCGCGGTCGCCGCAGATGACGTTGAAGACGCCCTTGGGCAGGACCGAGCCGATGATGTCGGCGATCAGGACCGTGGAGGCCGGGGTGGTGTCCGACGGCTTCAGCACGACCGTGTTGCCCGCCGCGATCGCCGGGGCGAACTTCCACACGGCCATCATCATCGGGTAGTTCCACGGCGCGACCTGCGCGCAGACGCCGACCGGCTCACGGCGGACGATCGAGGTCATCCCCTCCATGTACTCGCCGGCCGAGCGGCCCTCCAGCATCCGGGCCGCCCCCGCGAAGAAGCGGATCTGGTCGACCATCGGCGGGATCTCCTCCGACCGGGTCAGCCCGGTCGGCTTGCCGGTGTTCTCGACCTCGGCCGCGATCAGTTCCTCGGCGCGCTCCTCGAAGGCGTCAGCGATCTTGAGGAGGGCCTTCTGCCGCTCGGCGGGGGTGGTGTCGCGCCAGGCCGGGAAGGCCGCGGCGGCGGCGGCCATCGCGGCGTCGACGTCCGCCTGCCCGGACAGTGGGGCTGTCGCGTACGCCTCACCGGTCGCTGGGTTGACCACCTCGGTGGTCCGGCCGTCGGCGGCGTCGCGGAATTCGCCGTCGATGTAGTTGCGCAGACGACGCAGCTCGGTGCTCACTGCGGGCCCTCCAAGTTCGGGTGTCCAATCGCTGAGACGTCCACCCTAATCCGTGCACCCACGTTTTCAACAGCCCCGATCGGGCCACTGCTGCGAAATCCGCAGGCTTCCCTCACGGAAACAACGAATTTCATTGATTGAGCCTTGCGAAACTGTCGAGACGTCGTGCACAGTGAGGTCGTGGCCAGTCGAAGCGCAGACCAGAGGGACTCCCGCGAGTCCAGGAACGGCACCCCCCAGCTGGACGCCGTATCCCTCGCCATCATCGAGCAGCTCCAGGAGGACGGCCGCCGGCCGTACGCCGCGATCGGCAAGGCCGTCGGCCTGTCCGAGGCGGCCGTGCGCCAGCGCGTCCAGAAGCTGCTCGACCAGGGCGTGATGCAGATCGTCGCCGTCACGGACCCGCTCACCGTGGGCTTCCGCCGGCAGGCGATGGTTGGCATCCACGTCGAGGGCGAGGTCGAGTCCGTCGCCGACGCGCTGGCCGCCATGTCCGAATGCGAGTACGTGGTGATGACCGCAGGCTCGTTCGACCTGATGGTGGAGATCGTCTGCGAGGACGACGACCACCTGCTGGACGTCATCAACAAACGCATCCGGGCCCTCCCCGGCGTGCGCTCCACCGAGAGCTTCGTCTACCTCAAGCTCAAGAAGCAGACCTACATGTGGGGAACCCGATAGCCGTGAGTACCAAGGACCTCAGCAAGACCGCGTACGACCACCTGTGGATGCACTTCACCCGCATGTCCTCGTACGAGAACGCGCCCGTGCCGACCATCGTGCGGGGCGAGGGCACCTACATCTACGACGACAAGGGCAAGCGCTACCTCGACGGTCTCGCCGGTCTGTTCGTGGTCCAGGCGGGCCACGGCCGCACCGAGCTGGCCGAGACGGCGTTCAAGCAGGCGCAGGAGCTGGCCTTCTTCCCGGTGTGGTCCTACGCCCACCCCAAGGCCGTGGAGCTGGCGGAGCGCCTGGCCCACCACGCGCCCGGCGACCTGAACAAGGTCTTCTTCACCACCGGCGGCGGCGAGGCGGTGGAGACCGCCTGGAAGCTGGCCAAGCAGTACTTCAAGCTGGTCGGCAAGCCCACCAAGTACAAGGTCATCTCGCGTGCCGTCGCCTACCACGGCACCCCGCAGGGCGCCCTGTCCATCACGGGTCTGCCGGGCCTGAAGGCCCCCTTCGAGCCGCTGGTGCCGGGCGCGCACAAGGTGCCGAACACCAACATCTACCGCGCCCCGATCTTCGGTGACGACCCGGAGGCCTTCGGCCGCTGGGCCGCCGACCAGATCGAGCAGCAGATCCTCTTCGAGGGCCCGGAGACGGTGGCCGCGGTCTTCCTGGAGCCGGTGCAGAACGCCGGCGGCTGCTTCCCGCCGCCGCCCGGCTACTTCCAGCGCGTCCGCGAGATCTGCGACCAGTACGACGTGCTGCTCGTGTCGGACGAGGTCATCTGCGCCTTCGGCCGCCTGGGCACGATGTTCGCGTGCGACAAGTTCGACTACGTGCCGGACATGATCACCTGCGCCAAGGGCATGACCTCCGGCTACTCCCCGATCGGCGCCTGCATCATCTCCGACCGCCTGGCCGAGCCCTTCTACAAGGGTGACAACACCTTCCTGCACGGCTACACCTTCGGCGGCCACCCGGTGTCGGCCGCGGTGGGCCTCGCCAACCTCGACCTGTTCGAGCGCGAGAACCTCAACCAGCATGTGCTCGACAACGAGGGCGCGTTCCTGTCCACGCTGCAGAAGCTGCACGACCTGCCGATCGTCGGCGACGTCCGCGGCAACGGCTTCTTCTACGGCATCGAGCTGGTCAAGGACAAGAACACCAAGGAGTCCTTCAACGACGAGGAGACCGAGCGCGTCCTGTACGGCTTCCTCTCCAAGGCGCTGTTCGAGAACGGTCTGTACTGCCGTGCCGACGACCGCGGCGACCCGGTCGTCCAGCTCGCGCCGCCGCTGATCTCCGACCAGAAGACGTTCGACGAGATCGAGCAGATCCTGCGCGCGACGCTGACGGAGGCGTGGACCAAGCTCTGAGCCTCCAGAGGTTCCGATCGCCCAGCTGGCTGATTCATCCTTCTGGATGATCAACAAACGGCCCCGCGCCGCCCGTTCGAGTGAGAAACGGCGGTCCGGGGCCGTTGCTGTTCCTGGCTTTCGGTGCCGTCTGCCTAGCGTGCGAAGTGACCGATCGGCCCCGCCTTCGTTCCCCCGAACGGGTTCCCCGGACGGGGATCGGCACGGGAAAACGGATCTGAACCGAGGTGTACGCGATGGTGGCCCCTCCGGACAACGACGTGCTCTGGGCGCACGCCCTGCACTTCCAGCACAATGGTTCGCCCGCGCTCTGCGGTGTCTCCGTGGGGGTGCGGGAGGGCGAGATCCTGGCCGTCACCGGCCCGCGAGGGAGCGGCAAGACGACCCTCCTGCAGTGCCTGGCGGGGCTGCTGCCCACCCAGCGGGGCGAGGTCTGGTTCAACAGCACACCGGTGCACACCATGGGCTCGTTCAGCCGTGAACGGCTGCGCCGCGACCGCTTCGGCTGGATCGACCCGGTGCCGCTGCTCGTACCCGAACTGAACGTGTGGGAGAACGCCGCCCTGCCGCTGATGCTGCGCGGTACCGGCCGCCGCCGGGCCAGGACCGCGGCCCTGGAGTGGCTGGAGCGGCTCGACATCGGCGACTGCGCCCGCCGGCGCCCGGACGAGCTGACCGGGGCCGAACGGCAACGGCTCGCCGTGGCGCGGGCGCTCGCCGCGTGCCCGACCGTGCTCTTCGCGGACGAGCCGACCGCCACCCTGCACCGCTCCGAGGCCGCCCAGGTGCTGCGCACGCTCACCGCGGCGGCCCGCTCGCACGGCATCACGGTCGTCCTGGCCACGCTGCACCCGGACGTCGCGGCACTCGCCGACCGTACGGTGTCCCTGCTGGACGGGCGGCCGGTGACCACGGTTCAGCTGCCTCCGGTCCCGGAGGCGGAGACGGAAGGCCGACCGGCGTGCTCGCTCTCCGTCTAGCCCGCGGGGCCCGCCCCCAGGTCCAGTTGTGCCGGCTGCTGGTCGCGGCGGCCTCGGCCGGCACGGGCCTGCTGCTGCTGTGCACGCTGGGATACGCCCTCGCGCACCCGGACGCGCCGGCCGGTTCGGTACTGCGGCTGGTGTGGTGCGCCGTGCCCATGGCCGCCACGGTCTATCTCGCGGTCTCCGTCGCCCGCACGGACCCCGGCACCCGGCCCCGGTCCGGACTCGCCACCATCGGCCTCGGCCCCGTCCGGCTGATGGCCCTGTCGGCCGTGACCACGGCCCTGTCGACCGCGCTCGGATCGGTGCTGGCGCTGCTGGCCTTCCTGCACCTGCGCGGCGATCTGCCCTGGACGCCGTTCGCCGGCGCGGCGGCCGGGTTCCTCGCCGCGGACGTGCCGCTGCCGCTGCCCGCGGCGCTCACCCTGCTCGCACTGGTGCCGCTCGCGGCGTCGGCGGCGAGCGCGCTGGCCCTGCGCCCGAAGCAGGCGGAGGGCCGCCGCACCGCCCGCCGCGGCCAGGCGCCGGCCGGCTCCGGCGGCGACGCCCCCGAGGACCGGGCCGCCGCCCTGTCGGACGACGTCGTGTCCGACCCGGCCCCCGCAGCCGGGCCCGCGCCGGGCGGGCTGCCCTGGGGCGTGGCCGCGATCGCCGCGGGGCTCGCCGTGGAGGCCCACGCGAGCGGCTCGGGCGGGGCGCTGCGCCTCCGGCTGCCCGGAGGGGTCGCGGGCGGTCCCGCCGGGGTTCTGGTGGGCTGGGCGCTGACCGCGCTGGGACTGGCCCTGGTCGGTCCGGCCCTGGCGTATCTGTGCGGCCGGTTGCTGGAGGCCGCGCGTCCGGGCGCCGTACGGCTGCTCGCGGGGCGCGGACTGCAGCGGGAGGCGGCGCGGATCGGGCGGCCGCTCGGTGTGGTGTGCGCGGTGGCCTCGGGGGCGTACGCCATGACGGCTCCCTACGCCGGCGCGCGGCTGTCCTTCGGGCCGCTCACCACGCTGGGTGCGCTGCTGGTGGTGGGGTGCGCGCTGACGACGCTGGTGACGGCGGCGATCGAGGCGCGCCAGGCGCGCGCCGAGACGGTGGCCGCGCTGGTGCGGCTGGGCGCGCCCGCCACGCTGCTGCGCAGCGCGGCGCTGCTCCGGGCGGGCGTCCTGGTCCTGGTGTTCGTGCCGCTGACCTGGGTCGTCGCGGAGCTGGCCGCCATGCCGCTGAGGGGCTGACCCCTCCCGGGAGAACTCTTTGATGAAAAAGGGCCGCGCGCCGATGAGTTTCGCCGCGGCCCGCGGTCTCTTCCTCCGTACGGGCCACCGCACGGACCACGGCCCCGTACACACCGTCACATCACCAGGAGAGGCCGCTCATGTACCAGCAGATGATCTTCGTGAACCTGCCCGTCGTCGACGTCGAGGCGTCGAAGAAGTTCTTCACCGAGCTGGGCTACACGATCAACCCGCAGTTCACCACGGACGACTGCGCCTGTGTCGTCATCAGCGACACCATCATCGCGATGATGCTCAGCAAGCAGCGCTACGCCGACTTCACCAAGAAGGCCATCGCGGACGCGACGCGGACCAGCGAGGTGCTGCTGTGCCTCAGCGCCGAGAGCCGGGAGAAGGTCGACGAGCTGGTGGACCGGGCGCTCGCGGTGGGCGGTTCGGTCGGCGGGGAGACGCAGGACCACGGCTTCATGTACGGCCGTTCCTTCGACGACCTCGACGGCCACACCTGGGAGGTCGTGTGGATGGACCCCGCGGCCGTCCAGGGCTGAACCCGCGCAGGTGAAGGGGGTGCCACCGCGGGGGAAGTCGGGGTGGTCAGGCGACCGTTCAAACATCACGGCTGTTAATGACCCGGCAAAGACGGGCGTCATGCCGGACATCGGCGTTGACAGCACTTAGCCGCCGCTTATAAACCTGTGAGCCTGGTGGGGACGCTGTTGTTGGGGCAACGTCCCTGAAACCCCCCGCAGTTGCGCATCACGCGAAGGGCAATCGTGTCCATATCCTCCCGTACCGCACGGTCAGTGCGCATCCTCGGCGTCGCCTCTGCCACCGCCGCGCTCGCACTCGGCGTCGCCGGCAACGCGCTCGCCTGCAACATCCGTGACTTCTCCGCCGTCCCGTCCTGCGACACCAACGGCAAGGGCGTCATCACGGTCACGGACACGGACGCTTCCGGCAAGGAAGCGACCGTCTCGGTCTACCTCGAGCTGAACGGCGCCGACGCGAAGAAGGTCGGCGAGCAGACGGTCAAGGGCACCAAGGAGGGTGCGACGGTCAGCTTCTCCGAGGACTGGGCGCCGAAGGCCCAGTACCGCGTCCATGTCACGGTCAGCGGCATCGTCGACGACAACATCTCGCCGAACCCCCTGACCACGCCGGACAAGGCCTGCACCACCTCGGAGACCACCCCTCCGGCCAGCACTCCCCCGGCCTCGGAGACCCCGAAGCCGTCGGCCACCCCGTCCTCCTCGGAGTCCACCCCGGCGCAGTCGGCGAGCTCGCCTGCCGCTCCCGCCGGTGACAACTCCCCCTCGCCCGCGGCCGGCACCTCCAACCTCGCCGAGACCGGTGCCAGCTCCAGCACGCCGATGATCGCCGGTATCGCCGCCGGTCTGGTCGTCGTCGGTGGCGGCGCGGTCTTCTTCGGCATGCGCCGTCGCGGCGCGTCGAAGAGCAACTGACGCACGCGGCAGCCCGTACGAACGCAACGGCCCGCCCCTCCCCGGGGGCGGGCCGTTGCGCGTGTCCGGCACCGGGCGGCCGATGCCCGGCTACGCGGCGGATCCGTCCCCGAGGACGGCGACCTCGGCCCCGTCGAACACCACCCCGGTCTCGTCGCCGGGCTCCGGTGCGGCACGCAGCGGACATGCGGCCTCCAGCGCGGGTGCCTGCTCGGGCTGCAGTCTGACGGCGACATGGGTGCCGCGGAAGGTTCGTGCGGTCACCGTGCAGCGCAGTCCTTCGGAGACCGGCACGAGCCGTACTCCGGCGGGCCGTACGAGCAGTCCGCGCGGCCCCTGCGGGGAGCCCTTTGGGACGGGGACCTTGCCCCACGGCGTGTCCGCGGCCTCCCCGGAGACCGTCGCCTCCACCACGTTGTCGAAGCCGAGGAAGCGTGCCACGAACGCGTCCGCGGGCCGCTGCCAGACCTCAAGGGGTGTACCGGACTGGGCGATCCGCCCCTCGCGCATCACCACGACCCGGTCCGCGAGCGCGAAGGCCTCGCCCTGGTCATGGGTGACCGCGAGCACGGTCGTGCCCAACCGGCCGAACAGGTCCCGCAGTTCGACGACCAGGCGCTCCCGCAGCGACCGGTCGAGCTGGCCCAGCGGCTCGTCCAGCATCAGCAGCCGGGGTCGGGGAGCGAGCGCACGGGCGAGCGCGACGCGCTGCTGCTCACCGCCGGAGAGCGTGGCGACGGCCCGTCCCGCGGCCCCGGGCAGCCCGACGAGGTCCAGCAACTCCCTGACTCGTTCGTCCCGTTCGCCGCGTGAGACGCCCTGCATCCGCAGCCCGAAGGCGACGTTCCCGCCCACGTCCCGCTGCGGGAACAGCTGGTGGTCCTGGAACATCAGCCCGACCCCGCGCCGGTGCGCGGGCACCCCGGCCAGATCGCGTCCGCCGAGCACCACCCGCCCGGAGTCCAGCGGTTGCAGCCCGGCCACGGTCCGCAGCAGCGTCGACTTGCCGCCGCCGCTGGGCCCGAGCACGCACACCACCTCGTGCTCGGCGACCGCGAGGTCGACTCCGTCGAGCGCGGTGCCTCCCCGGAAACGTACGGTCGCCCGCTCAAGCGTGAGCATCGTCAGAACTCCCCCGTCCGATCGGTCCGCAACCGCTCCAGGACCAGCAGCGCCACCGCGCACACCACCATCAGGATCGTCGAAAGGGCCATCGCCTGGCCGTAGTTGAGGTCGCCGGGCCGCGCGAGCAGCCGCGCCACCGCGACGGGCAGCGTGGGGTTGCCGGGCCGGGCGATGAACACGGTCGCCCCGAACTCGCCCAGCGACACCGCGAACGCGAACCCGGCCGCGATCAGCAGCGCCCGCCGCACGATCGGCAGGTCGACCTCCCGCCACACCCGCCAGGGTGAGGCACCGAGCACGGCCGCCGCCTCCCGCAGCCGCTCGTCGACGGCCCGCAGCACGGGCAGCATGGTCCGTACGACGAAGGGGGCGCCCACCAGGGCCTGTGCGAGCGGCACCAGGATCCAGGAACCGCGCAGGTCCAGCGGCGGCCGGTCGAGGGAGATCAGGAACCCGAAGCCGACGGTCACGGCGGACACGCCCAGCGGCAGCATCAGCAGCGCGTCGAAGCCCCGTACCAGGCGGCCGGCGTCCCGGCGGGCGAGGGCCGCGGCGGCGAGCGAGCCGATCAGCACGGCGATGAGGGTGGCGGCGGCGGCGTACGCCAGGGAGTTGCCGATCGCGTTGACCGGCGCGACGAGGAAGGTGCCGCCGTCCGTGTGCGTGAGGGCCGCGTAGTACGCGAACCCGGACGCGTCGAGCGACCGGGCGACGAGCACGGCGAGCGGCAGGACGAGCAGGACGGCGACGGTGGCGAGGACCGAGACGAGCAGCGCCCACTGGCCGGCCCCGCGCGGTCTGCGCGCCGTGCGGGACGCGTCGACCAGCCGGAGCGCACTCTCCCGGCGGCGCACGGTCCAGGCGTGCACCAGGAGGATCGCGCCGACCGCCAGGAACTGCACGATCGTCAGCACGGCGGCCGTGGACAGGTCGAAGATCTCGGAGGTCTGCCGGTAGATCTCCACCTCCAGGGTGGAGAAGGTGGGGCCGCCCAGGATCTGCACCACGCCGAACGAGGTGAAGGTGAACAGGAAGACCATGAGGCCGGCGGCGGCCACCGCCGGGCCGAGGGCGGGCAGCGTCACCGTCCGCCATGCGGCGGCGCGGGAGGCGCCGAGCACCCGCGCGGCCTGCTCCTGGCGCGGGTCGAGCTGCGCCCACAGGCCGCCGACCGTGCGGACGACGACCGCGTAGTTGAAGAAGACATGCGCGAGCAGGATGGCCCACACGGTGGTGTCGAGCCGGACGCCCCACAGGTCGTCGAGGAGTCCGCCGCGGCCGACGAGCGCCAGGAAGGCCGTGCCGACGACCACCGTGGGCAGCACGAACGGGACGGTGACGACCGCGCGCAGCAGCTGCTTGCCGGCGAAGTCCAGCCGGGCGAAGACATAGGCGCCGGGCATCGCCACGAGCAGGGTGAGCGCGGTGGAGACGAGCGCCTGCCAGGTGGTGAACCACAGCACATGCCGGATGTCCGGCTGTGCGAGCACGTCCGCCAGGCGCCCGAGGCGCCATACCCCGTCGACGCGCAGACCGCGCGCGACGATCGCGGCGACGGGGTAGGCGAAGAAGACCGCGAAGAACGCGACAGGCAGGGCCATCAGCCCGAGGCGCGCCGCGGCGCCCCGGTTCGCCCGCTTCCTCGGGGTTACTTCAGTACGAGCGACGTCCACGACCTGACCCACTGGTCACGGCTGGCGGCGATCTTCGTCGGGGCCATGGTCTCGGGGTTCTTGGCGGCGGGCCCGTACTCGGTGAACTCGGCGGGCACCCGCGCGCCCCGCACGACCGGGTAGACGTACATGTTGAGCGGCATGTCCTCCTGGAACCTCCTGCTGATCAGGAAGTCGAGGAACGCCTTGGCACCCTTGGGGTTGTGAGCGTTGGTCAGCAGTCCGGCGAACTCGATCTGGCGGAAGCAGGTGCCGGTCGCGACGCCGGTCGGCGCGGTCGTGGGCCGCGGCTTGGCGTAGACGACCTCGGCGGGCGGGGAGGAGGCGTACGACACGACGAGCGGCCGGTCGCCGCCCGCCTTCCTGCCGCCGGCCGAACCGGAGAACTCCTGGTCGTAGGCCTGCTCCCAGCCGTCGACCACCTTCACGCCGTTGTCCTTGAGCTTGTTCCAGTACTCCTGCCAGCCCTTGTCGCCGTACTGCGCGGCGGTGCCGAGCAGGAAGCCGAGGCCCGGCGAGGAGGTGGCGGCGTTCTCGGTGACGAGGAGGTTCTTGTAGGCGGGCTTGGCGAGGTCGTCGAAGGAGGCCGGCGGGGCGAGCTTGTGGTCGGCGAAGTACTTCTTGTCGTAGTTGACGCAGATGTCGCCGTAGTCGATCGGGGTGACCCGGTTCTTGTCCCCGTCCAGCCGGTACTGCGCGCCGACCTGGTCGAGCCCCTTGGCCCTGTACGGCTGGAAGAGCCCGTTGTCGAGGGCCCGGGAGAGCAGCGTGTTGTCGACGCCGAAGAAGACGTCGCCCTGCGGGTTGTCCTTGGTGAGGATCGCCTTGTTGACGGCCTGACCCGCGTCGCCGTCCGGGAGGACCTTGACGTGGTAGCCGGACTCCTTCTCGAACGCCGCGATGACGCTCTTGGAGGCGGCCCATGAGTCGTGGCTGACGAGGGTCACGGTCTTGGGATCGCCGCCGCTCCCTGCGGTGGAGCCGGACGATCCGCACGCGGACAGCGTGACCATGCCCAGCCCGACGGCAACGGCCGCGAACTGCCTGCCGGTGATGCTCACTGAATTCCTCCTGGAGGTGACCAGGAAGAGACGCGGCCCCGCCCGGGAGCCCCGAAGGGCCCCGGGCAGGGCGCAACAGCTCGAGTGAAGACCGAACTTCCTACCCAGAATGACCTGGGCGAGGTTCAGAGGGTCTGCGGACTCTCCCGCACTCTCAGCGCTGTGGCGCTCCCCTGTCGGAATATGCAGATATGAACAGCCGTGAACAGCTATGACTGATTACGGACTATGAGATAGGACGACCATCAGACTACCGCTCGGTGGCCGCCAGCTGACCACACGCTCCGTCGATCTCCTGGCCCCGGGTGTCCCGGATGGTCACCGGCACTCCATGGGCGGCGATCGCCTCGACGAACGCCTTCTCGTCCTCGGGCCGTGACGCGGTCCACTTGGAGCCGGGCGTCGGGTTGAGCGGGATCAGATTGACGTGCACGGGCTTGCCCTTGAGCAGCCGGCCGAGCCGGTCACCGCGCCACGCCTGGTCGTTGATGTCCCGGATCAGGGCGTACTCGATGGACAGCCGGCGTCCGGACCTCTCGGCGTACTCGAACCCGGCGTCGAGGACCTCGCGCACCTTCCACCGCGTGTTGACGGGCACGAGAGTGTCACGCAGCTCGTCGTCCGGCGCGTGCAGCGAGATCGCGAGACGGCACTTGAAGCCCTCGTCGGCGAAGCGGTGGATGGCCGGCACCAGGCCTACGGTCGACACGGTGATCCCTCGCTGCGACAGCCCGAGCCCGTCCGGCGCGGGGTCGGTGAGGGCGCGGATGGCGCCGACGACGCGCTTGTAGTTGGCGAGAGGCTCGCCCATGCCCATGAAGACGATGTTGGACAGCCGCGCCGGGCCGCCGGGGATCTCACCGTCGCGCAGCGCCCGCATGCCGTCCACGATCTGGTGCACGATCTCCGCGGTGGACAGGTTGCGGTCGAGGCCGGCCTGACCGGTGGCACAGAACGGGCAGTTCATCCCGCAGCCCGCCTGGGAGCTGATGCACATGGTGACCCGGTCGGGGTAGCGCATGAGCACGGACTCCACGAGCGTCCCGTCGAAGAGCCGCCACAGCGTCTTGCGGGTGGTCTCCTCGTCGGTCGACAGATGCCGTACGACCGTCATCAGCTCCGGGAGCAGCGCCTCCTGGAGCCTGCCGCGCGAGGCGGCGGGGATGTCGGTCCACTGCTCCGGCTCGTGCGAGTACCGCGCGAAGTAGTGCTGCGAGAGCTGCTTGGCGCGGAACGGCTTCTCGCCGATCGCGGCGACCGCCTCCTTGCGCTCGGCGGGCGTGAGATCGGCAAGATGCCGCGGCGGGGTCTTGGCTCCGCGCGGCGCGACGAAAGTGAGTTCTCCGGGCTTAGGCATGGCGTTACCAGTGTCGCAGATCCAATCGGGTGACCTGGGCTGTCCCTTCGGGCGGCCGTCATCGGTCGTCGTTGCGCGTCGAGACCGACCACCCTCGGACGGCCCACGGACGGCCCACGGACGGCCCGGGCAGGGTGCCCACCGAGTTCTGCGCTCCGGTAGCGGAATGGGGCGGCACCGCCCAGGCAAGATGATGTTCACCACGCGAACATCCACCGGACTCGTACACGCCAGGAGCGACAGCTACGGTCCGCCGGTGTTCGACACGTGATGATCGACCAGAGCTGAATCGGTCGACGTCACACCAATGGGGAGGGCTTATGGGTTCCGGAATGCGAACGATCCGCATCGGCGCGGTGAGCGTGGGGGTGGCACTGACGCTGGGTGCGGTGACAGCGCCCGCAATGGCACAGGCGCAGCGGACCGCGGTGGCCGCCCCGACACAGACCGCGGACGCCCCCGCGCCGACGGGACTCGCCTACACCTATGACGCCGCCAGCCAGACCGTGACGGTCACCTGGGACCCCAAGGACCCCGCGGACACCGTCACCCGCAACTACCGCCCGGGCTTCTGCGGTCCGACGCCGCAGAACCCCTGCTTCGTCTCCTCGCAGGTCATCCTGGGCAACTCCTTCTCCTTCAAGAAGGCACCCGGCACCGCTCCCGCCTACGTCAAGATCTACGCCGAGAACGCCACCCACCGACTCACCGGCTCTCAGATCCTGACCGTCACCGTCTGATCAGGTGCTCCACGGCCGTAGCCGGCCACTTCGAAAGCGGCGTTCAGCGGCTTGGCGACGTTATCGTCCCACCGGTTGCCGCAGCCGCCCGGGGACGGCGAGTGCCGAAGGGCCCGCCGTCCCTGTGGACGGCGGGCCCTCGGTGAATGGATCGCGCGGGGAGACGATTCCTCAGCCGCTGCCGACGAAGAGCACGAGCAGCAGCCAGACCACCGGAGCGGTGGGCAGCAGGGAGTCGAGCCGGTCCATGATGCCGCCGTGGCCCGGCAGCAGCGTGCCCATGTCCTTGATGCCCAGGTCACGCTTGATCATGGACTCGCCGAGATCGCCCAGCGTGGCGCTGGCGGCGACGGCGAGACCCAGCAGCAGGCCCTCCCACCACGTGCCGCCGTCGATCAGATACTGCATGCACAGCGCCCCCGCCCCCATGGCGAAGGCCACCGCTCCGACGAGGCCCTCACGGGTCTTTCCGGGGCTGATGCGCGGAGCGAGCTTGTGGCTGCCGAACCGCCAGCCGACCGCGTAGGCGCCCGTGTCGCTGACGACCGTCAGCAGCAGGAAGGTCAGGACGCGCTGCGGGCCGTCGTCGGCCGCCAGCATCATGGCGACGAACGTGGCCAGGAACGGCACGTAGAACGCTGCGAAGACACCCGCCGTGACGTCCTTGAGATAGCCGTCCGGTGGTTCCGTCATGCGCCAGACCAGGACCGCGAGCGCGGTGAGTGCCATCGCCACCCAGGCACCCTCGGCGCCTCGCACATACCCGGCCACGACCATCGCCGCGCCGCCGACCGCGAGCGGCACGAGGGGCGCCTTGATGCCCTTGCGCTCCTCCAGCCGCTTCGTCAGCTCCCACAGACCCACCACGACGGCGACCGCGACGACACCGACGAACACGGCCTTGACGATGAACAACGACACGACGATCACGACGCCGAGCCCGACCCCGACCCCTATGGCCGCGCCCAGGTCGCGGCCCGCGCTCTTCTTCTGCGGCGCGGGCGCCGGCTGCTGGGCGTCGGGCATGGGCTCCGGATTCTGCGAGGCCGCCCAGTGGGACGGCGCCTGCGGCGTGTCGTCGCGGAACAAGGGGCCGCTCAGCCGAGCGGCCCCCCGGTCGTCATCCTGGTCTCCGCCTTGTGCGGGCACGTCGGGCACGATGGGCATGGGGCGAGTCTGCTGGGCGCCATGCGCATCGTGCGCGGGACCCGCCGGGCCGGTCCGCCGGCCCGAACCCGCGTCGCTGGGCCCCCAGTACCCGGCCTGTGGCGGCGCCCCCCAGGAAGAGTCGTTCATCAGACCTCGAGAAGCTCCGCTTCCTTGTGCTTGAGCAACTCGTCCACCTGCGCGACGTACTTCGCGGTGGTGTCGTCGAGCTCCTTCTCCGCACGACGGCCCTCGTCCTCGCCGACCTCGCCGTCCTTGACGAGCTTGTCGATGGCGTCCTTGGCCTTGCGGCGCACGGAGCGGATCGCGACCTTGGCGTCCTCGCCCTTGCCCTTGGCGACCTTGATGTACTCGCGGCGCCGCTCCTCGGTGAGCTCGGGGAACACCACGCGGATGATGTTGCCGTCGTTGCTCGGGTTGACGCCCAGGTCGGAGTCGCGGATCGCCTGCTCGATGTTGCGCAGCGCGCTCTTGTCGAACGGCGTCACCACGGCCATGCGCGGCTCTGGCACCGAGAACGAGGCCAGCTGGTTGATCGGCGTCGGTGCGCCGTAGTAGTCGGCCACGATCTTGTTGAACATCGCCGGGTGCGCACGACCGGTGCGGATCGCGGCGAAGTCCTCCTTGGCGACCACGACGGCCTTCTCCATCTTCTCCTCGGCCTCGAGGAGGGTCTCTTCGATCACCACTTGCTCCTGCGTGTCTTGAGTAGGCCCGGCAGCTGTCACTCGTCGGTCCGCGGCCGGCTGCGTCGCGTCTTCTTCCTGCACGGTTCCGGACCGGCAGGTCATTGTCCATCCCCCGGTCAGGGTGCGCCGCCCCAAGGGGCGCCCGCACCGGTCGGCGTCGGGTCAGCCCCGGCTGCCTTGGTCTCCCACGAGTGTGCCGATCTTCTCACCCTTGACGGCCCGGGCGATATTGCCCTCCGCCAGCAGCTCGAAGACCAGGATGGGCAGCTTGTTGTCCCGGCACAGCGTGATGGCGGTCATGTCGGCGACCTTGAGGTCGCGGGTGATGACCTCCCCGTAGCTGAGCGCGTCGAACTTGACGGCCTCCGGGTTGGTCTTCGGGTCGGAGTCGTAGACCCCGTCCACACCGTTCTTGCCCATGAGCAGGGCCTCGGCGTCGATCTCCAGGGCACGCTGGGCGGCGGTCGTGTCGGTCGAGAAGTACGGCATGCCCATACCGGCGCCGAAGATGACCACGCGGCCCTTCTCCAGATGGCGCACGGCACGCAGCGGGATGTACGGCTCGGCGACCTGACCCATGGTGATGGCGGTCTGCACGCGCGAGTCGATGCCCTCCTTCTCCAGGAAGTCCTGGAGGGCGAGGCAGTTCATGACCGTGCCGAGCATGCCCATGTAGTCGGAGCGGGCCCGGTCCATGCCGCGCTGCTGGAGCTCGGCGCCGCGGAAGAAGTTGCCGCCGCCGATCACGACGGCGATCTGGGATCCGTCGCGCACCACAGCCGCGATCTCACGGGCGATGGCATGCACCACGTCCGGGTCGACGCCGAGTCCGGTGCCGCCGGAGAACGCCTCTCCGGACAGTTTCAGCAGAAACCGGCCGCGTACTTTGCCGTCGTCGCTCTTCTCGGGCTTGGTGGTCATTGAGATCCCGCCTCTTTCACGTGTTGCACATACGAAGAAGGCCATTGCCGATGGGGTGTGTTTCGCATCCCATGCACGGCAATGGCCTCCTCGTCATATCTGCGTCCCTCACGCGCGCGTGCGGGACGGCACACGCGCATGACGCGGACGGCTGCTTTCGACTTTCGACCCTATCCGGGTCTTCCGTCGATCGCGGTACGGACTCAGATGCCGACCTTGATGCGCGTGAAGCGCTTCAGGGTGACACCCGCCTCGTCCAGAACCTTCTGGACGGACTTCTTGTTGTCCAGCGCGTACGGCTGGCCGAGCAGCGTGGCGTCCTTGAAGAAGCCGTTCAGACGACCCTCGACGATCTTGGCGATCGCGGCCTCGGGCTTGCCCTCGGCGCGGGTGGTCTCCTCGGCGATGCGGCGCTCGGACTCGACGACCTCGGCCGGGATCTCCTCCTGGGAGAGGTACTTCGGCGCGAAGGCGGCGATGTGCTGGGCGACGCCCTTGGCGACCTCGGTGTTCGGCTTGTCCAGCTCGACGAGGACACCGATCTGCGGGGGCAGGTCGGGCATCGTGCGGTGCATGTAGGCCGTGACGAAACCGTCGGAGAACTGCGCGAAGCGGTCCAGGACGATCTTCTCGCCGAGGTTGGCGTTGGCCTCGTCCACGAACGCCTGGACGGTCTTGCCGGGCTCGATCTCGGAGCCGAGCAGGGCCTCGAGGTCGGCCGGGGAGGTCTTGGCGACGTGCTCGGCGATCGCCTGGGCGACGGCCTGGAACTTCTCGCCCTTGGCGACGAAGTCCGTCTCGCACTTCAGCTCGACCAGGACACCGGAGGAGTTGTCGTCGGCGATGATGGAGACCACGGCGCCGTTCTCGGCGGAGCGGCCCTCGCGCTTGGCGACGCCCTTCTGACCCTTGATGCGGAGCGCCTCGACGGCCTTCTCGACGTTGCCCTCGGCCTCGTCCAGCGCCTTCTTGCAGTCCATCATGCCGGCGCCGGTCAGCTCACGGAGCTTCTTGACGTCGGCGGCGGTGTAGTTCGCCATGATCTGTGAATCTCTTCTCGGAGTTCGAAGTCTCGAAGTCGGCGGCCGCCACGTGTCGCACGAGCGGCCGCCAAAGATCTACGGGCTACGAAGATCTAAGGGCTGCGGGTGAACGGCGGATGGCGCGATCGGCGCCACCCGCCCTCACATCAGCCGAACGGCCCTGAGGTCAGGCCTGCTCGCCCTCGGCAGCCGGCGCCTCGGCAGCCGGCGTCTCGGCAGCCGGTGCCTCGGCGGCAGCGGCCTCGGCCGGGGCGGCCTCCTCGGTCTCGGCCTTCTTCTCACCCTCGAGCAGGTCACGCTCCCACTCGGCGAGCGGCTCGGCAGCGGCCTTCTCGCCCTTGTCGCCGGTGGCGACACGGGAGCGGGAGATGAGGCCCTCGGCGACGGCGTCGGCGATCACGCGGGTGAGCAGGGTGACGGAGCGGATCGCGTCGTCGTTGCCCGGGATCTTGTAGTCGACCTCGTCGGGGTCGCAGTTGGTGTCGAGGATCGCGACGACCGGAATGTTGAGCTTCCGGGCCTCACCGACCGCGATGTGCTCCTTCTTGGTGTCCACGATCCAGACGGCGCTGGGCACCTTCTGCATCTCGCGGATACCACCGAGGGTCTTCTCCAGCTTGGCCTTCTCGCGCGAGAGCACGAGAAGCTCCTTCTTGGTCAGACCGGACGCGGCGACGTCCTCGAAGTCGATCTGCTCGAGCTCCTTGAGGCGCTGCAGACGCTTGTAGACGGTCGAGAAGTTGGTGAGCATGCCGCCCAGCCAGCGCTGGTTGACGTAGGGCATGCCGACGCGGGTGGCCTGCTCGGCGATGGCCTCCTGCGCCTGCTTCTTGGTGCCGACGAACATGACCGTGCCGCCGTGGGCCACGGTCTCCTTGACGAACTCGTAGGCGCGGTCGATGTACGACAGCGACTGGAGCAGGTCGATGATGTAGATGCCGTTGCGCTCGGTGAAGATGAAGCGCTTCATCTTCGGGTTCCAGCGACGGGTCTGGTGACCGAAGTGGACGCCGCTCTCCAGCAGCTCCCGCATCGTGACGACGGCCATGGCCGTTCTCCTTGAGTGTTCTCGGTTGTGCCGCGGGTGCCGGATGGCACTCGCGCCTGACGCCCGCAATGCGCCGTGCCGCGAAGGACCGAGGAGCGCTGACACCGGCCTGGTGATGGCCTGGTGTCGGGGCGTGCGAAGTCGACCCGGTGACCCGGATCGCCACAAGAAGTGTACGGGACCGGCGGAGCGGCGGGTGACGCCGATGTCCACAACGGGCCGGTTGTCCACAGATCCCAGCCATGATCGCCCGTCGTACGGGACCGTACTCCCATGCGAGCTGAACGACATGCGCGACGGTGGCCCGCGGCCCTGCCACTGCTGGTGGCGGTGGGCGTGGCGACCCCGGTCGCACGAGCGGGACCACAGCCGTCCGCGGCGTGGGCGGGGGCGTCGGACCGTACAGATGCGGTCATGGCGGAGACGCGGGGTGCGGTCACGCCGGGTGAGGTGACGGCGGGCGGGGTGACGGCGGGCGCATCAGGTTCGGTCAGGGCGGCCACGCGGGACCCCGGCCCGGCGGTGCCGGCCGTCGCGCGGCTGTGGCCGGTGGGGGTTCGTCCACTGGTTCTACGGGGCTGGGAGCCGCCGGCGACGCCCTACGGACCGGGGCACCGGGGCGTGGACCTGGCGGCGGCTCCGGGTGACCCGGTGCGGGCGGTGGCGGCCGGGCGGGTCGTCTTCGCGGGGCGGGTGGCGGGACGGGGTGTGGTGTCCGTGGAGCTGGCGGGCACGGGCTCACCACCCTTACGGACGACCTACGAGCCGGTACGGCCGTCGGTGCACGAGGGCGACACGGTCCGGCCCGGCGACGTGCTGGGCGTGCTGGAAGCACCGACCGCCCACTGCGCGGGACCCTGCCTGCACTGGGGGCTGCTCCGCGGGGAGACGTATCTGAATCCGCTCTCCCTCCTGCCGCCCTGGCTGCTGCACGCGGGGCCGTCGCGGCTGCTGCGGGTGGAGGGGGTGCCTTTGCCGTAGGTGGGGGTGGGGGGCTTCGGGGTGGGGTGGGGTGGGAGGGGGGCGGGGGGGAGGGAGGGCCCCCACCAAGACAGGGTCAGCCTCGGACGCCCCGCAAAGCCATCCCCACCGCCGCCTCCGTGATGGCGAGCGGGTCCTCCGCGGCGCCCAGTTCGATGCGCCGTACCGCCGCGTCGACCACGCCTTGGAGCAGCATGGCCGTGAGCCGGGGCTCGTCGTGTCCCATCGCGCCGAGCGTGTCGGCGATCATTGTCACGAGCCCGCCGTGCGCCGCGCGGATCTTCTCGCGTGCCCCGGCGTCGAGTTCGCTCGCCGAGATCGCGACCACGGCACGGTGGCGCCGGTCCCCGACCAGCGCCAGCTGCTGCCGCACATACGCCTCGATCTTCGCCTCGGGGCCGTCCGCCGCGGCCATGGCCGCCTCGACCTCCGCCGCCCAGACGGGGAAGTCGACCGCGCACAGCTCTTCGACGACGGAGGCGCGGGAGCGGAAGTACTCGTACACGGAGGAGCGCGCGAGGCCCGTCCGCTCGGCGAGGGCCGGGAACGTCAGGGCTTCCGTACCGCCCTCGGACAGGAGGGATCGTGCCGCGTCCAGCAGGGCGGCTCGCTGCATCGACCGGTGCTCGGCCACAGAGGCCGCTCGAATCCTTGGCACGTCAACCACTGTACGGACGGAGCGCCTCCCGCGGGAGCCACTCACCTGTGCGCGCCGCTCACTGGGCCACTCGTGCTCCGTACGCCGGTGCCGGGCTCCGCGCGCCCGGCGCACACCACCACCGGCTCCTCGCGCCCGCCAGGCAGCCGGTATCGCGCGTCAGCGTCCGAAGGCGGCCAGCTTGGCCCGTAGCTGGAGGACGGACTTCGTGTGGATCTGACTGACCCGGCTCTCGGTCACACCGAGCACATTGCCGATCTCGGCGAGGGTCAGGCCCTCGTAGTAGTAGAGCGTGACCACGGTCTTCTCCCGTTCGGGCAGTGTGTTGATCGCCCGCGCGAGGAACCGTCGCAGCTCCCGGTCCTCGGCCACCTCCACGGGATTGTCCGCGGCGGTGTCCTCCAGGGTGTCCATCAGGCTGAGGCGGCCGCCGCCCTCGCCGCCGACGTGCAGCAGTTCCTCCAGGGCCACCACGTTCGCCAGAGACAGCTGGCTGAAGACGGCGTGCAGTTCCTCGACGCCGATGCCCATCTCGGCGGCCACCTCCCCTTCGGAGGGGGTGCGTCGCAGCCGTGCTTCCAGGGTTGCGTAGGCCCGCTCCACGCTGCGTGCCTTCTGCCGCACCGAGCGGGGGATCCAGTCCAGCGCCCGCAGTTCGTCGATCATCGCGCCGCGGATACGTGTGATCGCGTACGTCTCGAACTTGATCTCCCGGTCGATGTCGAACTTCTCGATCGCGTCGATCAGCCCGAAGACCCCGGAGGACACGAAGTCCGCCTGCTCCACATTGGCCGGCAGGCCCACGCTCACCCGTCCCGCCACGTACTTCACCAACGGCGAGTAGTGCAGGATCAGCTGCTCCCGCAGCCGCTCGTCCCCCGACTCCTTGTACGTCCGCCACAACTCGTCGAGCGTCGAGGGAGCGGGCGGGCGCACGCTGCCGCCGTCACGGGCGGCTGGGGGATGCGCCGCCCGGTCGGGCCCGGAGGTGTGCTGGGGCATTCGTCGCCTTGTGCCGTTCTGCCGTGGGCTGGGGAGGGCTGGGTGAGCTGTCGGTCTGATGTCGAGATGCCTTCTGACTCGGGATCCTCGTGAGCGTAGCGTGACTGTGGTGTCGCAGTGTGCGAAGGGCAAGGCATCACCCGTGCGCGAACGGGTCTGGTGGGCCCCCTGCCGCGACCACGGCCGTCGCCCTGAGTGATCGCCGGAAAGGGTCAACTGGTGGAATTGCCAAGGGCGTCGGGGGGTCGCCCGGACGGCCGAACACGCTCGGTCAACACTGACCGTGATCTTGTCGGACCGAGGTCACCGCCTGGCGTGTCAACTTCCAGCCATCGCTGTGTCGTTCGACGAATCCAAGTGATCGGAGTTCGTACAGTCTCCCGACGGCGTCGTCCTCGGTGGTCTGCGCGCCGCGCGCGACCTCGTCCGCCGATGCCGTACCGGAGCCGGGGAGCGCCGCGAGGACCCTCCGGGCGGCCGGTTCCAGGAGGTCGCGCGGGAGCACCGGGCCGCGCCGGTCCGGCGCCAGCTGTCCGATGTCGCCCACCAGTTCGACGATGTCGGCGGCGTCCGTGACCAGCACCGCCTCGCCGCGCAGCAGTTCGTGGACTCCTGCGGACAGTCCGCTGGTGGCCGGTCCCGGCACCCCCATGGTGAAGCGGCCCAGCCGCTGCGCCGCACGGGCCGTGACCAGGGAGCCGCTGCGGTGGGCGGCCTCCACGACCACGGTGCCGCGGGTGAGGGCCGCGATGACCCGGTTGCGTACGAGGAATCTGCTGGGGGTCGGGTGGTCCCCGGGTGGCAGTTCCCCGATGACGAGTCCCTGCTCGGCGATTCTGCTGATGAGGCCGGCGTGGCCGCGCGGATAGGGCCGGTCGACCCCGCAGGCCAGTACGGCGACGGTGGCTCCCGCGGCTGCGAGCGCTCCGCGGTGTGCCGCGCCGTCGATGCCGTAGGCGCCGCCGGAGACCACGACCCAGCCGCGCTCCGCGAGGCCTGCGGAGAGGGTGGCCGCCATGTGGGCGCCGTACTCGGTGCAGGCGCGGGAGCCGACGACCGCGACGGACCGCAGGGCCCACAGCCGCAGGCCGGGCTGTCCGCGCACCCACAGTCCGATGGGCCGGGCGTCTGCGAGGTCGTCGAGCTGTGCCGGCCATTCGGCTCCCCCGGGCCACAGGAACCGCACCCCTGCTGCCCGGGCGGCGGCCCGGTCCCGCTCCGGGTCGGCTCGTGCGGCCCGCGCGAGCAGCCCGGCCCACCGTTTCTCCGACACCCCTGGCAGCCGTGGCCCTGCGTCTCGCAGCCGCCGGGCCACCTCCTCGACGCCGTACTCCCGCAGCCAGCGTCCGGCGATCTCGTCGCCGGGTTCGACGACCCGGGTGAGGAAGATCCGGGTGAGGTGTTCGGGGTCCTGGGGTCCGTCCGTGTCCGTGCTCATGCCGGTGTTCCGACGGTGATGGGCACGCCCCGCGGCACCCCGGTGCGCAGTTGCAGCGCCAGTGCGACGTCCGTGGCGTCGGGCCGGGCGTGGCCCGCGAGGTCCGCGACGGTCCAGGCGACGCGCAGCACGCGGTCCAGTCCCCGGGCCGTCAGCACGCCGCGTTCCAGACTGCGCTCGGCCTCGTCCATGGCGCCGCCGACGGGCTGCCAGCGGTTGCGCAGCTCCCGGCCCGGTACTTCGCTGTTGGTCCGCCAGGGGGTGCCCGCGAGTCGTGCCGCCGCCCGCTCCCGGGCCTCGCGCACCCGGGCGGCCACCGTGGCGGTGGATGCGCCGCCGGCGCCGCGCCCGGTGAGTTCGGCGCGGGTGACGGGGTCCACCTCGACGCGGAGGTCGACCCGGTCCAGGAGCGGTCCGGAGAGCCGGCTCTGGTAGCGGCGGATGGCGGAGGGCGGGCACTCGCACTGGGTGTCGCGCAGTGAGAAGCGGCCGCAGGGGCAGGGGTTGGCCGCGAGGTTATGGCTAGGTGATTTTCATGTCCGTTGTCCACGACTCCCCTGTCCACGACTCCCCGAACAAGGGTTGACGGGTTGACGAGGTTGACGGGTTGA
>NZ_JBIAXT010000061.1:0-23694 GCF_042896945.1 Streptomyces sp. NPDC001222
CTCGCAGCGGCCTTCCCGGCCTCGGTGTCACTCGTCACGTCAGTCATCAACTGTCGCTTCCTGCTCTGGAGTTACACCACTCACCGTACAGACCCCATCGACGGATGCCTTGCTGAAACAGGGCTCACGTTGACGACATCACGGCAACAACGTCAGTAACGCGGGTGCGCGTTCCGATGTTGGTCGCCCGCCTGCTCCAAGGCGGCCTCGTAGGCGTGCAGGGCGGTGATGACCGTGGCGCGTTCCGCGGGGCCGAGACCGCGCATGACACATTCCCAGGCGGAGGCGCTGCCAGACAGCCATTCGCCGATGGGTGCGGCGTAGGCGGGGGCGATGGCGATGATGCGGCGGCGGTCGGCGGAATCGGCAGTGCGCTGCAGGACGTCCAGCCGTGACAGCTCGCTAACCATGAGGCTGACGGTCGTCGGGGCCCACCTCCAGCCGGGCGGCCAGGTCGTTGACGCTGGTGGGACCGTCGTACTCCAGGTGGGCCAGCAGCGCGATATGTCGCGGTGCCAGGTCCAGGCCCTGGAGCGCCGGAGGGATAGGCAGGCGCTTGGCGTCAACGACGGCGGACGACTCCTAAGGTCCACGCCGCGGCCTGCGTTGCCGCACGAGCGGCAGCGGCCTCCCGACCGGATCGTGAAACTCGGCATGGGCACGGGCCAGCCACCCGCCCAGGTTCACGCCGGCGATTGCCGCATAGCGGGCAACCGACGCCGTGCGGTCAACCTCGACGAGGCCCGCCGGCTGCCCGCTACAGAACTGCGGACGTGCAGCCACTGCCAGCCCGACACCCGGCTGCACATCCTCGACTTACCGACCCCAGCGGCGGCCCGGGGCTCTCGACGTACTCATACAGGCCGACGACGTACGGACTCTCCAGCCCGCCCAGCAGCCGCGCCTCCGAGCGGAACCCCTGCACGAAGCCCGGCTGGGTGCGCAAGGAGTCGCTGAGGTACTTCACCGCGACCGGAACCCCGGTCTCCACATGAACGGCGAGCACGTCCCGTCCGCTCGCCTCCAAACCGAGTTCCAGCTCGCGCGTCACGTGGGCTGCCCCCACCGACCCGGGGGAGGAAAGCCGGACGGCGTTTCTGCCCCGGGGATTGGTCCCGGGGGAGAAACGCCGTCCGTGTCGCTATGGCTGCTCGACCAGGTATTCCACTTCTGACACAAGGAACTCTCCGTAGTGCATCGCCGACCCCAGCACGCGTAGTCGCGCGTACTGCTCCTGGGAGAGCTTCGCGCCAACCCGGTGACCTGCCTCGGAGATTGACCTCAGCAGCAGTCGGAACGCCAAGTCGGGCGTGCAACCGGTGGCGCACCGGACGAGGGCGTGCCGGATGCCGTCCGGCAGGATTCGGGCCCGGTCGATCTCGGCCAGGACCGCGTCCAGGATGTCGGCACCGTCCTCGGTGTCGGCGCCGGTGAGCACCGCGACGACGTGTCTGACGGCCAGCCAGGCATCACACAGGTGGACGATGGTCTCCATCCATGCGGATCCCGAGGTGAAGCCCCTGCGCGGGTCGGAGAACGTTCCTTCCGGATTCGTCGCGGCCTGCCACAGTGTTTCGATCGTCGCTGTGTCGAGGTTGTCGAGCAGCGACTGCGCGTCCCGGCGGATGGCCAGGACCGCTTCCGGCTCGAGATCCGGATCCAGGTGGTACCGGACGGCCTCAGCGCCGGTGGTCCCGTTGTGCGTCCAGTCCGCGTGGAACATGGTGGTCAGCCACGTCAGGCCGAAGTCGGCGTCGTCGAACCTCTTCATTCGCACCCCTCACGTCGGGAACGCGGTGAACACATAGAACCCTCTCTTATGGCCCTTCGCGCGCTTGAGCACCACACGGTAGGTGTTCTTCGCGGTTGTGATGCTCCTGTCGCTGTGGGCCACATACCCGATCGAGCTTTTCTCGGGGTAGGTCCCGGTCAGGGCTTTCTCTCGCTGGCTGCCGCGCAGCCACCTCTGGATCTCCTCCGCCTTGGTGGCCAGGCAGTGGTCCACAACCGCCTGTGCGGTTGCGAGGTCTGTGAACACACCGTTCACGCCCTTGTCCTCGGCTAGGTCCTTGGCCCTCCCCTCGGTGACGAAGTCGGCTCCTTCACCGGCCGTGTGCTCGTCGAGCGTGTGAGCCAGGCCGCGGAACTCCTCGGCGTCGGCGACCAGATTGTTGCAGTTGTGGACGAGTACCGGGGTGTTGCCGGCCACCGCGTAGAAGGTGTGCAGACCGGACACGGTCAAGTCGTACACCGTTCGGGGCGTCGAGCCGTCCCGGACGCGGATCCCGGCCACCGTGCGCTGGGTGCCGTCCGGGGTGCGCAGGGCGTCGCCGACGTGCAGGTCGGACGCCAGGGTCCAGGCGCGGCCGGTGACGAAGAAGCGGTGTCCTGGTGTGCTGGTGAGACGGCCGCCGTCATCCAGCGTGATGTCGAGCAGTTCGACCGCAGTGTGGTGGAAGGTGCGCGTCACCGGTTCGCCCTCGGAGCGCCAGGTCCCCGGGTCGGCGGCCAGCAACCGGTCACCGGTGTGCACGTCACGGATCGCCTTGCGGCTACCGTCGGCCATGAGTACCGCGGTGGTGCCGGGGAAGCTGTTGACCCGGCACGCCGTTCGCAGCTCCTCGTAGACGTCCACCGAGTGTTCGATGTCGGCCAGCGCCTCAGCGTCGACGTCCAGCGTCTTCAGTGCCTTGAGCGCGTCGGTGATCCCTTCACCGGATCGCAGCGCGGCGTCCACGCCTCGGATCGCCTCGGCGACCTTTCCGAGCGGGCCGCCGAGCGGCAGCCAGGTCGCGGCCCATGCGCAGTCGCCCAAGCTTCCGCTGCCGTCACCGTGAACCTTGTGGTAGCAGCCGGTGAAGTCGCCCTTGATCGAGTTGAAGATGCCCTTCCAGACATCCACGGTCACATCCCACGCGGGGACCTTGACCTTTTTGGTCAGGTTCGGGACCGTCAGCGTTTTCAGGAAGACCGTGTCCTCAGCCGGGCAGCCCGCCTCGGTGGCGGGTACGTCCGGGTTGAGGCACAGGTAGTAGCTGACCACCGCGTCGAAGTGCGCAATGAACACCATGGTGTTGCAGTCGAGGCCGTGGCACTCGTTGGGCAGCTGCTCCGGCTCGCCATGCTGCTTGATGTCGTCGATGACGGAGAACACCCCGCCGACACCGGTCGCCGCGCCCGTCTGCACTTGCTCGTTCGCCTTGGCCCGTTCGGCCTTGTCGGCCGCGTCCTGGGCTTCCTTGGCGTACTTGTCGGCGTCTTTGGCGGCCTGTTCGGCTTCGGTGGCTGCGGCGTCGGCGCGGTCGCCTGCCGCGCGGGCGTCCTTGGCGTCCTGTTCGGCCTGGGCGGCAGCGGAGCGAGCCGCCTGGGCGTCGAGTTCGGCGGCGTCGGCCGAGTCGCGGGCGTCCTTGGCGTAGCCCTCGGCGTTGCCGGCGGCCCTGTCTGCGGCTGCGGCGTCCTCGGCTGCCTGGTTGTCGTAGTCGATGGTGCGGACCAGGGACGCGGACGCTGCCGCGGCGGCGTTGGCGGCGTCGGCCGCGTAGCCGAGGGCCTCCTTGGAGTAGGTGCGGGCGTCGGCCGCGTACTGGGCGGCGTTGGCGGCGTGCTGGTAGGCCTCCTTGGCGTCGCCTTTGGCCTGGTCGGCGATGTTCTTGGCGGCGGCGGCCTCGGCCTGGGCGTTCTTGGCGTGGGCGTCGGCGACGGCCTTCTGCTGGTCGGCGATGGACTTGGACGCCTGCCCGGTCAGTACGACGAGGCCGGCGGCGGAGTCGGTGTCGACGTAGGCCGAGCCGAGTTGGACGGCGTCGTTGGCGGGGTTGGCGACCTGTTCGGCGGCCTTGTCGGCGTCCACGGCGGCCTGTGCGGTGACGTGCGCGAAACCGGCGGCCTTCGCCGAGGCGGCGAGTGCCTTGCCGGCCTCCGTGTTGGCCGCGTCCGCCTGGGACTTGGCGTCCTTGGCGTGCTGCTCGGCCTCGTCGGCTAGCTTCACTGCCACCGTCGCCTCGGCGGAGGCATCCTGGGAGGCCTTGATGGCGTCGGCGACTGCGCCGGTGGCCGTCTTCACCGCCGAGTCCGCCTTCAGCTTGTCCGCCTGCGCGGCGTCCGCGTCCGAACGGGCCCGCTTGGCCGCAGCCTCTGCACGGGTCGCAGCCGCGTCGGCGTCGGCCGCCGCCTGGGTGGCCGCATCCGCGTCCGCGCGGGCATTCTTCGCCGCGGTCTCGGCGTCGTCGGCGGCCTTGTCCGCGTCGTTGGCGGCAGCGCGGGCGTCGCCAGCCGCGTCCCCGGATTCGACCTTGTCGGCGTAGGCGTCCTTGGCGTCGGCCTTCGCGCGGGCCGCGTCCGCCTTCTGCTCGGCGTCCCAAGCGTCATCCCGCATGGCCTGGGCATGATCCTTCGCCTTGACCGCGTCGTCCCGCCGGTCCCCGGCCGTCTTCTCCGCGGCGTCCGCCTTGTCCTTGGCGTCCTTGGCCTTACTCGCCTGTTCCTCGGCGGCCTTCTTGTCCTGGGCGGCCTCGGCCTGCTTGGCCGCGGCCGTCTCCTTCTCCGCCTTGGCCGTCTTCTCCTCCGCCTCGGCCACGAGCCGCTTGGCGTGGGCGTCGGCGGCGGCCGCCTTCGCGTCCCCCTCGGCCTTCACCGCGTCGGCGACCTTGGCCTCCGCGGTCTCCTTGTCTTTCTTGGCATTGTCCCGGTGCACCTTCGCCGCGTCGGCCGCGGCCTTGGCCTGCGCCTCGGCTGTCCGCGCGGCCTCCTTGCGGAACTCCGCCTTCGACTGCGCCGCCTGCGCGAGCGCACGCTGCGCGATGGTCTGGCTGTCACCGACCGAGGCGCGGGTAGCGGCCTCGGCAGTCTGCCCCGCCTTCACCATCGCCTGGAGCGCGGCGGCGGCACCCTTGGTGACCTGGGCCTTCTGCTGGCCCACCAGCAGACCACGCCCCCGCGGGGCACCGTTGCCGTCCGCGATGGTGTAGGCGGCCTGGGTGGCCGTGTCCGAGCCGGTGGCGGCCTTCTTGGCGATCTCCAGCTGGGCCTGCAGCACACCGAGCTGCTTCTTGGCCTGCGCCTGGGCGTCGGCGATGCCCTTCTTCGCCTTGTCGAACTGGGCCTTGTCCGGGTAGGCGAGCTTGTCGGTGCCCTCGTGCCCCTTGGGAACGACCTGGAACTTCTGCGGGTCACTGCCGTTGCAGTCCCACTGCCACGAGTCGTAGCCGTTGTCGAACTTGTGCAGGTCCAGGCACTTGCCCGTGGCGGCGTTGCGCAGCTCGCTCGCGGCGCGGACGTCGAACTTCCACTGCTGCGCGTCGGTGTTGTTGCACGTCCAGATCTGGATCTTCGTGCCGTTGGTGGCGTTCCCGCTCTGCACGTCCAGGCACTTCTGGGCGTTGACGTTGAACAGGGCGTAGCCGTGGGGGTAGCCGAAGATCTGCCACTGCTGGGCGGCGCTGCCGTTGCAGGTGTAGATCTGCACCGGGGTGCCGTTGGTCTTCCCGCCGCCCTGCACATCCAGGCACTTGCCCTGGGCGGCCTCGACCTGGATGACCGCGGGGGACTCGCCGATCCAGCCGATGCCGCCCGGGGCCCAGTACTCCTGCCAGCGACTCAGATGGTCGGCGATCCAGGACTGGCCGAGCATCTCCCCGAGCGCCTTGGCACCGGCCGCAAGAGCCTTGGTGGCGTCGCGGTTGGCATCGAGGATCTGGTCGCGCTGGGTGGCCTGGGATGCGATCTCCTGCTGCCACTCGGCGGACGCGGCGGCGACCTCCTTGCCCATGACCTTGTCCGGGTCGACGGGGCTGCGCCAGGCGCACGACGCGAACCTGGCCTTCAAGTCCTCCACGGCGAGCCGGAATTCCAGGCTTCCGGGCTCGGGTGCGGTGCGCGGGAAGCCGCCGGAGGACAGGAACAGCCGGGCGTTGTCCGTGCCGGGCGGCTCGATCGACCAGTTGACGAACGCGTCCCACGCCTGGTGCTCGGCGGACGCCTGCCCCCAGTCGGGCGCCGACGGATCCGGGTTGCTGCCGTAGAGCGGGGTGCCGAGGTCCTTGACGGCCTTGACCGTGGCGTCGTCGGCCTTGGGAGTCGGGTCCTGGTAGAAGTCGCCCTCGCCCTTGTCGAACCGCTCCCGGATCCACTGGGAGAGGCCGGTCTGCGCGAAGAAGTTCTGCCGGTCGTCGCCCCCCGCACCAGGCGGCCACTCGAAGTCGGCCTTCGACTCGAAGCCCCCTGGGGTCGACAGACCCTGGATCTGCCAGTCGCGGAGGTGCGCGTAGAGCGCCGATTCCTCCTTGTCGGAGGAGGACTTGTCCTGGTCGTAGGCCTTCGACAGCGGAGTGTCGGTCCAGTAGTCCCGGTTCGCCGCCCCATGCAGCTTGTCCGCGGGCTGGTTCAGCGCGTCCTGTGCAAGGCCGTATATGCCCGGCCCGCCCAGCCGCAGCGCGCCCGCCATCAGGCACTGGTCCTGCCGCAACTGCTCGGCACCCTTGACGTCGAAGCCGTCGTAGCTGTCGGCCACACGGGCGGAAGGGGGCATAGACGAGCCCGGCTGCACCGCGAGACCGGCCAGCACGGCCAGGCTTGTGACGGCGGTGAGGGCCGGGGCGAGTCTGCGTGGTCTTCGGGTTCCGGGCAGCCGGAACCAAGGTCTGGAACGCACGAGACGCATCTCTTTCTTCGTTCATGGGTGTGGACCGGGAGAACGGCCAAAGAAGAAGGAGCAGTCGGCCCCCGCCCTTGAACGCGGAAGCGCCAGCCCGAATCGACGCCTACGAACGCCTGGAACGCAGGGACGACGGCATGACGATGAAACCCTCCCCGTGAGCGACAGTGCTCCCGCTGCCGCAGATCGACACGCACCGACACGGACTGGTCAAGATCCGTTCACAGCGCGGGCATACCTTACGCACGCGCAGACGGTTTCACACAGATGTTTGTTTCACTGGACGAGGACGCCAGCCTGAACCAGCCATGGCGGCGACCGACCGAAAGTCGCGAACAAACACCCTTCCCTGCAAGGGTGTTCTGTGAAGCCGACGTGCGGTTTCTGTGCATGGAGACAGCAAACGCAGGGCCATAAACACGCAAGAGATGACCGATTCTCGCCGTTGGCACGCGGGCCGGGTGTCGGCCCAACCAGTGCCTACTGCTGCACGGCCTACGCGCCGACAGCGCCGATCCTCCTCGGCGTACTGGCGGTGAACGGAATGCACTTCGCCGTCATGTGGTTGATCGCCCGACACCCAGGCAACGCCGCCGACGACCACGACCACGCCTACACCGAGGCCGAACGCCGAACCCGACTCACCACACATCCGCTGATCGCCCACCAGGACGGTCGGATCCTCATCCTGCCCTGGCTCGCCTATGCCGCTCAGCAGCGTCAACCAGACCGCCTTCGACGACGGGCACCTGCCCCATGCCGAACTACTGAAGAGTCGGCGGTGGTTGTACCAGTCGATCTTTTCGGCGGTGGCCAGCTCGACCCGGGGAATCGTCTTCCAGGGCCGCTGGGGTTTGATCAACTCGGTGATGAGCTGGTGCTTCTCGTAGAGGTCAAGTCAGCACCACCGTGCCAGCACCTTCGCTTGGCCACCGACAGGCGCGTTGAGGAGGTCCAGCGGATGCTCGGACGCGCCCACACCCAGGTCGACAACAGCGCGTCCCTGATCAAGAAACTGGACTCGGGACAGCTCAGGGGCGTGGCACTGGGGCGTGGAACTCAGCCCCGGCGGTAGGACCGTGCGGTGTGCGTGCCGTCCCCGACGTCGGCTGGAAAATGAGCGTGGTTGCGCTGGAGACGCGTCCGAGCCCGGTCACGTGCCGGCGTTTCCGCCACGGAGTCGGCGCGTTGGTACACCGTGACCCGCCGCCCACGGACCTGCTCGTCCGCCACGACTGTGAAGTACTCCTTCAAGACGGCTAGCTTCACGCTGTCCCGCTCGCCTGATACCGGCCGGGCCACCGTGGCCGCGTCGGTCACCAGCAGGATCCGCCGCTGGGCCAGCATCGAAGCACGGATGCGGGTCGGGTCGGCTTCCTCACCCTTCAGCGTCCCGGAAGCCACCGGGCTCTCCGCCAGCGCGATGTCCCGCAGACCAGCGAAGGCGCCGGGCGAGACCAGCGCGGTGTCGCGCCGGGCCGCGGGGACGAAGAGGACCGCGTCACCGGTTTTCTTCAGTTGTCGGACATCAGCCGCTACCGCCAGGACGTCGTCCACCCTGCTCGCCGGGGACCGCTTGGCCAGCGACTGCGGAAGCAGCGCAACCACCGCCACGGCGACCACCGCAGGGACAAGCCACGTCGACGCTCCGGGGAACCGCAGCGCGGCCGCACGTACAGCCGCCTCGAGTCCGGTACCGATCAGCAGCGTCAGCCCGAGGAGGCTGAACAGAATGTACCGGTCCACGAACAGCGGCTGGATCAGGGACAGGCCGGCCAACCCGAGCTGGGGCACAACCAGCAGCGGCAGTCCGACGGCAGCCACCGACAGCCGACCGGCCCGCGGGCGGTCCAGCAGGGCGCCAAGACCACCGATCCCCAGGAGGACCGCCGGGCCGATCATCATGTGCCAGGTCAGAGGCGGTATCCAGGACACCTGGTCGGACTGTCCCCGGCTGAACAGGATCAAGGGCGATGCGCACATCACGGCGAATGACGAGGACACTGCCCAGCGCATCCAGTCCCTGCACCGAGCCCGCGTCCAAACCAGGGTCGCCGCATGCGCGGGCAGGATCAGCAGCGAGAGCCAATTCAGCAGAGCACACAGCAGAATCATGCCGCCGTACGCCGCCCAGAACTCCACCCGGCCGCGCCGCTGAAGCAGCGTCACCAGGAGCAGTGTCGCGCCTCCCGCCCCAGCCGCGACCAGCGCGTAGGGGCGGCCTTCCTGAAGGTAGAACTGCGCGGACGGGACCAGCCCCAACGCCAGCCCGCCCCCCAGGCCCGCCCAGAACCCCGCCAGTCGTCGGCCCACGACGGCCACACAGGCCGCCGCCAGGGCCATGGCGAGCACGGATGGTAGACGCAACGTCGTGGTACTGGCCCCGAAACATTCAAAGATGACGTGCATCAAGAGGTAGTAGAGCCCATGGACGGCGTCGACCTGCCCCAGCATGTGCCATATCTCGCCGACCGACCGCTGGGCCACCTGCCATGTCGCGGCCTCGTCCCGCCACACGCTGTGCTGCCGGGACAGCCCCCACATGCCAAGGCCCACAGTCCACACCAGCGGGACCGGCCAGACGGGCAGGCGATGCCGGAGACCGGCTATGTGAGATGCCATGGAGCGGCCAGCTCCTCTGCGGTGTCATGAACGGAACGAACGCCCTACGACGATAGGTGCTACCGAGTAGACATCTGACATTCACTCGCCGGATGCGGTGTGTGGATCAGATCACATCAATCCGTGGCCTTTTGACCCTGCGTCAAGTGATCAACATGTGTACTGCGTGCAGGCCTCGAAGATCTTTTCGAGGTTTTCAGAAACGAGGGGAAACACAAGTGAAGAAGATGGTCATCGGCGTGGCGATCGCCGGCGTGGCGATGCTGGGGGCGTCTCCTGCCATGGCGCTGAGCGCGTACTCGCCCTCCGCGAAGGCGTACGCGGAGACGCACGCCAGCGACTCGCAGGTGTCACTGGCGATCTACACCGACCAGTGGGCGCACGCCGACTACTACCGGACCACGGACCCGTCCGACCCGTACCACCTCTGGAACAAGAGCGCCAAGGACACGACCTCCTGGAGCGGCAAGGGCGGCAAGGTCACCCAGATCCGCACCTGCAACTGGGTGAAGGACAACGACGACGAGTGCAGCAGGTGGTACCGCTAGGAGCTCCGGGCTCTCCAAGGCGCAGTGATCGACCAGTCACTGCGTGAAAGGCCCTGAGGGTTGGGAGGCGCGTAGACCGACGCGCCTCCCAACCGTCTTTCCGGCACCAGTACGGTCGGCCGGACCGAGCGGATGTTTCCTGGGGGAATGTGGATGAGCGGCATGATGCCGGACGAGCCCGTGCTTGCTGTGCGCGGGCTGCGATACGAGGTCGCGGACCGCGTGTTGCTGGATGGAGTGGACCTCGAGGTGGCACCCGGGGAGTCGGTGGCGGTCGTCGGGCCGAGCGGTAGCGGCAAGAGCACCCTGCTGGGCTGTGCGCTGGGGCTGATCCAGCCGTCTTCGGGCTCGGTGAACGTGGTCGGCGCAGACGTGACGCGAATGAGGCGGCGCGCCTTGGAACAGCACCGTAGCAACCACGTCGGAGTTGTTTTCCAGTTCGGCGAACTGCTGCCGGAGCTGACGCCCGTGGAGAACGTCGCTCTGGCGGCCCTGCTGGCAGGCACCAGTGCTCGCCAGGCCTATGAGCGAGCAGAGGAGTTGCTGGTCGAGCTTGGTGTTCCCGTCAAGGGAGTACCGACCGGCCGGCTTTCTGGAGGTGAACGGCAACGAGCCGCGGTCGCACGGGCCCTGATGAACGAGCCGGCACTGCTGTTGGCCGACGAACCGACCGGTGCCCTGGACTCGGCCACCCGGGACACCGTGGCGGAACTGCTGTTCTCGGTGCCCAAGAGGTGGAACTGCGCGCTGGTCGTGGTGACCCATGACGTCGAGGTCGCCCGCAGGGCCGACCGGCTCCTGGAACTCAGCCAGGCTGCATTGGTGCCATACGTCGTGGAGAGCCGCGCATGAGCAGAACTTCCCTTGCCGCCCAACTACTCCGTATGGGGTGGGCTGCCGGACGGCGTACCGGCGACGGGGCGGTCCGCGGCGTCGCCCTGCTCCTCGCGGCAGCCTCATTGACGCTCGGTCTGTCCGCCGTGGCAGCGGTGTACGCGGCCTATGACGGGATGGAACACCGCACAGGCGAGCGCGCGTTGCAGTTCCAGGACGCGTTTCCCGACCGTCCGGCGGTGGCGGTCGCCAGGAGCGACTTCGACGAAGCGGAAGGACGCCAGTACAGCCTCGTCTATCTTCGCCCGCTTTCCAGGAACACCCCGCTTCCGCCGGGGCTGGACCGGTGGCCCGCACCAGGCCAGGCTGTGCTGTCACCGCAGCTGTACCGGGCCCTGCGCGCCGAGGGAGCGCTGTCCAGGCTAGGCAAGGTGGTCGGCGTCATCCATGAGTCCGGGCTCGCCAGCCCGGGCGAGCGGTACGCCTACGTCAATCCCACGGACAAGCAGCTCGACAAAGCCGGATTCTCACGTGTCGTCGGGTTCGGAAAGGACAAAGGGTTGCCTGCGGGCGATGTCCTGTTCGTGTCCGACCGCGGCAAGTTGCTGACCGCGCTGTATCTGATTCTGCTGCCGGCCGGTGTGATGGCCGTCGTCGCCGCGCGCATGGGGTCGGCAGGCAGGGACAAGCGCACCGCGCTGGTCAGCGCGTTGGGGGGTGGCTCGCGGCATCGGCTCTGGCTCACCGTCGGAGAATCGGCGGCACCAGTGCTGGCCGGTGCGGTGCTGGGTACACTTCCGGCCTTCCTGACGATGACGACGGACCACGTGCGTCTGCCCTGGATCGGCTACGGGCTGTCGAGCGCCGACCTGCGGCACTGGTGGTGGGCCACGGCCCTGGCGGGGTGCGTGGGAGCAGTGGGCACTCTGGCCCTCGTCTGCGTGATGCACCGCCCTGGCAGGCGGGGAGGAACTCGGCCCGTCCAACTGTCTGTTCGTCAGGGACAGGTCATCGGCATTGGCCTGTCCGCTGCTGATCTTCACTACGGTCTGGGGTCCCGCGCTCCTGGATCCCGCACAGTACGCGGACCTCCGGATGAAGCTGTACAACGCGGGTGTGGTGGCAGTCCTGGCCACCTTCCCCTGTGCGGTCGCCCTCGGCGCGGGAGCGGCGGGCACCAAGATCGCCGATTCAGTCCGTAGGACAGGCAGTTCAGGGGCCCTGGTCTCCGGCCGGCACATCGCCGCTCATCCAGGTGTGACCGCGCGCCTGGTCGCCGGGGTGGGGATCGCCATGGTGCTGGTCAGCCAAGTCCAACTGAAGAACTCGCAGTTCAGCGCGAGCGCACAGGCTGCTCAGGACACGGCACACCGCATCGGGCGCAGTGTCGTGCTCCTTCAGGTCGACCCCACCAGACTGTCCCCGGACCAGCTCGCCGGCACGCTTCGGCGGCTGCCGGAGAACACCGAAATCTTTGCCCTGTACCCCCCGACGGGCTCCGTCTCCGGCGGACTCCCCCGTATCCAGGCACCCTGCACCGCCCTCCGGGCCGTAAAGCTGCCCTGCTCGCAGCAGGGCACCACAACTGGCACAGCCCAGGCGGCCCCGCGGATCGCAGAAGCCGTGCACTGGTCGGTCCCGGCCGGTGAACGTATCGCCGTACAGGAGGGAAACGTCCTCCCGGACAACGGGAAGAAGGCACCGTCCAACCTCGTCCTGACCTCCTCCGACGGCCGGGACCTGGACTACAACCGGATCAAACAGCTCCTGAGGGACACCCTCCCCGTCGCGGCCGTCACCGCGGAGCTGCCGGGCGAAGGGTGGCTGGTGGGCGCGCGAAACGGAGCAGCCCACGGCAGATGGGTCACCTTCTTGGGAGTTCCGGGCCTCCTCATCGTCACCCTCGCGGCCGCCCTCGGCAATCTCGCCGAGTTCCTGCGGCTCAGCCGCCTCGTTGCGCCGCTGAGCGTGCTGACCGGTCGGCGGAGGGTCTACTACTCGGCCGCCGCCTGGGCTCTGCTCGCCCCGCTCCTGGCTGCCATTGCCACCAGCGTCATCGTCGCGTCCTGGCTGGCCGCTCCCCAAGAGAGCCCAGCCGACGGCATCGGGCTTTCCGACAGTACGTTGTCCGCCACCGCAGCGGCACTGGCCGTCCTGGCCGTCCTTACCTGGTGGTGGGGAGCCCGCGCGGCACTCCGCCAGGCGGCCCGGTGGCGCCCCTACGGAGAATAGGAGCAGCGCATCCAGTCACGCCGAGTTGCGTCGCACCGAAGGGGCGGGGCGCAGTTCCCGGTGGAGCTGCGCCCCGCCCCGCTTTCCCTCATCGCGCACCAAACTCGACGTCGCCCGGTCTCCCGGCAGCTCTACGAGCGTGAGGGCCCCGAGCAGGTGCACTCGCCATCGCCTAACTGACGGTTTCAAAATGCGTTCGGTGGGAGACCAGAGCCGCTTCCACGCTGCCTGCCATCCTCGCCGCCGTGGCCGACAACCTGTTGTTGGACAACTGCGTTCGTCGGTCGACTCAACGTGGGACGGGGCTGTCCTCTCACGGTGAGGTGTCTCCCTGAGTAGTGACGATCAGAAGGAGCATCATGGCGATCTTGGCGACCGGAGCCACCGGCAATGTCGGCCGGAACGTGGTCCGGCAACTCGTTGAGGCCGGTGCGGAGGTGCGGGCTCTGACCCGTAGCCCACGCACGGCGGGGTTCCCAGAAGTCGTGCGCGTGGTTGCGGGAGATCCCCGAGTGATCGATCGACTGGTATCGAGCAGGCCGGTGTTCGCAGCACCGGTCAGGAGGGCCCGCCCGTGCTCAGCGCAGTCAACTCTGACAGCACCACCGCCAACGGCTCCTCCTTGATCGACGAGCTCGTCCGTGCCGGCGCCCGGCAGATGCCCGCCGCCGCACTGGAGGCCGAAGTCGGCTTGTATGGGCGAGTTGGCCGACCAACAGGATGAGGACGGCCATCGCGTCGAGTCCGCCCGGGCCCGCTCGCGGGCCGTGAACGCACCCCACCTCGTTGCCCTTGTCCGCGCCGGAGCCCACTTCGAACGCGGCCAGCCAATCGAACGTCCTGGAGTGATCGCCGCATGAACACCGTTGCTCTGCGACCGGCGGCCCCGGCCGACAGCGAGTTCTGCTTTCAGCTCCACAAGGCCGCCATGGGCGACTACGTTGCGGCGGTCTGGGGCTGGGACGACGAAGATCAACGCGCCTATCATGAGAGCGGGTTCGATCCCGATCGATGGCAGGTCATCACCGTCGACGGGGCCGACGCGGGCATTTTGGTCGTCGAGTACCGTGCGACCGAGGTCTACCTGGCACGGATCGAACTCCATCCCCACCACCAAGGGCGAGGCATCGGTGCCCAGCTGATCCAGTCCCTGATCGATACCGCAGCCCGCCGGAGCCAGCACCTCATCCTTGACGTGCTCGTGATCAATACCCGCGCTCAAGCCTTCTACCAGCAGCACGGATTCCGGGAGGTGGCCCGGCACGGAGAGAACAACAGGAAGATTCGAATGCGCTCCACCCATCGGCAGACCAACGAGTGAAGACGTCTGACCACCCGATCCACACGTCTTGACGATCGCTCGGCTCCCACTGGCCGAACGGCATGTCGACAGTCACGCAATTTTCCACCAGCGGCGTCAACTCCCCCGCCCACACGTTCGAACGAAGCCGGTTTCTCCCGCCGCCGGTCATCCGCATGTGGTTCGCTCCGGTCGGCTCAGCTGATAAAAGGCTGGTTCGCATCCCGTCTCGTGCCTGAAGATTCTCGGCGTGGCAGACACGGAACCTACCGAAGAAGAGACGCCGGACGGGCTGCTGGGCTGGTGCCTGGTGGCCAACGTGGCGCAGGAAACCGCGCGCGGCGAGAGCGGTCTCGACATCCAGCGCGGCACAAAGCACTTCCCCGTAGGCGCCCTGCTGTGGATCCCACCCATGCGCTGGGACCCCGGCTGGGGGCGCTGGCATGCGGTCGGGCGGCACAGAGGCAACGGCCGCCGGTACGTCAACATGGTCGTGCGCGCGGATGACCTGGAGAACTTCCGAGTCAAGGGCGTCTACAGCGAAGGACTCGTCCGCAGCCTCAACGGCTACGATCACGACCCGGCCGCCCCGCGGACCCTGCAGAACCCGTGGACTCGCGAGCGGGCCCAGAGCTGGGCGGACGGCCGGAACCAACTCCGGGAGGGCATCGTCATCGACGGTCAGCGTCACCCGCGGATCTCCGTTCCCAACCCTCCGCCGGCAGAGCTCCAGGTCGGCGGCGAAATCCTGCACCTCGCCCAATACGGCACCAGGGGACCCCACTACAGTCGCATGCCCCCTCCCGTGGAATGGGTCCCCCAGAACTGAGACGCGGCGTTCGAACGTGTGGGCGGGGAAGTTGACGCCGCTGGTGGGGAATTACGGGCTCTATCGCCGATCTTGTGACGTCTCCTGCCCCGCTGGTTATCTACCAGGTGTACGGTTCAGGGGGTTTGGGGCGGTTGCTGCCACATTTAGCTGGTGTGGTGGTCGACACGATCGAGCGTGCGGCCGGAACAGTCACGTTCTGCGCTCACTCCGCAGTGCCGACAGCGAGGTGTCCAACATGCGGGGTGGTGTCTTGGCGTGTACACGGACGGTACACGCGCCGGCTCGCTGACGTGCCTCTTGGCGGAGCCCTTGCGGTGATCGAACTCATGGTGCGCCGGTTCAAGTGCCCCAATCCGCAGTGCCCGGCGGTTACGTTCGCCGAGCAGATCGAAGGGCTGACCAGCCCGCATGCCCGGTACACGCCGCTGCTGCCCACGCTGCTCACGTCGATCGCCGCTGTTCTGGCGGGTCGGCCAGGTGCACGGCTCGCAGCCGCGCTGAGCACCAGCGTCGCCAAAGACAAACTCCTTGAACTCCTCGCGGAGCACCGGAGTTACCACAAATGAGCGTGCGGGTGCTCGGGGTCGACAACTTCGCGCTGCGCAAGGGCAACTCGTACGCCACGATCCTGGTGGACCTGGAAGGACGGCGTCCAGTCGATGTGCTGCCGGGCCGGGGCTCCGAGCCTCTGGCCGCCTGGCTGCGCGGCCACCCGGAAATCGAGGTGATCTGCCGTGACCGGGCCGGCGCCTACGCCGAAGGTCCCCGCAGCGGGGCCCCGCAGGCCCCAGCAAATGGCAGACGCCTGGCACCTGCTGCGCAACCTCGCCGAAGCGGTGGAGAAGACAGTCGGCGCCCATCACCAGTGCATCCGCAAGGCGTTCACGACGACCCCGGCCGTCACGGAGTCCGCCACGGTGCCCAAGGAACGGAGGAGTTACCGATGGAAGGGGTGCCGTTCGTCCCGCCGGACGCTACCCGGGACGTCCTCGGGCACCCCAGGCGGCTGGTGGCTTGCACCGCCGAGCGGTACACGGCGGTGCAGCAGCTACTGTCCGAAGGCAAGTCTCTGGCCGCGATCGGCCGCCAGCTGCGGCTGTACCACTCCACCGTACGGCGCTTCGCCCGCGCCCAGAGTCTCGATGAACTGCTGGCCAAGGCCACCAACCGGGCATCGCGGTGAGGAACTGCCCGCCTGGATGGACCGCGTCCTCTCAGACGACCTACCCGCCCTGCATTCCCTCGCCAACGGCATAAAGAGGGACCTGAATGCGGTCACCGCCGACCTGTCCACGCCCTGGAGCTCGGGCCAGGTCGAAGGCCAGGTTACGAGGGTCAAGATGCTCAAGCGCATGGGCTACGGCCGGGCGAACCTCGATCTCCTCCGGCGACGAGTCCTCAGCAGTCCCTGAGTCCCAGACCGAGGTCAATACCAGCGGCTGAAAGCAGCAACGCCGGATCCGGCCTCCGCGGCGTGTCGAATCACCCGTAGGGGCGCGTCAATGAGTCCCGCCGCATCGCAGTCGGGTGTATCGCCCATCGCGGTCATCCAGTCGGTAATCCTAGAGAGGGCGGTGCCTCGCTGCGCGTCAGACATGAGCAGGGCTTCCTCAACCCGAGGCAGAGCGGCCCGAACCTCGTCGGCGGAAAGCAGAAAGTCCCCGAACCAGCCCGGGAGCATCGCCGACCGTTCAGCGCCAAGGCCGTAGTACAGGGCCGCGACCGGGTTTGCCTTCCGGGCAGTCGCAACGAAGAGACCAGCGCCAACTACCTCAGGCATCAACGCCATACTCGCGTCCCGCACGGCGTCCGTGGCCGCGGTGGACACGTTGGCGTCCTCGATGAAGTCCGCGAATCGATAAGCGACCGACGTGGGCGCCAAGGATCCGGAAGGACCCATAGAACGCTCGAAAAACGCCTCGTCCTCACCGCCGTTCAGCCACCAGGCTAGCGCCTGGCTGAAACCCGGGGGCTTGTCCCAGTCGCCGGGCCGTATGAGATGGACGTAACGGTCCGGAAGTTCCCGAGCCTCCGTGTCAGGGATGACGCCAACCACCCACGCTCCTGTCGAGCTCACCGTCACCCCCTCTCAGTCTGCGGAGGCAACTCTATCCGCCTCGCTGATCGGCATCACAAGATCCCCGACAGAGCCGAATTACGTCACGTTCCACACGGCATCGCGGGGACGGAGCGTCGAGGACATCTCCAAGGCGTCGTCGTGCACGAAACGCGCCGTACGACCCGCGCGATCACGTACAGGGTGAGGAGCGCGCGTAGGGAATCTCACCCGAGACCCGACCTGGCCCCTACCCTGGCAGTGACAAAGGTGCCAGGAGGGGCAAAGCCGTGATGTCTCAAGATGCATCCCCCAACCCGTACGCCCACCCGCTGGTGTTCGGCCAACGCCTGCAGATCCTGCGCACGCGCAGGGGTATGACCCGAGAACAGCTCGGTGGGCTGGTCGGTAAGTCCGGTTCCTGAGTCAAGGGCATCGAGACCGGTCGCCTGGGAACACCCAAGCTCGACATGATCCTGCGCATCGCCGAAGTGCTGCGCGTGCGGGATCTGGCGGATCTCACCGGCAGCCAGTCCATGCACACCCACCTGTCCACCGGCCCCGGCCACCCACGGCTCCCCGCTGTGAAGGCTGCGGTCGACGCCTTCCCGGTGACCACGCAGCGCGCGGCGCCGCCGGCCGCGCACCTTCAGGCACGTCTTGCACGGGCCTGGTCGGCGCGACACTCGGCGCCGAACCACCGCGAGGCGATCGGAGCACTTCTGCCGGGCCTGATCGGCGACGCACAGCTGGCCGTGCGGCAGGCCGAGACCGGCGCAGGCCGGAGAGCCGCGCAGGCCGTGCTGGCCGAGGTCTATTCACTGACCCAGTTCTTCGTGGCCTACCAGCCCGATGCTGCCCTGTTGTGGTGGGTGGCCGAGCGGGGACTGGTCGCTGCGCAGGAGTCGGAGGACGCGCACGCGATCGGGGTTGCCGCCTGGCTGGCGGGCCAGGCCCACCGGGATGCGGGGCCAGGGCACTTCGAGGCTGCGGACGCGGTGAACCTCGAAACCCTCGCCTATCTTGAACCGCTCCTGCCCGATGAAGTTCCCCGTTCAGCGTGGACAGGGGGTGGTTACGCTGCGGGGGCGAGGTCTTGCGTAGTAAGCGCCCTGGTTTCGACCGGGGTGACATACCCGTAGACGGGGTGCTTGCGCAGGCTCGTGCGGTTGTACTCGACCTCTATGAAGCGGAAAATGTCGGCGCGAGCGGCTTCGTGAGACTCCCAGACGGTGGTCCCGATCTCCGCTTTCAGCAGTCCGAAAAAAGCTTTCGGCAGCCGCGTTATCGTAACACGAGCCCGTTCTGCCCATGCTCTGCCTCAGCCCCAACTCCTTTATCAGACTGCGGTATTCGCGCGAGGTGTATTCCGACCCGCGGTCCGAATGTGCGATGCAGCCTCCCTGTAGACCACCGCGGCCGGCGGCCATCTGCAGCGCGTCAACGACCAACTCGGCACGGTGGTGCTCAGCCATGGCGTAGCCGACCACCTCACGCGTGGCCAGGTCGATGACCGTGGCGAGATACCACCAGCCTGCCAGTGTCGGCAGGTAGGTGATGTCCGAGACCAGCTTGGTGCCTGGCTGGGCGGCGGTGAAGCCGCGTCCGACCAGGTCCGGCGACGGGGCCGCCTTCCTGTCTGGCCGGGTCAGGCTGCGGCGCTTGCGGCGGGTGATCCCGCGGATGTCGCGCTCGCGCATCAGCCGCTCGACTCTTCTCCGGTTGATCCGCCGCCCCTTCCTGCGCAGCGCCGCGGTGATCCTCGGGGCGCCGTATGCGCGGCGGGACGCCGTATGGATCTGTCGGATCTCGGCAACCAGCTCGTCCTCCCGACGGGCCCGCTCCTCGACGGCCGGCTGGGCTGCGAGGTAGGCGTAGTAGCCCGAGCGGGACACCCCGAGCACCTTGCACATCAGGGTGACGCTGTGGCCACCGGGTTTGTCCTCGGTGGCCTTCTCCGCGTCGATGAACGCGTAGCGCACGGCTACTTCGTCGACTCCTTGGCGAAGAAGGCCGCTGCTTTTTTCAAGATCTCGACGGTCTGCTGCTGTTCCCGGTTCTCTCGCCGCAGACGGCGAAGCTCTTCCTTCTCGTCACTGGTCAGCGCACCTGCCAGCCCCTGACCCCGGTCGACCTTGTCCAAAGTGGTGAGGCGCAGCGCCCAGTCCGCGGCCTGCGTTCGGTCGGGACGGACGGGAATCCGGCCGAGCAATGCGGCATCGAGCAGTTCAGCAACAACCCCTTTGATGGTGCTGCCCGCACTGGTGCGCAGCCAGCGGTGACAACGCCGGGCCGCCCCAGCGGCCTGGCCGCTGCGACCCCGGCACCAACCAGCCCTGCTCCAAGGCCCCGCCCGCGCGCGCGGGCCCGGAGAGGCGACCTCACCGATGGCGATCTGGCCCTCGCCGCCGTCTCCCGGCGCGATGCCCACTCCTTCAGCGACCAGTACAGACCTGTGGGCCGTCGACGAACTGCACATGGTCATCGATCGGGGACCGGGAGCGGAGCCCACCGTTCGGGCGTGGTAGTACGTTACGACTGTGATCGACTACGACGCTGAGGTCGAGCGGATACTGGACGGACCACCGAGCAAGCTTGCGTTCCGTGCTCTGTGTGCTGCTCTCGGCCGTGCGGGCAGCCCTTCGGACCTTGTCTCCCTGTGCAACGAGCGACTCTCTTCGTGGCCTGATGTGGTGCGCGAGGCATCGTGGTCCTGGCTCGCTGCGCTGGACGCCGGTTATACGAAGCCGACGTGGCTGCTCGTCCGATCATTGGCACTGCAGTCGGCACGCAGCGGCACCCTCGATCCCGCTCTGCCGGACCCGCGCTCTCAATCCGAAGTGCGCGGTGTAACCCACCTCGACCTCGGCTGGTACGCGAGCGATCATCTCGCCGCGCTGGTCGAGAGCCTGGACCACTGGAACAACCTGCGGTCGATCCGGATCGCCGGCCTCACCGACGTGGACGGCGAGCTGCTCGTGGAGCTCGCTGACAACGCGGCCATCACGCGGATCGAATCGCTGGATCTGGTGAGCGTTCGTGAGGACATGTGGCATTTCAAGAAGCCGCCGTTCCGCCCGCTCGCTGCACGGCCGTGGCGGCTGCGACACGCCGGTCTACGGGCACCCGACCTGGTCCACTTGATGCGCTCGAAACTTGTGCCGGACCTGCGCTCCGCCGATGTTCTCGTGTGCAGCGTCGACGAGGCACAAGACCTCGCCGACTGCGAGGAACTCGCCCAGCTCGACCGCCTGGCGATCGGGTTCCGCTGCGGCAAGAACGGACGCCAGCCGCTGTGGAAGCCGTACTTCGGCAATGTCATCGATCAGGACGACAACGCATGCGGAGCGTTCTTCGCGCGCGCCAATCTCGCCAGTCTGCGCAACCTCACAGTGCGGGGCACGGCCATGGGGCTCGGTCGCGAGGGGCTCGGTGCTCGCGGCGTGGACGCCATCGTCGACAGCGGCGTGTTGCACCAGCTGACCGGGCTGGCTCTTGAACTGCTGCCCATCAGCGACGCGGCCATCGCACGCGTCCTCGGGGGCATCGGCCAGGACCACATCGAGAAGTTGATGCTCGCGGACCTCGTCGCCACGGACATGACGGCCGCAACATTTGCTGCCGCCGACACCTTTCCGCACCTACGTCACCTTGATCTAAGCCGCAACCGTCTCAGTACGACGGGGGCGCAGCGGTTGGCGGCCGACGTCCAGATGCCTGCACTTGAGTACCTCGACCTGAGCGGCCGCGAAGGTGGCTCGCCGTACTACGGACGCCCCGACGTCCAACCGGTCGGCGACCTGGGCGCCAAGGCCTGGGCTTCGTCGCAGAATGCCACGAAGCTGACGTACCTGAACATGGCGGCCACCGGGCTCGGAGAGGGCGGACTCATCGCGCTGATGACGTCTGAACGGCTGCAGAAGCTCAACACCCTCGACCTGTCATGCAATCCAGTAGGCAGCTGGCCCGCAGCGCTCTGCAACGCCCCGGTCTGGTCCACGTTGCAGACTCTAGACGTCACTGAGTGCAATCTCGACGATGGCGACGTCGAAGCCCTCACGTCAACGACCTCAGCTCCCAACTTCCACAGCATCTCGCTGGCTTACAACAGCCTCGGGTCGCAAGGCGCGAGAGCGCTCGCCTCGTGGGCAGTGCTACCGCAGCTCTGGGAGCTGAACCTGCACGACAACGTCATCGGGGACGACGGTCTGATCGCACTGGCCACGTCCCAGGCTGCTCAGCGACTGCTCGAACTTGACCTGGAACAGGACTGCTGGAACGCCAAGGCGCGGAGGTACGGTACGCAACTGCCGACCGTGGTCGTTGACCAGGCGTCATTTCCCAGCCTCGACGCAATATTCCTAGGTGTCGTCGACGAGTACCACGGTGCTCGCTACTCCAGCGGATTCCCCACCGACATCCGGCAGGAGACCGACGCATCAGCAAGCACTACGCGACCTGAGCTAGCAGCATTTCTCACTCACCTCGACATGGAGGAACTCGACGGCCCCGGTGACCCCGAAGGGGAGAGCGAACGCGCCGACAGCGACTTCCGCACCGAGCGGAACGCGCGCCACGCCGCGTTCATCGATGAGGCCCAGAACTTCGCCCGCCGCATGATCGAGGGCGACATCGGCTGGCCCCCTCCCACTTCCTGAGAGGGCGGTGCGTGAGGTGATGCCCGTTTCGGGCTTCGGGTGGGCTGTTGGGCTGGTCGTGGCCTGACCAGGCGGCTACGACTGCGGCTTGCTGGACCGGCTGATCAACGCCAGCCACCAGGTGATCACGAGCGGCCCCAGCTACCGGCCCACAAGCCCTGACGGCCCTGATCCATCGCGCGCAGGAGCGTCGATACGGCTGGCCAGCAGCTCGCTGGCGCTCCTGCCTCGTTGTCCTTGCCGCGTGAGAGGCTGCCCGGCGACACCACAGGGCATGGATGGAGAGCTGGCGGCATGGGTTTCGAGGGCGAAGTCTGGCGACTGATGCGGCGGGAGGACCTGCTCGGCGAGATCGTGATCGACGAGGCCGACTTTCCATGGCTGAACGGTCGCTTCGTTCCAACGCCGACGTTCGGAGAGGTGAAGCCGTGGTTCGACGAGTCGCTGGCTCTGATGGAGGCGGAGGAATACGAGCGGTTTGACGACTCCTACGACCGGATCGCGGACACCTTGTCGCTGGTGGCCCCGTCAGGTCCGGTCGCGGAGTTCCTGCTCCACATCAGTAATGTTCGTGCCTGGTTCAGGTGGAGTGACGAACCATTCGATGATGTCTGAGCACCTCAGGCGCTGGGGAATTTCGTGTCCACAACCCCTGGGGAATTACGCCGTCGTCGACACCGTCACTTCCAGGCCGCGCTCCCGGCAGACGGAGGCGATCTCGGAGCCTGTGAAACCGGCGCCGATCACCAGCGTCCGACGTGGGCCGGTGGCGAGTTTCCGGTACAGCCGTGCGGAGTCGTCGCGGGTGCGCAGCACGAAAACCCCGTCCAGCGCCGCCTGCTCCGGACGGAACCAGGGCCGGGCGTTGGTACCGGTGGTGATCAGCAGGCGGTCGTAGGGCAGCGTGTCGACGTCCGCCAGGACCACCTGCTTGGCGTTTCGGTCCAGGCCCGCGGCGGCCACGCCCAGACGCCATTCGGCGTCGATGTCGCGCCTGCGCGGCAGCGCGGTCGCCTCGGCGTCCTCCAGTCCCAGCAGCACCTGCTTGGACAGCGGGGGCCGGTCGTACGGCTCGTGCGGCTCATCGCCGATCAGGTTGAGCGACCCGGTGAAGCCCCCGGTCGCGCAGGATTTCCGCCGCCGCAGTCCGGCCAGCGAGGCACCGACGACGACGATGCGCCCTTCCCGCCGGAGGGCCTCGGCACCGGTGTCAGTCGACACGACCCTCGACCCCCTTCGTCGGTTCGTCGGAGGATTCGGCGAGAATGGCCTGGACCGGGCAGGCGGCCACGGCTCGCTCCACCTGGGCACGCAGCGCCTCGTCGAAGCGGGCGGTGTAGAGCAGCGCCTCCTCGCCGCGGAGAGTGAAGACGTCCGGGCAAGGAAGGCGCACTGCGCGAATCCCTGACACCGGTTGAGGTCGACGACAAGCCTCATTTGGAACGCCATCCTCACTCGGGCCGCGAAGTCCGCAGTTCACGCAGCCCTGTGCGTTCGGTTCACTCGAATGGTCGGCATGCCTCCTCTACATCATCAGCTCGACCAGAGGCCCACGCAACGCGGGAGCAGCGGCTTCGCCGTGAGCGTGAGCAGCCGGTGGACGAGCACCGCCCCCGTGTCTGTGCCTCCCGCTCCGCCGAGCACTCCGTGACCGCCGCCCTCCCCGTTACGGCATCGTCGGCGCAGATACCGGGTGCGCGGTTGCTGCGCTTACGGGAGTAATGCGAAGCCTGCGCACGCCGGGCAGTCTGGAGGTGGGGGGCGCGTGGCATGTGCTCGAGCCGCATGTTCGGAAGTGGCGATGTCACCGCTGACGCCAGGCACGTCGGGAAGAGGTCCCATGAACGAACATCCGCTGATCGAAGACGGGCCTTCCCCCGTGATGGTGGACACGGTGCGTTGATCACGCGGCGAGCGTGAGCTTAGCCGCGTGGTGTCGGCGTTCGTATTCGTTGGGGCT